>JAHHGS010000011.1 GCA_019359715.1 Aphanocapsa sp. GSE-SYN-MK-11-07L | reverse complement strand
ATATTACCTGCCGAAGTTTCTCAAAAATGACCCGCCGAGGTTGCTGTCATTTGGGTGCCGAAGTTAGTGTCTTTAGGCCGCCGAAGTTAGTGTCTTTGGGCTGCCGAGGTTAGTGTCTTTAAGCACTATCTTATGGCTTCAATTGATTTTGCAGGTAAGCGGCGATCTCCAACTCAAATTCTTCTAGCGCCTGGTAGCTGCCGACTTGCCAAGAGCGCTCAATGGTTGCTGTTACCCAGTCGCTAATCGGCAAAGGGGTTGAAGTAGTCATTCCGACAGCAAGTTTACGTCTGCCTAAAGAGTCAAACTTAAAGGAGTCTGTACCGTTGCTGTTAAGCGCTGAAATATTTGGCAACAGGATGATAGACAACAAAGGCAGTCGTCGATTGCTCTGGGTAAAGTTGTTCGCTCTCATCCATTGACATACCAATCCGATCGCAGCCCATTAATTCTATCTGCTTAAACTGATCTGACACGACTGGGCAAGCCGGAAAGCCAAAGCTATAGCGCGAACCTTGGTAGCGCTGGGCTAACATATCGCGGATGTTATCGGGTTCCAAATCGCCATAGCCCAACTCGCGCCGGATCAGGGCGTGACTCCACTCGGCTAGGGCTTCCGCCATACTAACTGCCATCCCGTGGAAGTAGAGGTATTCAGTGTAGTTATTGGCTTTGAATAACTCCTGGGCCACCTCGGTAGCAACATGCCCCATTGTCACCGCTTGCATCGGGAAGACATCGAACTGGTTTTCAGCCAGCGGGCGGAAGAAATCAGCAATACACAATCGCCGCATCGATTTTTGGCGCGGAAAAGTCCAGATGAAAGCCGGAGTTGCGGCTTGGGGAGTCAGACCCTGCTCAATCACGGCTGGGTCGTAAATGTGGACAGAATTGCCCTCGGCGGTACAGGGAAAATAGCCGTAGATCAACTGCGGTTCCAAGAGTGTCTCGGACAAAATTCGCTGCTTCCATCGGTCTAGGATCGGGTAGACCTTTTCCGCCAAAAAGGCATCATACTCTTCGCGAGATTGATCTTGGGGCTTGCGGAACTGCCACTGTCCAGCAATCAAAGCCTGTAAATCTAAATACCAGAACAGGTTTGCCAGAGAAATATCGGTGGCAGTCAGTACCTTTGTGCCCCAGAAGGGGGGCGTCGGGCGAGGTAGATCGAGATTCACTGCTTCGGAGCGATGGGTATCGATCGCCTCTGGCTGCTGGGGTTTTTCGGCTTTGGGCGCGCCGCCATTTAGAGCTAATTCGGCTTCAGCGATCGCCTTTCTCCCCTTCTGATTAAACTGGGCCAAGTCGGCTAAAAAGCCATCAGCATCTTGCCATTTGCCCTCCTTTTTAGCCGGCATGAATCGATCCATAAACGTCAGGTCAGCAAAGGCATCTCGTCCATAAATTACCTGACCGTTGTAGGTATTCTGGCAATCTTCATAGACAAATTTGGGGGTGAGGGCCGCTCCACCCAAAATGACGGGGACGCTGATACCGCGTTCGTTAAACACAGCCAGGTTTTCTTTCATGAAAGCCGTGGATTTGACCAACAAGCCGCTCATGGCAATGCAGTCAGGCTGATGCTGATTGTAGGCATCAATAATTGCATCCACGGGCTGCTTAATCCCCAGATTGATTACCTTATAACCATTGTTGGTGAGGATAATATCAACCAGGTTTTTACCAATGTCGTGCACATCGCCTTTGACGGTGGCGATCAGGAATTTGCCCTTACCGGAGTCGCTTTGCCCTTCCACCTTTTCCATCAGCGGTTCCAGAAAGGCTACGGCCGACTTCATGGTTTCAGCCGATTGCAGCACGAACGGCAACTGCATTTGCCCGGAGCCAAACAGTTCGCCTACCACCTTCATCCCATCCAGCAAAAAGGTGTTAATAATTTCCAGCGGCGGATATTGGTCTAGGGCAATTTTGAGCGCGTCCTCCAGCCCAATTCGCTCCCCGTCGATGATGTGCTGCTTGAGGCGTTCTTCAATCGGTAAATCAGTCAGGGAACTGCCCGATCGCGCGTCCTTGGCGCTCACCCCTTCAAACAGTTGGGTCAGCTTGATCAGCGGGTCGTAGGTGCAGATCTCACCCTCAAACCCCCGGCGATCGTAAATTAGATCCTGGCAGACTTTTTGATGATCGGGGTCGATTTTAGCCAGGGGCAGAATTTTGGCCGCCGAGACGATCGCCCCATCCATTCCCACCTGGGTGGCTTCGTGCAGAAACATTGAGTTGAGGGTAATTCGGGCCGCCAGACTCAAGCCAAAGGAAATATTGGACACGCCCAGCATAAAGTGAACGCCGGGTAGATGCTCTCGAATCAGCCGAATCGATTCAATCGTGGCTTTGCCGTTTTCTCGATCCTCCTCAATCCCGGTCGAAATTGGCAGAGCCAAGGTGTCAAAGAACAGCTCGTGGGCTGGAATCCCATATTCCAGAGCATCTCGGTAGGCCCGCTGGGCAATTTGCAGCTTTTTGGCCGCAGTCCGGGCCATGCCATCTTCATCGATCGTGCCGACAACAATCCCGGCTCCGTATGCTTTGGCCAGTTCCAGCACCTTAAAGAACCGCTCCGGCCCGTCTTCGTAGTTGGTGGAGTTAAGAATACACTTGCCGCCGGCCACCTTCAAAGCCGCTTCCATTTTCTGCCATTCCGTCGAGTCGAGCATTAAGGGCAGGGTGACGTTTGTAACTAGGCGCGAAACAAGTTCGTGCATATCGCGCTCACCATCGCGCCCTACGTAGTCTACGTTGACATCCAGGACGTGGGCCCCTTCTTTGACTTGGGACTTGGCGATCGCCATCAGCCCATCCCAGTTATCCTCAGCCAGCAGTTCCCGCACCTTTTTGGAGCCGCTGGCATTCAGACGCTCACCGACAATCAAGAAGGAATTATCCTGTTCATAGGGTTGGGCGGTGTAAATTGAAGCCGAAGCTGGCGTATAGCTGAAGATATCGCGCCCGCTATGCCCAGGGGTGAGCGATCGCCGCACCGTCCGTTCCTTTGGCTTCAGAATCGCACCCACTTCCGCCAATGCCTGGATGTGTTCCGGTCGGGTTCCGCAGCAGCCGCCAATCACCTGCACCCCCCAATCTTCAATAAACCGATGGAGAGCAATCCGCAGCTCGATCGGGGTCATCTTATAGTGGGCATGACCACCAATGTTTTCAGGTAAACCCGCATTCGGCACACAAGAGACGACAAAAGGCGCATTTTCAGTCAAATACTTGATGTGTTCTGCCATCTTATCTGGGCCGGAAGCACAGTTAAGACCCAAAATATCAATTGGGTAAGGCTCTAAAATTGCCAACATGCCGCTGATGTCAGTCCCCAACAGCATCGTGCCCTGGGGGACTTCCATGGTTACAGACACCATCAAAGGTCGCCGTCCACCTTTTTT
The DNA here is from genome assembly GCA_019359715.1 of Aphanocapsa sp. GSE-SYN-MK-11-07L. GTDB lineage: Bacteria > Cyanobacteriota > Cyanobacteriia > Thermosynechococcales > Thermosynechococcaceae > JAHHGS01. Next base: position 146,643 of record JAHHGS010000011.1, on the reverse strand, counting down.
GGCAAACACAGCCTCAGTTGCATTCAGAGCTGCCTTAATTTGCAGCACATCTTGGCAGGTTTCAATGATAAATAAATCTACTCCACCGTCAAATAGTCCTTCCGCCTGGATTTCATAGGCATCTTTGAGGGCATCGTAGCCAATGTGTCCGAGCGTGGGCAGTTTGGTGCCAGGGCCAATCGAACCAGCCACGAACCGGGGTTTATCTGGGGTCGAAAACTCTGCCGCACAATGCTTGGCTAGCGCGGCCGCCTGTTTGCTCAAATCGTAGGCTTGATCTTCTAAACCATACTCAGCTAACACTAATGGACTACTGCCAAAGGTGTCGGTTTCAATTACATCTGCCCCAGCAGACAGAAAGTCGCGGTGTACCTTGGCGATCGCCTCTGGCTTGGTGTGGACTAAATACTCATTGCAGCCCTCATACTTTTCACCGCCAAAGTCCTCCGCCGTCAGGTTTTGGGCTTGAATGTTCGTCCCCATTGCGCCATCGAAGACAATCACGGGGCGATCGGGGCTATGCAGGCGTTCTAAAAAGGTAATCGTCATAGGGCGGCAGCAAACGTGCAGAACAGACAAATAGCAGATATATGGATCGAGGTTAACCCAATCGGTGAAAAGATTCCAAGATTATCTCTCAGCATAAATGATGATTCACAAATCAAGTAGCGTAGTTCCTGGGCTAATCAGCAGGCGGAGTTGGCAAGAATGGCTGGGTCTGAGCATCTAAGAAAATCGAGTTTTGATCTTTTCCCCAGTCAGATTGCCATTGTTGAAAAGTAAGCTGGCTTTGCTCAATTTGAAACGGAGTCACTGCTTGATCTAAAGCTGGCTTGGCAGCAACCGACCACATATTGTTGTCGGATTGCAGAGAGTCTAAAAAAGGCTTTGCCTTCAAGGTGACGAGCAGCTTTTGATCTGGGCTGGTATTGATAATCACGTTATTTCTAAATTGCCAATCTTGAGACACCAACGTTCCAGTTTGATTGGGCTTACCTTCCACCTGGCGAGGATAAAGATCACGAATGCCAACCTGAGCAAATTCGTTGCCAAAAATCAAGTTGTTTTCAACTGTGACGTTAGCCGCAGACCAGGCAAATAAACCTGGCGTTTGCAGGTAATTATCAGCAACTTGATAGTTATTGCAGATAATGCTGTTTTTGACGGTAATTGGGCCAGGGCCAGCTTCTAAAAACAATCCTGTGACTGCATTACTGGCTAGGAAAGCATGATCAATCACAATATCCTGATTATCAGTGTCTAGCCATAGACCTGCTGAAAGGTTGGCGATCGCCCGATAATTTTCAAACCTGCCGCCATGAATATAGAAATACTTTTCCCCTGCATCCCAGTCATAGAATTCACCCCAAGCCCCACGCCAGTTGTTGTAGGAACTAGAAACATCTGTCAAATTTAAGTTAGTAATGTGATTTGCGGTGATGCCCTTCAGCCCATTGTGCTCTGCTTGGCTATTTTGCACAGTTATATTTTGTGAGTTAGAGATGATCAGACCTGCCCAGTTATTCCAAACAAACTGGCAGTTTTCAATCAAAAAGTTGGTGGAGTTTGAGACTGAAGCCGCCGCCGAAAATGCTCCCGCAGCATGCTTAAACGTAATCCCTTTAATCGAAACATTGCTGGCATTGGTAAGTCGAAAAATCCCCGTTTGAGTGGCAACTTCTATATTTGCCTGCTCAAGATCTAGGCGATCGCTAGGGTAAAGGTAAACCAAGTTTTCCGGTTCGCTGATGTAAAAACGACCCGCAGTCAGTTCCGCCAAGCTAAGCACTTGCTGCATCAGTTGACCATTGACAAATATCATCTCCCCCCTTTGCACAATTGGAGCCAAATCAATTTCATACTCTTGCCACGGATTGCCCGCCAAGCCCCAATCAGACCGCCAAGGGTGGGTATAAATGGCAGTATTTTTAGATTGGCTCCAGTCATCCCAGACTTCGGAGCCAGTAATCATTACAGCAGCGCTTTCAGTCGTGGGCAAAGCTTCTAGCGAGATCGCCGCATCCGTCAAGCTACCCTTCAAGTCCAGGGACAGGCTTTCTCGATAAACGCCAGGATAAATTAAAATTTGCGCAGCAACGCCCTTATTTCTCTGTCTGACGGCTTGTTTTAATCCAGCCGCGATCGTTTTGAGCGGGAAGGCCTTTGTGCCTAAATTTGTGTCTGCTGCTTCAGCACTCTCAGGGTTGATATAGATTGGCATAGGTTGGTCGAGGGCAAAAGCAGGACGAGAGCAAATCAGTAAGCTGAAAATCACTAATAGTAAGAGTGAAAAAACCTTACCTGTTAAGCTCTTTTGCCCACTAACTGGGTTGCGTCTGCTTGCGAATATTAAACTTAAGTTAAGCGGGAGGTTAAGCATCCTGCGATCGCCATTATTTAGCTGCATCCCGTACAAATCCGCCTGCAATTCCCTGGTTGGGTTGGCGGAGTCGAGTTGTTGCGTGGGTGGGGGCAAATGTGCAGGGTAATTTAGCCCCCCAACAGCTATTGCCAGAGATCGGACTACGGTAAGGAAGGTCATTGACTTGCTTCGTTTGGAGGGGAGGAACAGGCAGTTGGACTGGCCAGAGATAGGTGTTTGCTTGCTTTTGAGCATTGATGTCGATAGATGCAGCTAAAGCTGTTGTTTCAAAGGTTGTATTGCCAACAAAAATCAACCCGAATAGCATAATTAGCCCCAGAGATAGCTGCTCAGAAAGGACATTTTTGTTGAAATACAAGCCGACATTAATAGCAAGCAGAAAGGCCAGAAAAAGCAACCTGTTGTTGGTCGCACCCATCCATAAATCCATCCCGCTCAGCAGGCCCAAAACTAAACTGAGCGAAATCATCGGTTTAGTTTGGCAATAAAAGGCAGCTACAAAAGCGGGTAATAAACAGAAGTAGCCTAAGCCATATCTGAGGGTTGGCCCGCCCAGCATCACCATCAAAATGCCCAGAACCGCGATCGCCGTCAGCCAGAACTGCCCCGAAATTTTGGTGGGTCGTCTAACTAACCACAAAACCGCGATCGCGCTACAGACTAGTAAAATAGCAGCTTCACCTTCGTAAGCTAGCCAGTGCCCTAACCATTGATCTGGATCTTGTCCTGCCGGGGTAGGGCCAGACCAGCGGCTCCAGACTCGGATGATTTTAGAAAGTTCGATCACATGGTCATTCCCCAGTGACCACGGCAGGGGTAAGCAAGCAGAAATGGCTGGGTAAAGCATACAGCCAGTTGTCACAATGCCCTGAGCTAGCAAAGCCAGCAACGGGATAATCACCGCCAGACCCGCCGCGATTAAATCTTGGCGTTTGTGATTTCGGTTTAAACGAGTCAGATAAAAGGCGATCGCTACGCCTAACAGCGGTAATCCACTCAATTTGACTGTAACTGCGCCAGCAGATAGAATCAGCGGCACTAAAGCTGCATTCAATCCTGAATTGTGAGCGGGTAGGTCTGAGTTGGAAGAGTTGGCGATCGCCAAAATGCACCAGCCCACCAGGTAGGTCAACACAATCACTGGTAAATCTGGTGTAGACGAAACTGGCATTTCCCACTTGATCACAAACGGCAAGTAGAGGAGCAGAATTGTCACCAAAAACCAACTGGTTAAGTCTTTAGGTTGGCGATAGCAGTTGACCAGATTAATTCCGAATTGAGCCAGGATTAGTAAAAATCCAAATCCCCCTAAAACTGCATAGCCCCGATCTTGAGGAATCCCATGATTAAACACAGCCGCCAAAGCAAACCAAGCTGATGTAAAGCCAAACCGGAAGTGAATTAGCCCTAAGCCTGGCAATGCGCCATACTCTGCCAGCCATTTCATAGTGCCAAAGTGATATAAACCCAAGTCGTAAGTGCTAGGCGCCAGACCAATCCATGTCCGGGTTGCGTAGGCGGCAACGGCAATTTCTAAGCCGAAAAGGATTCCCAGCCGTAGCGGTGAAATTTGTCGGAAGAGGTCAGCAACTGTCTGTCGGGTCTGTCTAGCAATTAAACTCAAGGCACCCACTGCGGTCAGTACGGCGATGCCAACTGAAAAAGACAACGGTGTAATAACCGACAGTCCCATCAATAAAACGGAGTGCATGACCAAGCCCAGCCAAATTGCTAGGATGGCAGAATTTTTATTCTCTATGAAACATTTATCCCGCAATGATTGGAGCAGAAACGCCCCCGGCAAAAAGCAGGCGATCGCTAGAAAATTCCAAATCAAAATCAGATAAAGCATGGAGCCTCCGCAGGCAAGCTGGCAAATTCAAGCGGTAACATACTAAACTATTGCCGCAAATCCCGCTTATTGATCGGCCATGCCTTCAACTCCAGACTTTCTGAACCTGCTCAACTACTATTGTGAACCGCTGCCAAGCGCCTTTAGTTATTGTACGGTCAATAAAAATGGGCGTTTATAATGCCAATAGATAGGTAGGAAACCTAGTATGGTTGCGATCGCCCCAAACTCTCGAACAACAACCAAAATAATTTTGGACGGGGTTACCTGGCCAACCTTCAAAACCCTCATCGCGGAGATAACAGCAGATCGGGGTTATCGAATTGCTTATGTCCCTAGCCAGTTAGAGCTTGAGAACATTCAAGCCAGCAGCAATCAAGGTGGCCTGATATTGCAGGGGGTGAGTTGGTCAACCTATCAGGCGCTGATGGCAGAGGTGGGAGACGGTCGTGCTTGGAGAATTGCCTACGCCCCAGGAGTGCTAGAACTCAGAATGCCCTTAGAAGAACATGAAGAACCAAAACGCTTACTGGAAGATTTTGTAACCGCAATTGTCGATCAGTTAGGGATCGAACTGAGAAGCTTGGGTTCGCTAACCTTAGAACGTGAAGAATTATCCCGTGCAGTTGAACCCGACTCTTGTTTTTATATCCAGAATGAACGGCGAGTCCGAGGACAAAAGATTCGGTTGCCAGACGATCCACCGCCCGATTTGGTCATTGAGTCAGATTACACCCATTCTTCTCTGGACAAACTTGATATATATGCTGCGCTCGGTGTTCCTGAGCTGTGGCGCTACGCTCAAAAAACGTTTGCGGTGTATCTGCTCAGTGACGGTCAATATCGATTGAGCGATCGCAGCTTAGCTTTTCCCTGTTTGCCAATTGCTGAAGTACCTGAGCTGATCGAGCGAAGTAAAGAAATCGGTCAAAGGGCAACTGTGCGCCTCTTTCGAGAACGGATTCGAGCCTCGTTAGAGCGTTAGCGCCATTGCCCCCTACTGCCTTGCGCCCCATGATTGGGAAGGTCAGGAGTAACATACTAAAGTATTGCTGCAAATCTCGCTTATTGATCGCCCATGCCTTCAACTCCAGACTTTCTGAGCTTGCTGAACTCTTCTCAACGCCAGGCGGTGCAGCACTACTGCGGGCCGCTGCTGGTGGTAGCGGGGGCAGGTTCGGGCAAAACGCGGGCCCTCACCTACCGGATTGCTAATTTGGTGCTGACCCATCGAGTCGCACCGGAAAATCTGCTAGCGGTGACGTTTACCAACAAAGCCGCCAGAGAGATGAAGGAGCGGATTGAAAAGCTGTTTGCGGAGCGGACTGCCCAAGAAAAGTATGGTAAACCCCTAGAAGAATTAGCTAAGCACGAGCAGACAAAGCTGCGATCGCAGGTCTACAAGACTATTACCAAAGACTTGTGGGTGGGCACGTTTCACAGTCTGTGCGCCCGGATTCTTCGGTTTGAAATTGAAAAGTATCAAGACAGCAAAGGGCGGCGCTGGCAGAGCACGTTTTCAATTTTTGATGAATCGGATGTGCAGAGCCTAATTAAAGAAATTGTGATTCATCAGCTCAACCTTGACGAGCGCAAATTTGAGCCGCGATCGGTGCGCTATGCGATTAGCAACGCTAAAAATCAGGGCTGGTCGCCCCAGGATTTAGAGCGAGAGCAGCCCAACTTTCGCGGCCGGGTGATTGCCAGCGTCTACAGCGCCTACCAAGATGCCCTAGCCGCCAACAATGGGCTGGATTTTGATGACCTGATTCTGGTTTTGGTGCAGTTATTACAGCAGAACGAACAGGTGTTGGCGTATTGGCATCAGCGCTTTCATCATATTTTGGTCGATGAGTATCAAGACACCAACCGGACTCAGTACGATCTGATTCGATTGCTGACCACGAATGGAACCGAGCCGCAGGCGTTTAAAAGCTGGGCAGAGCAAAATCGCTCGGTGTTTGTGGTTGGGGATGTCGATCAATCAATTTATTCGTTTCGGGCCGCCGACTTTAAGATTTTGCTCGACTTTCAGCAGGATTTTGGCGATCGCCTGCCCGATGACGATACGCGCACCATGGTCAAACTAGAGGAGAATTATCGCTCGACAGAAAATATCCTGGCGGCCGCCAACCATCTGATTGACAACAACACAGAGCGGATTGACAAAATCCTGAAGCCAACTCGCCCAGCCGGGGCACCGATCCAGTGCCAGCGGGCGGATGACGAAATTAGAGAAGCCGAGTTTGTCGTCGATCAAATCCGCAGCTTGGAGCAGCAGCAGGAACTCAACTGGGGCAACTTTGCGATTCTCTACCGAACCAATGCCCAATCGCGTCCGTTTGAGGAAGTGCTGGTGCGCTGGGGGGTGCCCTACACCGTGGTCGGCGGACTCAAGTTCTACGATCGGCGCGAAATTAAAGATGTGATTGCCTACCTGCGGCTGATTATTAACCCGGCCGATACCGTCAGCCTCAAACGGGTGATCAACACGCCCCGGCGGGGGATTGGTAAAACCACCGTTGATCGACTTGTCCAAGCCGCTCAAGAACTGGGGGTGCCGCTGTGGGAAATTATTCGGGATGAAACTTCGGTTAAGACCTTGGCGGGGCGATCGGCGCGCCCGATTGTCAAATTTGCGCAAATGATTGAGGATTTGCAGGCTCAAGCCAGTTCTGTTTCGGCCTCTGCCTTGGTGCAAGAAGTCTTACAGTTGTCTGGCTACACGCAAGATTTGCAAGACCAAAGTACCGATGAAGCCGAAGAGCGGCTGGCCAACGTGCAAGAACTCTACAACGCCGTTTTGCAGTTTGAAGAGGAAAATCTAGAAGCTACCCTCAACCAGTTCTTAGAAAGTGCGGCCCTCGCTTCTGACCTAGATAATTTGGGAGAAGGACAGACGGCGGTTTCATTGATGACCCTGCACTCCTCGAAGGGGCTAGAGTTTCCGGTTGTGTTTTTGGTTGGTCTAGAGCAGGGGCTATTTCCGAACTTTCGCTCCCTGGATGACCCAGCCGCGTTAGAAGAAGAACGGCGGCTTTGCTACGTTGGGATTACCCGGGCCCAAGAGCAATTATTTATGACCCACACCCGCGAACGACGGCTGTATGGTTCCCGGGAACCGGCTAGCCCTTCTTGCTTTTTAGAAGAGTTGCCCAAGCAGCTCCTAATCGGCAATGGAGCTGGGGCTGGGCAGCGAAAAACTAAAAGGGCTGCGGCTAAGCAGCCCTTCCAACCTGCTCTAGCAAAAGCATCGTCCGCCCCGACAGGGGATTGGCAGGTGGGCGATCGGACGATTCATCCTGAGTTTGGGCCAGGTCAAATCACCCACGTATTTGGCAAGGATGACAAAATTTGCCTAGCGATTAAGTTTCCGAATCAAGGGCAAAAGATTATTGACCCGAGAGCGATCGCGCTCCAACGAGTGCAGTGATTTCTCAGACGCTATGTTTGAATAATGGCAATCAGATTAGTTAACTGTCGGAATTTCCGAGTTTACTGTACTGAAAAACTGCTTCATTACCCTTACCTGATGTTGATCAGGGGCAGCAAAGCTATGGCGATCTTTGACAAATTGAATCGCCTCATCCAAAGGCATGTTGTGCTGATGCACCAGATAGGCAGCACAGACCGAAGGTGATCTTCCCACCCCAGCCAGACAGTGGACATAGACCGTGTGTCCTTTATTTCGCCATCTGGTGAGGATCTCTAGGGCTTGGGCAAAGTGGGCCAGGTCAGGAATGCCGCCTGTATTGCCATCGGGAATGGCGACCCGCTCCCAAAGAAACTGATGATAAACTTCTGCCGGGACTGATGATTCTGTTTCTTGATTGAGGCAGAGAACAGCCGTAATATTCATCCGGCGTAATTTCCCGACTGAAGATGTCGCATCTGGGAACGAGCCTACCGCCAACTCTTGAGGCAGTATCCAAGAAAACCGTTGAGGCATGGGAAGAAAAGATATGTATGGATAATCTTAACGTGTATCCGCTTGCGAGCCAGCACCTAGGCTAGCGATCGTCGGCCTTTAGACAAAGCGATCAGCGAGCATTATTCTGCCAGTTTATTTGAAAAAAGCTTTCTTCGGTAGTCCTAACCCGACCAAACTTATGGGGCTTTCAGGGGGCAAAGAGCTACTTACCAATTTCCAGTTTTGAAGCAGGCGAACCAGGTTTCAAGCGAAAGTCTCCCTTATCAGGAGCCGTGAACAGCGGATCTGCAATTAAGGAATGTATGTCCATTCCCTTTTTCTGCCATTCTTGCCAAGAGAGTTTGCCAAATAAAATATTACGCTTACCTACGTTCCAGTAAAGATTATGGTCAAAAGCATAATTAGCATCATCCCATTTGCCCGAAAGCAACTGTCCCTCTTTCCAATAGACAATATTACGCTCAAAGGTAAAGCTCGAATGATTCTCTAACTTGGATCGCGTTATTTGCGATATCCGTCCGAAAGCAAAAATATTATTACGAATAGAGTTATTCTTTCCATAGTGTTGATGAAACCCTCCATCTCTCGTCCGATAAACAACATTCTTCTCTACTAGAATCTGCGAACTTCCTTCATCCAAATAAATGCCCCAGGCTCCAGCCGAGTATGCATCAATCGTGTGAATAACATTTCCCCGAATTACTGTTCCAGGCTGTACTCCTAAGATGTAAATTCCACCTTTGTCATTAAGGATCGGCCCATCACCATTTGAGAGCAGGCCGATATGGTGAATATTATTAAATTCAACAATATTGTTTTTTGTCGGACTAGGTTCGTAGCCCCAAGTCCAGCCGACTGAAATTCCAGTGTAGTAAAAATCAGAAATATTATTACGAGAAATCAGATTATTGGGTGAGTTCATAACTAAAATTCCTACCGCACTATGGAAGATTTTGCCTCCATTTTTAATTTGGCACTTGGTAATTTTAGTCGCACTAGCTCCTTGGTTAACTTTAATTCCTCCCGCTCCTAAGTCAGACATTAAGCAACTATCTACTGAATTATTTGTACAACCATTAGCAAATTCAATTCCATAATTACTGACATGAGTAACCTGACAGTTTTGAAAAGTGCAAGATCTAATCCCTTCTCCATAAATAGCTCCGGGTACACTGACGGCTGCCTGAATAGAGCCATGCCGTTTTGAATCGGCGGGATAATACCACTCAGAATGGGCAAAGGTCAGATTTTGAAACGTCAAATGCTCAATAAATTTGCTATTTGCTGGATTTCCTTGCAGGTTAATTAAGCGAGATAATCGAGGAATAATTGCCTCTACTGCCTTAATATCTTCACCCTGTTTCGGCATGTAGTAAAGCCTACCGAGCCTCTTGTCTAAACACCATTCACCTGGAGTATCCAAAACTTCCACAATATTTTCAATGTAGTAAACTGCCGCCCCTGAAGTTTGAGCATTACCAGGCTCCATTTTTTGAAAGCTAGGTAAACCCAAATATACAAGCCTCTGGGATGGGTCTATGCGAGCAATCGGAAGTCGGGACTCAACCCATCGGGTCATGATCACGATTTCAGCATTTTCAAGCCCACTCCAGTTCTTCAAATCTCCCTGAAAATAGTTAAAGCGCGACTGTCCCACATTCCAGGGAGTCGCAGCAGTCGCATCAGGGACTTCGGCTACTTTTAAATAGCCTTTCTTTGGGTAACGGGCGCGGGGTCTTCTTTGCCCATTTACCCAAAGTTGACGAAAAAACCGTTGCCCGCCTTTAACTTGAGGGATTTCTATCATCCATAACCGCTTGCCATTTAAAACAACCTGTTGCCAACCTTTGAGACGTTGGCCTCCGCTAATAATAGGTTTCTCATTCTGATAGGCTCTATAAGTAATAGAAAATTTTTGCATCCCAGAGTCTTCAGCGGTGAATTCAAATTGTTTGGATAAAAAGTATGTACCACCTCGAATGAAGACCGTGACAGACTGATTTAGAGTACCAGATCGTTGACCTTTAATCTTTCGGATGGCATCTCGCGCTCTTTCCAAAGTAGCAAAAGGGCCGTCAGTTTTAGTTTGATTTGGATTTGCCACCCCCCCCGTCCAAGCATCGTTCCCATTAACAGAGACATAAAAGACAGTCTGCTTAGGAGAATTTTGCGGAGCTGCGGATACAAACTTTTGCTTAATACCAATCAGCAAAGTAGAAGAATTAGCTAAGAACCCTAATCCAAACCATCTAAGAAAGTGGCGGCGTTTCATGGTGCATACCTACAGCGACCTACAAGCTCAATCCATCTAAAGTCAATGTGTTCAGAAGTATATCTTATGATAAATATAAAAGGACTAGAATTTAGGATGTTACTTTAAATATCAAGCATTAAACCACAAGAGCAACAACGATTTAAATTGAAGGAGATCTGTAAACTGTAAAATAACTAAGCAGATTGTTTGCGAAATAAATTAATTTCGTAAGAATGTCTCTTTGCCTCTCAGGCAGATAACTTAAGGTTTTGACCAAAAAAGCCAGAAAATTCAGGTGTGAAGTGCGAAAAGGAGAGCCAACTAGTTTTTGATCAAGTTTTGCTAGTTCTTTAATTCTTTCATGTTTAACTCCCACTGAAAGATTCATGCCATGCAATCGATATCCGGAAATATAGCAATTTTGATCAATTAGCATATTATATTTTCTGGAAGCCTGAACAAAGAAATCGCAGTCGAAAGTATATGGAAATGACGGATCTAACTTTAAATCGTCATAAACATACTTGCGCCAGAACGTAGAAGGCTGTAAGAAACCATACCTATAACCTAAATCAGATTGGCGAAATAAAGGATGAAAATATAGTTTAGTTGGTCTCAGGTATCTACCATCTTTGTCTAGATAATATCCACCAAAACTTACAATATCGAGATTTATATAATCATTGAAACTCTGAGCAACTTTTTCCAGCGATCGCTTAGATAAAAGAATATCATCAGAGTTTAGCCACCCCTGTATATCACCCGTAGCCATCTCTAAACCTTTGTTTAATGCATCTACTTGGCCTGTATCAGAGTAACTATAAATTTGCCACCCGTATTGTCTTGAGTAATGTTCCATAATTTCTTGGCTGCCATCGTCAGATTTACCGTCCGCAAGTAAAACTTCAATGTTGTTATATGTCTGTGCTGCAATGCTATCTAAACAAGCAGGCAAATATTGTGCATAGTTCCGATTGGGGACAATAATTGAAATTTTCATCGCAAATTATCCTGCATTCTCAAAAAGAACATCAATTTGGACAATTCTTTGACTAATTGGATCTCTGTACTGATCGATTATACTGTGGTAAACAAAACCATAGTTTTTTAAGAACTGCCAGACAATGTCAATCTCCGCTCCATGCTCAAACAAATTAGCTAGAGATAATTCAATAAGAATAAAGTTGATCTGACTAAGTAGGCATGTTGCTCCTTTGAGGACTTCTAATTCATATCCCTGTACATCCACCTTGAGTAAAATAATACCTAAGTTTGTGTCAGCGTATACATCATCTAGTTTTTTAATAGGAACAATAGTTTTATCTTTTATATTCTTGCCATACTCATGCAATAATGAGTTCTGAGCACTCGTCTCACCTAAATTCAAAAGGATTTCGCTTGATTCAGAACCAACAGCAAAGTTATAGAATTGAATTTGTTGATCCGATGAATGATTTTTCATTAACTCGCGAAAAGCGGATGGATCTGGCTCGAAACAATCTATTCGAACGTTTGGCCAAGAGTATCTTGCCATAAAAGCAAACTGTCCCTCGTTTGCCCCAATATCAATAATTCTAGTAAGTTGACTAGCTAGCTTCGATGAAGCAAAAGATTTAAGATTTTTACACATTATGAAAGAAACTAGCCTAGGATTTAAAATCTTCTTTAATAATGTAGGAAAGTCAGAGAAACCCTCACCAAGAAGTATCAAATAATTAGTAATATTCATAATTATTTCCAACCAATTTTTCTTAAAAAAATATCGGTATTTTCCATCGCTGAGTAGCGAATCAAGCTTTTGCTTATATTACTGCAAATTACTTTATAAGCATTAGAGTTCGGGAGTGGTAGTGAAATCAAAAAGTCTTTCAGGTTAGATAATTGATTTAGTTCAATTGTCCAGCCTAGTCCTTCATTCACAACTCGATCGCCTAGCCATCCATTATTAAAGCAAACAACGGGTAAATTATACTTTAGAGACATAAATAGCATTGCTGATTCCATTCGATGATCCCAAGGATTGTAAAGCAATAAGTTATAATGCGCATTGCTGAACTCAGCTGCCATTTCACTTTCAGTTAAAAATTCGTTTCTTACAATAATATTTAAACGCGATTTGTGGCTCTCTATTATCTCTGAAACTTTTCTATCAGTAACTGCTCCAAAAATACGAAGTTTTTCAAAAGAACTTAATTGAGCAAATGTTTTAATAAGGATTTCAATCGATTTCTCGATCCTAATTTGACCCGAGACTAAATAAATACGTTCTGTTTTGTCGCCTGTTGCTGCAAGGCAACTATTTTTTTGTATATAAATTTTAAATTCTTCAATATTTATATCTTGTAATTCCAGCGAAGGTAAATAATCTATTTTATGCTTAAAATCTGGTAGTTCTTCTTTCCATGATTCTGCTAATTCTGGAGTGCGGAGAAATAACCGAAAGAATTTATAATAAAAAAGTCTTTTAACTAAGTTCCACTTGACTAGTTTCTCGGCATAACTTGATTGAAAAAACTCAGGCCCAACCATACATAAAACGTCAAGTCTTTCTGGATCAACTTTAAAGAAACTTAAAGCTAAACAAAGAATATAAAGGTTTGCATCCAACAAAAAAACGAATGATTGTGTTCCTGTGTTTCTTGATTGAGCCAGATGATTTATACATGCCCAGCTACCAGTCGCTAATGTTCCAAATAAATATTCCTGCCATGCAGAGCTCGATATTTTAACTGCATTGCACTCCGACACATAGTCATCAAGTTGCTTTGAAATATTAAAACTTTTAGGTAGATATACTACAACTTTAGAATTAACGCTAGATTTAGTAGCTCGATAAGTCCTTACGAGACTCATTGCTGGATGACCTGGTGTACTAAACCATGGCTGAATCAGCAAGTACTCTGAACTTTCCATGGTTTTAATAGTGGGTAATTCGATTGAGGTCATTCTATCTCAAGGCATAAAAATTACTTTTTAAGTTATTTCCTTCAAAGATAATTTATATCATAAAAGATATCGAGTAAACTGCGTCTAATCTACTTCCCTCTATCTCATTATTGTGCATAACCGTTGCGTAAAGGGCTGTATCTCCTTATAATGACACTTTGATGTTAGGTGCAAACTTAAGAGTTTCTTGACCAACTACTATCTGACCTATGGAGTCTCAAGAAGACCTTATTGATTTTCAGCGCTTTTGGCCTGCAATTCAGCGGCGATGGATTTTTGCGCTTGCTGCTTTTGGATCCATGATGGCTGTTACAGCCGTATACACTTTTACGAAGCAGCCAGTGTATGAGGCTAATGGGCAGATATTGCTGAAGCAGGGTAATGCCGCTTCAGATCTTACAGGACTGGGAAGCCAAGACTTAGGATCTCTGAGTTCGCTAACTGCCCGCAGCAGCCCTGTTGAAACCGAAGCTGCCATCGTTCGCTCTTTGCCGATTGTCAATGATGTGATACGCACCCTTAAATTAAGGGATTACGAGGGGGAAATCTTAGATGCTGAGACTTTTCTGCAAAATCTAAACGTTAACAATCTGCGAAACACTGACATTCTGGAAATTAGCTACAAGAGTATTGATCCGCAAGAAGCAGTCCACGTTGTAGATACGCTGATCGACATTTATAAACGCGAAAATATAATAGACAACCGAGAAGATTTAACTTCTGCCAGGAAATACGTTGAACAGCAGTTGCCTGCCATCAATGCAGAGCTTCGCAACTTAGATCTTCGGATTCGCGCCTTTAAAGAACAAAACAGAATTGCTGACTTGACTGCAGAGGGAACTGCATCAGTTGAAATAGAAGCAAAATTAGTCGAGCAATTTACCGAAGCTCAGGCCCAGCGTGCTGCTGCTACAAACCAAGTGTCAGCGCTTCAGCAACGTTTGGGTATGACTCCTCAAGGTGGTCAAGTGAGCAATGCAATTAGTCAGTCCACTGGCGTACAATCAGTTCTGGCAGAGTATCAAAAGGTGGAATCTGAACTAGCTGTTGCCCGAGCAGAACTTCAGCCCAACCATCCTAAAATTCTAGCTTTAGCAGATAAACAATCTGAATTGAGAACTCTCCTAGGGGAGAGAGTTCGTACAGTAGTTCAAGGTAAACAACCCTCCCCTAATTTTGCTCAAGATCTACAAGCAGGTACCACGCAGCAAGAGTTAGTTGACTCCCTAATCAAAGCTGAAGTTGAGCGTATAGCTTCCACGGGTGCAGTTGCTGCTATCAACACTGTAATTTTTGCAAATAATCAGCGCAGAGCTACCTTACCACGTTTGGAACAAGTTCTTATTGAGCTGGAACGACGTCGAGGAGTTGCTCAGGGTACTTATGAAACCTTGTTAAAGAGTTTGCAGAGCTTAAGGCTGAGCGAAAATCAAAATGTTGGCAACATTAGAATTGTCCAAGCTGCAATACTTGAACCAGATCCTGTTTCTCCCCGTATACTTCTTAATTTGATTATTGGAGGAGTACTAAGTACTTTTTTAGCAATTGGTGTGATTCTACTTTTAGAGTCAAGGGACAAATCGGTTAAAACTGCTGATGTTTTGCAAGAACTTTACGCTCTAGCCACTCTACTTGGAACAATACCCCTAATGAAAGGAGTAAAGCAGCCTGAGTTCAGTCAAAATTTGCAAAAACGCCCTACTCCCGAACTGGTCGTTCAGAGTAAGCCTCATTCCCAGATGGCAGAAGCTTATCGGACTTTACGAGTCAACTTGAAGTTTTTAAGCAGCACCGATCGACCTTTAAAAGCCATTGTACTAACCAGTGCTCTGCCTCAGGAAGGTAAATCTACTGTCGCCGCTAACCTAGCTTTGGCAATAGCAGAAGCAGGATATAAAGTGTTGCTGGTGGATGCTGATTTGCGCTTGCCTACGCAGCACAAAATTTGGGAGTTGCCAAACAAATCTGGCTTGAGTAATCTAATTACAGAAGACTCAGACGTAAATGAACATATTCAGCAACTCTCTGAGCGAGTTCATGTTTTGACTGCAGGGACGATACCACCAAACCCGTTAGTGCTAGTTGAGTCTCAGCGTATGGGAGCACTAATTGACAAATTTTGTAGTCTTTATGACTATGTTTTAATTGATTCTCCGCCAATAAATGCAGTAGCCGATTCATTAGTGCTGTCAAGACATGTTCATGGGATTGTAATGGTTGCTCGCCTTGGAGTAATCGATACTTCTTCTGCAAAAATCGCTAGTGGAGTATTAGCAAAACTGAATCATCCTATGCTGGGATTGGTAATCAATGGAGACCAAAATGAGAGTAGAGGCAGCTACTATTACGGCGACTATTACGGAACAAACCCAGATACTTCATCTGTAAATGGACATAGCAAGTTTAACGGAAAGTCTGTCGCTCAAATTAAATCAAGCGAACAACTGAATGAGACATTTAGCAACGACGAGTTACCCATTGACCCACTAAAAAAGTAATTCAGTCAGGGTTTTACCACCGTGCATCATAGATAATTTTCTCGGGAACCGTGAGGCTAAACAATGAGCATATTAGCCAGCATCATTATAAGAACGTATAATGAACAACGGTATTTGGAAGAACTATTGCAAATGATCCATTCACAAATTATTGATGATTTTCAAAATGAAGTGATCATTGTAGATTCAGGATCTAATGACAACACCATAGAAATAGCCGAAAAATTTTCCTGCAGGATTGTACATATTGATAAATCTGAATTTTCCTTTGGGCGTTCTTTAAATGTTGGTTGTGCAGCGGCGACAGGCGATTATTTGGTATTTATTAGTGGACACTGCATACCCACAAGCAAATTCTGGTTGCTTAACCTAGTCAAACCCCTAATCACAGATAGTGTTGTTCTTACCTATGGTCGTCAGCTAGGTGGAAATAGCTCAAAATACAGCGAAAAACTGCTATTTGAGAAATTCTACCCAAGCACAAGTAAAAACCCCCAGACTGGTTTTTTTTGTAATAATGCCAACTCAGCGCTACTGAAAAATATTTGGAAATCCTATCTATTTAATGAGTCACTAACAGGACTTGAAGATATGTATTTAGGAAAGCAGTTAATTTCCGCAGGAATGCCGATCGCTTATATTGCAGAAGCTGCTGTTTACCATCATCATGATGAGTCATGGCAAACGATCAGAAGGCGCTATGAGAGAGAAGCCATAGCTCTCCAAGAAATTATGCCAGAAGTGCAAATTAATATTATTGATTTTACTAGGTACCTGCTCACTGCTATATATTTTGATTCTCTTAACGCTATGAGAGAAAAAATATTTTTTCATAAATTTACCGAAATTTTTATGTTTAGACTAATGCAGTTTTGGGGATCGTATTACGGTAATCATGAACACAGGAAATTATCTACTCAGTTGAAAGAAATCTATTTCTATCCACGAAAACTTCATTAAGAATGAGAAAAGTAATATTTCAAGAACATAATAACTAAAGATGCTAGAACCATTAAAAATAGTTGCCCTTCTGCCAATGAAAGCAAACAGCGAAAGAGTTAAAGGCAAAAATTTTAAACTCTTTCAAAACAAGCCTTTGTTTCAATGGATTTTGGATAGTTTAATTTCAGTACCGCAGATATCAAAAGTAGTCATAAATACAGATGCGCGAACTATCGTTACAAAACACCTTCTAACTGATTCAGATCGAGTACAAATTCGAGATCGGAAACCTGAAATTTGCGGGGATTTTGTAAGTATGAATCTAATCTTAGCTGATGATATTGCTAATGTGCCTGCTGATATTTATCTTATGACTCATACAACTAATCCACTTTTAAGTTCTGCAACGATTGAAAAGGCGTTAAAAAGTTTCCTAGAGGCCAGAAATTCTAGTTTGATTGACTCGTTGTTTACAGTTAATCGATTTCAAGCTCGTTTCTATCGAGAGGATGGTACAGCAGTTAACCATGATCCCAAAAACTTAATTAGAACTCAAGATTTAGAAACATGGTATGAAGAGAATTCAAACTTGTATATATTTACCACAGAAAGTTTTATGGCAACGGGTGCCAGAATTGGAAAACATCCAATGATGTTTGAAACACCACGTTTAGAGTCAATTGATATCGACGATCAAACTGACTGGCAACTTGCCAATGCTGTAGCTCAATATATTTTTTCACAAACACTCTCATGTTTGTGAAAAAAGAATAAGCCTTACTTACAGATAAGAAAATGACTGAAAGCGCTGTTTTAAATCGAAAACTCAATATCAAAAGTATTTCAGATGAAACTATCTAGTATCAATTTAATTGCACTATCTTCAATATTAGTTTTGATGCAGTTGTCGAATTTATTCGAAGATAGATTATTGCAGATTACACTTACATTCTTTTTTTATGGAATTGCCTGGCTATTAATATGCGTAAATTTGTTCAGCTATCTTTATGGTAAGTATATTGAGAGAAACCGTAATACAAGAAACTATCATGAGGTTATAAGTATTAAGCCTGATAAGCTAACAATGCTACTCTTTGCTATCTACAATTTTGTGATGTTGATAGCTTTTGCTACGTATTATCTAGGAGCATTCAAAGAGTTAAAGCTTTCCCCATACTTACTCTTATTCTGGTTGACAATAAATATTCTCGGCATCCTTATATTTTGGACCCAGAAGTCAAACTTTTCGTTGAATCGACTAAGAGCTGGAATTCTCTACGGACTTTGCATTTACGTAGCAGTTAATACGTTCTTACACATTATAGGTATTAGGCCAACAGATACAACCTGGGATAATTTATATGGGATTACAGAGATTGGAGAAAGTCATTCGCTATCTTTTTTAGGTTTAAAGCTTGAAAGAATTCTGTTTCCATTGTCTACGAGTATTAATGGATTTGGAGTTGTTTCTGGAGCCTCTTTGGTGACAGGAGTTTTACTATTTATTCTAAGATACCGTTCATTAGGCATGTTTTTGAAATTGATCATTGTCATTACTAGTTGCTTTGCACTATTGTTATCTGATAGCCGTGGTTCATTGGTAAGTGCATTCATGACAATCTTGCTATATTTAGTATTTAAGAAAAGCTTTGTGTATCGTTACTTTCCTTCCTTAATAATGTTCGCCTCAATTCCATTCTTGCTATTAAATACTCTTGTTATAAAACAATTAGATGTAATTTCCTTTCTAGCTCGGGACAGGGGAAGTGAAATCCTGAGCGGTCGTGAAATTATTTGGTCCGCGGTCTTGAAAATTCTATCAGAATTCAATTCGAATCAGTTATTTGGTTATGGAATTTACGGTCAAGTTGATTCAGGCGTATCGCAATTATATTCGTTTTTATTCTCAGGCAGACTTACAAGTCCAGATATTGCTCCTCCACACAGCTTGCTTTTGCAGTATTTGCTAGATGTAGGTTATGTAGGAACAATAGTATTTGTACTGCTTTTATTCACTGTCTCAAAGCAGCTAACATCTTCAAGTGTTCTCAAGTCAAAGTATCAAAGTGAATTTGTAAGTGAATATGCAAATAATATTAAAATAGAAAACATCACTTATGCGCTAGTGATCTATTTTATTTTGGCAGGAGTAACCGAAGCAATGCCAACTGTTTATTATGCTGATTCTTTTCTAATCTTTACTATGATTATTATCTCAGGGGTATTCTCTATTTCGAGTAATGCTGAAAAGGGTAAAGAGTTACAAGCATGATGAAAGTATTGATTACCTGTCCTCCCATGTTAAATCTAATTAATGAGTTTAAGCCTATATTTGAATCGAAAGGCATTGATTTGTTCTGTCCTAACGTAGTACAAACTCTGTCTGAAGATGAATTAGTTTCTTTGGTTCCTGGTTACGATGGCTGGATTATTGGTGACGATCCTGCTAGCAGAAAGGTTTTTGTGGCAGGAAAAGCAGGGAAATTAAAAGCAGTCATCAAATGGGGAGTAGGTGTTGACAATGTAGACTTTCTGTCTGCTAAGGAGTTAGGTATTTCTACTGCCAATACACCTAATATGTTTGGTGCTGAGGTTGCTGATATCGCAATGGGCTATTTAATCGCACTGGCAAGACAAACATTTGTAATTGATCGAGGCGTGAGAGAGGGAAAATGGCCCAAGCCTTCTGGAATTTCCTTGTCCAACAAGACGGTTGGACTTATAGGTTTTGGTGATATTGGTAAAAATGTTGCTAAGCGGTTGTTAGTGGCAAATATGCATGTGATTGCCTATGATCCTTGTTTTGAATCTTTAGAGGGGCTTGAAGCGGTTCAATCAGGTCAATGGCCCCAAAGATTGATTGAAGCCGATTTTATCGTTCTTACCTGTGCCCTAACCCCAGAAAATCACCATCTATTGAACGCGAAAATGCTCTCGCAAACAAAACGCGGCGTAAGAATTGTCAATGTCGCGAGGGGGCCGTTAATTGACGAAGTTGCGTTAGTTGAGGCTTTAAAATCCGGTCAAGTTCATTCGGTTGCCCTCGATGTTTTTGAAAACGAACCGCTTCCACTAGATTCTCCTCTCCGTCAATTCGAGCGGTGTGTTTTTGGTTCCCACAATAGTTCTAACACCACAGATGCGGTGCGACGAGCTAGCGAACAAGCAATTCAACTTTTGTTTGATTTTTTAGGAACGCTCTAAAAGTCGTGAATGATGGAAAAAGTAGCTTTAATTACGGGATCGTCAGGGGGGATTGGACTAGCTTTGTGCCAAACCTTCAAAAATGCTGATTATTTAATAATTGGTCTAGATAAGGTAAAGGGCAATGATAAATTTAGCGATCGCTTTATTGAAGCCGATCTGCGAAAAATGTGTTCAAATGAGGTTTATTGTTCGCAGATACTCCAACAAATAAGAAATTATTTGAGCGATAAAAATCTTGAGGTTTTAGTTAATAATGCTGCCATACAAATAGTTAAACCAACTGAAGAAATCACTTTGGATGATTGGCATCAAACTTTAGATATTAATTTAATTGCGCCATTTATTTTAACTCAAGCTTTACTATCCGAGTTAGAAAAAACATGCGGTTCGGTTGTCAATATTGCTAGCATTCATGCTAATCTTACCAAACCGGGATTTATCTGTTATGCTACCAGCAAAACTGGACTAGTAGGGCTAACTAAAAGTATGGCTGTCGAACTTGGGTCGAGAGTGCGAATTAATGCAATTTGTCCTGCTGCGGTTGCTACGCCAATGCTTGTAGAAGGATTTAAAGGCAAAGAAGAATTACTCGATCTGTTGTCAAGTATACATCCCGTAGGAAGAATTGCTAAACCAGAAGAAGTAGCAGAAGCTGCGTTATTTTTAGCTTCTCCTCAAGCCAAGTTTATTAATGGCGCATCATTAGAATTAGATGGTGGTATTAAGTCACGTCTGTACGATCCTGTTTAAAAAATACTTTTGAAAAAATTTTATGCTTAAAGTAAATATTATCGATATTGGAGCGGTTGGAGGTTTCGATTTTCCTTGGGAGATTTACAAACATAAAATTGACTGGAGTTTGAGTTTTGAACCCAATGAGCCTTTTATATTAACTGGAAAAAAACTATCCTACAATTGTGCCGTTTGGAATTTTGATGGAGAGGCCGCTTTTTATGTTTCAGGTAAACAGGGAACGGGTTCTTCTTTACTAAAACAAAATTTTGAATGGGTACAAGAAAATTTTAAAGCGATCCAACTAGAAGGAGATCGCCAACTAAATGAAACTTGGTACGAACGTTCTAAAATCACAAAAGAGTTTGAATGCAGTGTTAAAAAATTGGATACAATTCTTGTCGAACTCTATCAATCTTTAGGCGAACATATTCCTTTTCATTTCTTAAAAAGCGATACTCAGAGCGGAGAATTTTTCATACTTGACGGTGCGAAGGATTATTTAGAAAAAGATTGTCTTGGATTAGAGTTAGAGTTATATCGATATCCTTTGTACAAAGATATGATTCTTGAAAACGAAGTAAAAAGTTACCTAAAAAGTTTAGGATTTGCGATCGCAGGCTGGACGGGATATCAAAATTCTTTTAATTCGCAGGCAGATTATTTATTTCTGCGAGAAATTCCTAGATCGAATAAAGAAGAAAAGATAATCGAACTCATTCAAAAAATTTATCAACCTCATGGTGATCAAAAGTTAATTAAAAAACCGTCGAATCTACAGAGAGTTAAGGCTAAAGTCAAACAACTTGTTACTCGATTAACTTAATCTGACATTAAAGCAAACAATTATCTTTTATTTGTTTTATTTAATTCAAGGAACTGAAATCAAAATGATCGGTTATGAGTTTATAGATCCCGAAGAGCAATTAACTTCTAATGATTTCTGCTTCGTTGAATCTTTTCTGAAAGAAACTGGACGGACACAATTAGGTTGGCACTATATTACCGATTTAACTTGGATTTATTCTAGAGTTAACAATTGGTCTCGAAATCTGAAAATATTAGATGCTGGTGGTGGCCATGGTCCTGTGCAGTTTCTTTTGGCGGAAATGGGCTTTCATGTCACTAATATAGACATGGCTCTCTTTGAACCTCCAACTGCTTATTGCGATCGATACCAAATCAACCTTAAAACTTTACCAAGTTTCAAACCAACTTCTTATAAAGAATTTATATCCACAGAAAAGGGTAATATTTCTTTTGGCAGAGTTCTAAAAAATCTTGTCAAACAGACGTCACTTTACAAGTTCTGTAATTCTCGTTACTACACTGCATCTCACAGCAAGTGGCGTTCATCAACCCATTTATCAGATGTTTCATTGGGTTCTATCCAGTGGACTATTGGAAATTTATGTAAGATGCCTGAAATACCATCAGGTCAATTTGATGCTGTTGTGTCACTATCAGCGTGGGAACATATACCTTATCAAGATTTAGATGTTGCTTTAGCTGAAATCAGCAGAGTATTGAAACCAGATTCTCTATGGGCAGTAACAACATCTGGTACAGAACAGCCTGGGACATGGTGGCATGATCAGTCACAGAGTAATTGTTTCTCAATTTCAGATTTGGAAAAGCATTTTGGTGCTAAAAAGCAGAGGGTTCAAAATCCAGCAGAAATTCTAGATAAATATCGCCGTTGTAGTTATCTAAAGCAAAACTTGGCTGAATTTTATAAGAAGTCAGACAAATTTGGAATGCCGTTAGGTATTTGGGAGCCAAGATATATTCCTGTTGGTTTAAGTAGTTTGTAAAAGGTCTAGAAAGTAGGTTTACCTCTGGCTGCTAAGCAAATTTCTGACATCAAGATAGACGCAAGCTTTCCTGAAGTTGCAACAGTTATTGTGTGGGCAAATAAGAGAAGCTCAGCAAGATATGATACAGTGCCATTTCCACGCCTTTACTCAAAATTCAAGAGTAAAAGTGTCGTACACGATAGATCGACTTCGCTTTGGAGACTACCCTTTAGCGAAAATCAGTAAATGAGCAACAGTTACATTCCTTGAAAAGATTTTTCTCTAGAATTATTGACTCCCCTACCTTAATGACCTGGGGTAGTTTTTTGACACGCTCGTCGAGTCTATTAATAGTTTTGCCATTAATTCTTACTCGTCTTAGTACAGAAGAAATTGCCTTGTGGTATTTATTTGGCACAATTATTGGGCTGCAAATATTGGCTGATGTAGGTTTTAGCCCTACCTTTTCAAGAATAATTGCGTACGGCATGGGTGGTCGTTGCACATCGGAGCTAAAAGATTTGCGTTATGTCGAAAAGTCTAATAGTTCAAAAGCACCAAATTGGGAAACCATAGATAAAATATGCGCCACCATGCAAATAGTATATTTGCGTTTGACAGCTGTATCAATTTCTCTACTCACAATTTTTGGTACATGGGCATTAGTAAAACCTATCTCCATTGTTCCAGACTCAAAATCTGCTTGGATTGCTTGGGGGATAATTTTAATGGCTTCGTCCTTTTCTCTTATAGGAAACAGTTATAGCAGCTATCTTCAGGGAGCAAATAAAATTGCCTTACAACGTCGTTGGGAGATTTTAACCACAACTGCGGGAATATTGACTAGCATCTTCGTTTTGATTTTGGGCGGTGGTTTATTAGGTCTAGTAGTTGCGAATCAGAGTTGGTTAGTGCTGAATGTACTAAGAGATAGATGGTTATGCAAAACAATAAGAAAAAATGAATCCAAAATTTTCAAGCACAAAAAAATTGATTCAGACGTTTTTGAAGCAGTATGGGCAAGTGCTTGGCGTAGTGGTTTGGGGGCTTTAATGAGCTACGGGTTAATTCAACTTAGTGGGGTTTTTTATGCACAGGTAGGAACACCATTAGAGGTTGCATCGTATTTGTTAAGTTTAAGATTAATCCAAATAGTTGGTTTAATGTCACAGGCACCATTTTATAGTAAACTCCCTTTGTTGGCGAAGCTACGTTCAGATGGAAATCTAGCAGAGCAAGTGAACATTGCAAAGCGAGGAATGAGATTTGCCTACTGGAGTTACGTGGTGGGATTTATTGGAATTGGAGTAGTAGCTAGCCCTTTGCTACAATTAATTGGTAGTAAGGCGGAGTTCGTTAACAGCTTGCTATGGGGATTGATGGGTTTGAGTATGTTTGCTGAACGCTATGGAGGTATGCATATTCAGTTGTACAGCACAACCAATCATATAGTATGGCATATTGCAAACGGGGTTTCAGGAGTTATCTATCTTGTGGTTGCAAGTCTGTTATTTCGACAGATTGGAATCTTTGCCTTTCCTATAGGAACACTAAGTGGCTATTTAGGGTTTTATTGTTGGTATTCAGCGACACATTCATACAAGGCATTTAATTTACAGATTTTGAAATTTGAAAAAAGCACGTCTTTGTTTCCTTTCATAGCGTTAGTTGGCTATATTATACTAAGCATAAAGTTTTAAGTGAGAATAAAAGATTAATGTAATAACTATGGATAGCGATAATATTTACCTAAGAACTAATCCAACTATCAATCCCTACAGATATGCGTCTTTCATTGTTTTGAATAGATTAAAATGGGATTTAAGACTAGAATCTTGGCGTTCACGTAGAAGGCTAAATGCCTATAGAAATAAGCACAAGGGTGAAAAAGCCGTTATTCTTTGTAATGGGCCTAGTTTATTAAAGAGCGATTTTTCTTTACTCAACAAAGTATTTACTTTCGGATTAAATAAAATCAATTTACTTTTTAGTGAGTCAGATTTTCGTCCTTCATGCATAGTAGCTGTTAACTCATATGTCATAGAGCAGAATTCTGAATTTTATAATCAAACTCAAATTCCACTTTTTATTGACCAATATGGAACTAAATTCATTGAAAGCAGAAACAACGTTTCCTTCCTGCATTCTGTTCATCAGCCAGCGTTTGCTAAAAACTGTTCCGTCAGCATCCATCAGGGAGGGACAGTAACATATGTTGCACTCCAGCTTGCCTTTCATATGGGTTTTAGTAAAGTAGCTTTAATTGGGTGTGACCATAGCTTTACCAGCAAAGGTTCAGCAAATAAAGTTGTTCAATCTTCAGATCAAGATTTAGATCATTTTGATAAAAACTACTTTGCAGGAGGTGACAAATGGCAATTGCCTGATCTACCTGCAAGTGAAATGTCATATATATTGGCAAGAGAGGTGTATAAAAGCCATGATCGGTTAATAGTCAATTCTACCTTTGGTGGCTGCTTAGAAATTTTTCAAAGAATGGATCTAGAGTCATTTTTGAGAGACGACTAAACCACTTTGCACTGAATGTAAACAAGTTCTTCGTAGGGCTGAAAGCCGAAGTTAATTCATTCCAGCAAGAAGGCTCGCTTGCGCCTGTTCTCCGTGCCCTATTTCTCTGTTCTCAGTCAGCTTTTGTATGAAGTCTCTCTGTATTTTGTCTCAGTATTTTTATCCAAATTCAGCTTCCACAGCTCAACTAATGACCGACCTGGCGAAAGGTTTTACTCATAATGGTTTCAGTGTCTCTGTTTATACATCTAGCCCAGCTTTTAAGGCTGAGTCTGGTTTAGAAGGGGTTGCCATTCACAGATCTGCTACTTTTTCTGCTGATCGTCATCGCGTTATCTCTAAAATTATTGACTCAATTTTGTTCCTGATCGGCGGAATATTGCATGTTTTGTTCCGTGTTGATCGCGATACGCCTGTTTTGATTGCATCCAATCCGCCCTATGCAGGCATCATTGGTATTTTGTTTAGGCTTTTGAAAGGCGGAAAATACTATTTTTTGCTTCAAGATATTTTCCCTGAATCGGCTGTGTTGGCAAAGATCATTGCTCCTGAGGGTTTGCCGATTGCTCTATTTAATTTTATTTCTAAACTCACCTATCGCTTTTCAGTTAAGACGATTGTGCTCAGCCAAGCCATGCGAGATTATTTAGCGACCAAAACTGGCTTGGCTGAGCAATTTTGTGTGATTGAGAATTGGGCGATCGAAGATATTAAGCCTTGCCCAAAACAGGAGAATGCTTTTGCTTTGGAGCATGGTTTAACTGACAAATTCACAATTTTGTACTCTGGCAATATTGGCAGATTGCATGATATTGAAATTTTTGCTGAAGCTGCTCAACTGCTCAAGCAGGAACATATTCAGTTTGTTTTTGTGGGTGATGGAGCCAAAAAGCAGCTATTAGTAGATGCCAAAGCATCCCATCAGCTTGATAACCTTTTGCTGCTTCCTTTTCAGCCTAGAGAGCAGCTTAAACTTTCCTTGACTGCTTGCGATGTCTCGTTAGTGAGTTTGGTTGCAGGTGCAGAATACGCGATCGCTCCATGTAAGCTCTATGGCATGTTGGCAGCCGGTCGAGCGATCGTTTCAGTTTCAGTGCCTGGTTCGTATCTTGATCAGCTATTGTTGAGCCATCACTGTGGAGTCAACTGCCCACCTGGACAACCCGTCGCTTTGGCTGAGATTTTTTCTAACCTAGCCCAGCAACCATTGCTGGTTTCTGAAATGGGTGCTCACTCGCGGGCATTGTATGAAAGTTGCTATCGTTTTTCGCGGGCCTTTGCAGAGTATCAATCCTTGCTGTTCGATTCTCAACCTCCTTAACAAACTGAGGATGGATCAGAAAACTTGCTGTCGGTGATTGAAAATTGCGATATATTGACGATCGCTCCAGAGTGAACTTAGCCGCATGTCATCTGCTCAGATATTGGTCACTGGTGCGACGGGTTTCATTGGTCGTTATCTGCTCAAAGGGCTGGTCGTGCGAGGATTGCCGCTGCGGATTGCTCTGCGCCAAACCGTTGCTGATCACCTGCCTCTGGGCGTGGAGACTGCTATTGTGGGCGAAATTAACGGCTTGACGAATTGGCAATCTGCCTTAAGTGGGATTCAATCTGTTGTTCATCTGGCTGGGCGGGCTCACGTGCTAAACGATGATCCAAAAACTGCCGCTGCTAAATTTACGCAGACGAATGTTGAGGGTACGGCTAATTTAGTTCGACAGTGTCTTGAATCTGAAGTTCAACGCTTTATTTTTCTGAGTTCGATTGGGGCGATGGGCACGACTTGTAAACAGCGGTTAACTGAGCTATCTGTCTGTCAACCGGACACTCGCTATGGGTGGAGTAAGCTGCAAGCCGAAAGGGCGATCGCTGAGTTGACTCAGCCCAGCCAGATGCAGCACACGATCATCCGGCCTCCCCTGGTTTATGGACCTAAAAATCCAGGTAATATGGAACGTCTACTCAAGCTAATTGATCGGGGTTTACCGCTGCCATTCGGTTCAGTTCGCAATCAACGGAGTTTTATTTACGTTGAAAATTTAGTAGATGCAATTATCGCTTGTCTTGATCATCCTAATGCCCTAGGGCAAACTTTTTTAGTCAGTGATAGTAGTGCGTTGTCTACTCCAGAGTTGATTCGTATTTTGGCGACTGGATTGGGTAAGAGTCCAGTTCTCTTTCCGTGCCCCCCCTCCTTTTTGCGCTTGTTGGGTCAATTGACCGGGCGGTCAGGCATGATCGATCGGCTGCTCGGTTCACTGGCCATCAATGACCAGAAATTTAGAAATTTGCTGGGTTGGCAACCTCCTTATCCGGTCACTCAAGGCTTACAAGCAACCGCAGACTGGTACCGCCAAACTCAGCAAACCCTGAGCTGAGCTCGTCTAAAAATACTATTTCTTGCACATCCCACTACCATAATGGTTGCAGGTGTTTACAAGGGGTAAGATTTATGGTGCTGCTGCTTCTGTCTAGCTTCAGTTTATTGACCAGCATCAGCGTCACTGCCCTAGTGCAGCAAAGGTTTAGTAAGCAACTCCTCGACATCCCCAACGATCGCAGTTCACATCACCAGCCCACTCCCAGAGGCGGTGGAATTGGTTTCATTGTCGGTTTTGCGCTTGCTTACGGCTTGCTTTACTTAATCCCTTTCTGGATCCCAAGTTTAGGGGCAGCAGACATCCTCCTGCCTGATCCAGTGAAATTCTGGGTCGCACTCATGCCCTTAGCCATCGTTGGTTTCTTAGATGATTTCTATAGCCTACCGGCGATTTGGCGCTATCTGGTGCAGCTCAGTGTAGCCGTAGTTTCCGTTTTCTGGTTTGTAACTCATCCGGTGGAATTAGGAGATCCTAAAGCTTGGTTTAGCTTGATCGCAATCGCGATCGGGATGACTGCCATGATTAACTTTTACAACTTCATGGATGGTCTGGATGGGCTGCTTGCAGGGGTGAGTGCAGTCCAGTTAGCATTTTTGGCAATTTACCTCAACTTGCCTTGGCTATGGCTACTGGTGGCAGCCCTGATTGGATTTTTAGGCTGGAATTGGTCTCCTGCCAAGATCTTTATGGGCGATGTCGGTAGTACAGTGCTGGGAGCAATCGTTGCGATCGCTCTGCTGCAAGCCAATTCTGCCAGTCAAACTTGGGTAGGGTTAGCCCTTACACTACCTCTGATCGGAGACACAATTTATACCCTAGTTTGTCGATTAATTCGCCGCGAAAATATTTTTCAGGCCCATCGGACGCATCTCTACCAGCGTCTACAGCAAGCTGGACGCACCCATGCCCAAGTTTCCAGCCTCTATATCATCTATACTCTGTTGATTGCGATCTTGATCATTAGCTTTGGACAGCTAGGAGCATGGTTGAGTCTAGCCAGCTTACCTATTTTTTTAGGGCTGGGAGAAATCTATGTTAGGGCGATGCTTAACCCCTACGGGGTTCACTCTTAGCCCTAGGCCAGCAATGGCAAAATATCTGCTTTTATTGTGATCGTACAATCGATCACCAGTACTAGCCAAGAGTAATATTGTACATTGGGCATTAACGATTTAGGGTTTAGATTTGAATCTGTAAAACTATGGGGGATTTCATGGCAGTGAAAGTGCGTCGTTGAGCATTAGGTCTAGCCGGCAAGACTTACCGATAAAAATACAGGGTTGTATCCTGATATATCTCTGAGCTGATTAAATTTGCAGCTTACTCCGAATTAGGAGGAAGAGGGGTTAGCCTGACCTAAGATTGCTCCGAATTTAGGGTGTCCAAGATCGCTAAAATCGTTCCTGAATTGAATACATGAAAAATCTAGATTCTTTTGCTCTAGAAAAAATTTCCAGAAATGCCAAGAAAGCAATTCTTGGCACGCTTGATGCGCTTCTGTTTTGTCTCAGCATTAACATCTCACTACTGTTGCACTTTGAAAGTTTTACTTATCTTTTCGATCCTTATACTTATCTAGAAGTAGCTCTAATTATTTGCGTCAAACTGATTATTTTTTATGCCATAGGAATGTATCATAACATTTCTCGCTATACGGGCTTAAAGTCTTTTTCTTTGGCGGTGAAGGCAACTATATTTAGCACCGCCGCTGCTTTAGTTGTTGATTTTTTGTTTGGGTTCAAGCAATTAACTCACGCGGTCATTATTACTGATGGCAGCTTAACCTTTTTGCTGGTTGTTGGCAGTCGGCTTGCTGCTGGCAGGTTAATTTTTCGACTTAATTCACTCAATTTTAAAAATGTACCGGAAAGGATTATTATCTATGGCGCAGGCGCAGGTGGATCTAGTTTTGCCAATGCTTTAGAGTACAACCGACAGTATCGAGTTGTGGCCTTTGTAGATGATGATTCAGAACTGCAAAGACATATGATTAATGGGATTAAAATTTATAATCCTAAACATTTTCAGAGTTTAATCGATCGTTATCAAGTCAGAACTGTTTTATTGGCGATGCCCTCAGTTAGTCGCCAGATTCGCAGAGACGTGATCGCTGGATTAAAACATTTGCCGATCAATATCAAGACCTTACCTAATTTAGATGATGTTGTTTCAGGCAAGGTTTCAATTAGTGAAATTCGCGATGTTGACATCACAGATTTGTTGGGGCGAGAAGAAATTTCGCCTGATCCTCGACTGCTAGAAATCAACATCAAAGGCAAGTCTGTATTAGTGACTGGAGCTGGCGGATCGATCGGGTCTGAGCTTTGCCGTCAAATTATTAGACATCAGCCAAAATGTTTAATTCTCTACGAATTAAATGAGTTTGCGCTTTACAAGATTCAAATCGAGCTTTCTGAAGCAAATCGTGAAGTTGATTTGGCGGCCTGCTTAGGCTCAGTCACAGACCAAAATCGCTTCCATGAAATTATCGATCGCTATCAGGTAGAAACCATCTATCACGCTGCTGCCTACAAGCATGTTCCCTTGGTCGAGATCAACCCAGAAATGGGAATTATGAACAATGTTTTGGGAACCCTGGTGGCAGCCCAAACTGCGATCGCGGCTGATGTTGAAACCTTTGTGCTAATTTCCACAGACAAAGCCGTCCGCCCCACCAATGTCATGGGTGCCAGCAAGCGGATTGCAGAGCTAGTTTTACAAGCTCTGGCCAACGAGCCAGCCACTAAAACTCGCCTAATTATGGTGCGCTTTGGCAACGTGCTTGATAGTACGGGTTCAGTGATTCCTCGCTTTCGGCAGCAAATTGCTCACGGCAAGGCTTTAACCGTCACGCACCCTGACATTACTCGCTACTTTATGTCGATTCCTGAAGCCGCCAGATTAGTGATTCAAGCTGGCAGTCTTGGCCAAGGCGGGGAAGTTTTCTTGCTGGATATGGGAGAGCCAATCAAAATTTACGACTTGGCCATCCAAATGATTGAGCTGAGCGGGATGGTACCGGGCAAGGATATTGAAATTTGTTTTACAGGTCTGCGCCCTGGTGAAAAACTTTACGAAGAACTGCTGATTGATGCCAGCAATACCTGGGTGACTGCCCATCCTAAAATCTACGGCTCCTATGAAGATAGGATTCCCTGGCCGAAGCTACTTCCTCAAATTGATCAACTGTTGAATGCCTGTTACGGTCGCGATCGGGTTCAAGTTCACCAATTGCTGAAGCAGATTGTTACTAACTATCAGCCTTCTCAACGCCCGTCAGCAGCAATTATTGCTGCCAAACCAGTTTTATCAGGCTTTTCTGGCGAACACGAGCAGAATGGATGAAGGAAAGGCAGAAGGTCAAAAGGCAGACTTCGGCGTGAGCGCTCAGTCGAACGAGGGCAGAAGGCGTTAAATCAAGTTTAAACTTGGGCATCGGAAGCCAAATTGCAGGGATAGTTGGGGTGTCCGATTTCAATTTGCAGGGTCGTATGTTCAATCCCAAATTTGTCCTGCAGGCTGTGGCAGAGTTCCGTTAAAAAGCGATCGCCGGGATGGCCATCGGGCATGACTAGATGGGCAGTCAACGCGGTCTCGGTCGTGCTCATCGCCCAAATGTGCAGGTCGTGTACTTCTTGGACTCCAGGCTGTTCTTGCAAATAGGTTCGGACGGCCAAAGGCTCAATCGACTCCGGCACCCCATCTAGGGCCAGGTTGAGCGAATCTTGCAGCAGTTCCCAAGTCCCAACCACAATAATCACCACAATCACCAAGCTCATTACGGGGTCAAACCACCGCCAACCCGTTAGTAAAGAGGCAATGGCGGAAAGCACGACCCCTAGCGAAACAAACGCATCCGTCAGCAAATGCAAAAATGCGCCCCGCAGATTTAAGTCCTGCGATCGCCCAGAATGAAACAGCAAGGCGCTACCGCCGTTAACCGCGATCGCTAACAAAGCCACAATCATGACGGGAACTTCCGCAATTGGGCTAGGATTGCCCAAACGATGGATTGCTTCCCAGGCGATCGCCCCCATCATCAGCAGCAACAGCACAGCATTCACCAGCGCCGCCAAAATTGAGCTGCGTCGCAGCCCATAGGTGTAGCGTTGGGTAGGCGGGCGCTGCCCCAGTTGGCTAGCTCCCCAGGCCAGCAGGAGGCTAAACACATCCGTTAGATTATGCCCGGCATCTGCTAGCAAGGCCAGTGAATTCCCCAGAATCCCATAGACAACTTGCAAAATCACAATCCCCAGGTTGAGGGCAGCACTAATTGCAAACGCCCGATTGTAGGTTTGGGGGGCGTGATCGTGGTGATGCCGATCATGATGTCCGTGCGACATTGGCCAACCTCCTCAAAAACCCCTATTTTTCCCCCAGTAAATCGCCGTCGACTTGAGCGATTAGCTCCCTCAATTTAACGACCGGAATATAGGGCCAACCCCCCTCTCGTTCAATATCCCTTAACAAATGGTAAAGCGCCTGCCGGTTATTGGGTAGAGCCGCCTGAAATAAATCATCCCGAATTTCACGATGCAGGCTCTCTAATAATCGCAGCAATTTTAGCAATTGGAGGCTGTTGCCTTGATAGGTTTGGGCTAAGCTGCGCGTTGATTCGGCGATCGCCTCAGCATCGGGAGAAATCCGCGATCGCCTGGCTTCATCATTCATAATCTCAGCCCTCCCTTGATAATTGCGGCCCTTAGGGCTTTAAAATTAAAGCATTAACAGCTTCAATGCTTCTTATAATCAGAGCGGACATTTGATCACATTTTGTGATTATGAACCAGGACGCTAACCCGCTTGGGTAATTTAGGCTCTGGATGTCCCTATATTCTGCTCTAGCCCAGCTTAAGTCCTCACTTAAGTGGTTGGCTGTTTGGATTCATAACTTGTTTGTACTGAGGTTGACCATGAGATATCGCGCATTAGTTGTCGCTTTCTTGGCGGTGTGCTTTGGGGTATTAACCCTGGGTGGCAGTGCTTTGGCTGCTAGCACCCCCATGACCTACGATCAGATTAGAGGAACGGGGCTAGCCAATAGCTGCCCCACCCTGGATGAAACTGCACGGGGTTCGTACCCCATCGATCCGGATCAGTCTTACACCGTAACGGGTCTTTGCCTCCAGCCAACAACCTATTTGGTAAAAGAAGAAGGGAAAAACAAACGGCAAGAGGCAGAGTTTGTGCCTACAAAGGTGATGACTCGCTACACCTCTTCAATTGACCAAGTCCAAGGCCAACTCAAAGTTAATGGTGATGGTAGCCTCACTTTTGTCGAAGAAGATGGATTTGACTTCCAGGCCATTACCGTCCAGCTTCCAGGCGGTGAACGGGTGCCCTTCTTGTTTTCAGTCAAGAATTTGGTGGCTAATTCACAGCCAGGGCTAACCAGCATCAACACCTCGACCGACTTTGAAGGCGAATATAGCGTGCCTTCCTATCGCACGTCTAACTTTCTTGACCCGAAAGGACGAGGTTTGACCACAGGCTATGACACGGCTGTAGCACTGCCCCAGTCAAACGAGGATGAGTTGGCTCGGTCTAACATCAAGCGGTTTGGTCTGAGCAAAGGCAAGATTTCTTTGCAGGTGTCTAAGGTCAACAGCCGCACTGGCGAGATTGCTGGCACCTTTGAAAGCGAACAACTGTCTGATGATGACATGGGCGCCCACGAAGCGAAAGAGATGAAGGTGCAAGGCATCTTCTACTCGCGAGTTGAGCCAGTGGTCTAGACGGCTACTGCAAATATTCTGAAATATTTCGCTCCTGCCAGTTCCCAGTCTTTGGGGCTGGCATTATTTTTGGAGATGATCCGTAAAAAAAGCGTCACGATGCAAATAGATCGCTCCCCGCTTCCCAAGGTATTCTTTTCGTGTTAGGCCAGCCAGGTTCCGCATGAGCCAATCTTTGCTCTCGATCGCCAATTTACGGATTGCTTATCCTCAACACCGCAGAGCGGACAAGAGTTGGGTGGTAAATGGGGTTTCATTTCAGGTCAACCCCGGCGATCGCCTTGGTCTGGTCGGTGAGTCGGGCTGCGGTAAATCGACGATTGGGCGGGCAATTTTGCAGCTCTTGCCGCTGGGTGCTCAGGTGGCAGGGCAGATTGATTTTAATGGGAAATCAGTCCTGAGTTTGAGCGGAAATTCCCTGCGGAAGTTTCGCGGTGAAGCGGTTTCGCTGGTGTTTCAAGACCCAATGACCCGGCTTGACCCGCTGATGACCATTAAAGATCACTGCTTAGAAACCCTGCGATCGCACCGTCCAGATCTGTCTAAGCAAGCCGCCCGCGATCGGATTTTGTCCACGCTAGCGGCAGTCAAAATCCCGGAGCAGCGCTGGCAGCAGTATCCGCACGAGTTTAGCGGCGGGATGCGTCAGCGGGTAGCGATCGCCCTTGCTCTGCTGCTTGACCCGAAGCTAATTGTGGCCGATGAACCGACGACCAGCCTAGATGTGACCGTAGCGGCTCAAATTTTGCGGGAGCTAACCCAACTTTGCCAGCAGCGGCAGATGGGACTGCTGCTGATTTCCCATGATTTGGCGCTGGTGAGCGAGTATTGCGATCGGGTGGCCGTCTTGCACCAGGGACAAATTGTCGAAACTGGCCCTGCCCAAGCCCTGCTGCAAAACCCGCAGCACCCTTACACGCAGGCTTTAATGCAAGCAGCTTTGCACCTACAAGCGGGGGCGATCGCGCCCAAACCTGAATTAGCCGTCAGCACTCCTTTGCTAGATATTCAAAACCTCAAACAGCACTACAGCCTGGAGTCGAATCCGCTGGCGCGGCTGCTGTCGGGGCAGCCGTCGACGTTAATTAAAGCCGTCGATGGAGTAAATTTAACGCTTTATCCAGGCGAAACGCTGGGTTTAGTGGGCGAGTCGGGCTGCGGCAAAAGCACGCTTTCTCGGACGATTCTGCAACTGATTCGCCCCACAGCGGGTCAAGTCACCTTTTTGGGAACTGAGCTAACCCGCCTGTGTGGGACGGAAATGCGTCAGCAGCGACGGCAAATTCAAATGATTTTTCAAGACCCCCATGCCTGCTTAAATCCGCAAATGACGATCGGGCAGAGCATTGCTGATCCGCTGCTGATGCATGGTTTAGCAACCCCTGCCGCTGCCCAGCAGCAGGTAGAAGCAATGTTAACTCAGGTCGGCTTAGACCCTAGCGAGTTCTACCACCGTCATCCGGCTGACCTGTCCGGCGGGCAACAGCAGCGAGTGGCGATCGCCCGCGCCCTAATTACTCACCCCAAATTGCTGATTTGCGATGAGCCAGTCAGTATGCTCGATGCTAGCATCCAAGCCCAAGTGCTGGACTTAATGCTGGAGCTAAAGCAGAAATTTAACCTCACCTATCTGTTTATCACCCATGACCTCTGGGTAGCGCGTTTCTTTTGCGATCGCCTGGCCGTCATGCACGGCGGCCAAATTGTCGAAATTGGCCCAACCCATCAATTATTTACCCAACCAAAACACCCCTATACGCAAACCCTGTTGCAAGCGGCACCGCTACTGAGTCGCTTGCAAGCTTCTTAATTTATCGCGCCCGCCAAACAAATAATCCGTCTTAACTATTTGTCATGCCGTAATTCCAGAGTGTGTTTTCAAGCTTGCTGATCCGGGACAAAAGCTTATAAGCCAGAATGAGGATGAGGTGGACATCCTGAACGGTAGGAATTCACCCCGGACTCATAAGACTTGATCGGAAACTAGAGTATGGCAGTTGAAGGCCGTGACAAATAGGGAGAAAAAGGAGATCACAAAATGAGTATTAACATCAAAGAAAAATTACTAGATGAAATTGATAAAACCTCTGACTCGACTCTCAAAGAAGTCTTAGATTTTTTGTTGTTTGTCAAAACCAGAGAAATTCAACAGGAGCAGCTAGAAACCAGCTTATTAAGTGAACCACTGCTAGCAGAAGATTGGTTGACTCCTGCAGAGGATGAGGCATGGCAACATTTGTAAAAGGGGATATCGTTGTTGTTCCTTTCCCATTCTCTGATCTAACGAATGCTAAAAGACGACCTGCTTTAGTCGTAGCGACGCTCACCCGCAATGATCTAATCCTTTGCCTGATTACCAGTCAGACAACAAATGATCAGTACGCAGTTGCTATTTCAAATAATGATTTTGAAACTGGAAGTCTCAATAGAAATAGCTATGTCAAATCCAACCGATTGTTCACTGCAAATGAACAAATTATCGCTTACAAAGTAGGAAATTTGACTACAGACAAGATAAATGAGGTTATCACAAAAATAATTGAGATCTTGCAACAGTGAATCTTAATTCCAATACTCCTATTAACTGTCTAGAAGCTGCCAGGCCAGTTTGGCGGCTCCGACTATACCGGCTTGGTTGCCCAATTCAGCTTGGAGAATTTGTAAGCCCTCTCTGGAAGTAGGTAAGACTCGTCGCTCCACTTCTGCCTGCATGGCGGGGAAAAACAGCTCAGTCGCTGCCGAGATCCCGCCGCCAATTACTACGGCTTCTGGAGTCAAAACATAAATCAGGCTGGCTAGCCCAGCGGCTAAGTCTTGCCCATAGGTTTGCCAAAAAGCGATCGCCTCTGGATCGCCGGCTTGGGCTTTGGCAGCCAGCAGATCGGGTTCTAAGCCTGTTCGCCGCCGAATCGCCTGAATGCAAAGGTGCTGCTCTAATGAACCTTGATTGCCGCTGTTACAGGGGTGCCCTTTCGGATCAAGGGTGATCAGGCCTAATTCGCCTGCTGCTCCACTCCGGCCGACAAACAGTTGACCATTCATAATGATTGCTCCCCCCACGCCCGTTCCCAAAGTGAGCAAAATAAAGTGCTGGAAGGAGCGCCCGGCCCCCAACCAGGCTTCCCCCACGCCAGCGCAATTGGCATCGTTAGCGACCAGAGTTGGGCGGCCGGTCAGGGCTTCTAGGGTGTCGGCTAAGGGAACTTCCTGCCAGCCGACCAGATTAATCGCAATTCGGGCTACCCGTCCGGCAGCATCGGCCGGGCCAGGACTGCCGACACAGATTGCGAGCGCCTGCTGTTCAGGGTCAAGCTGCTGAATGGCTTGGGCGATCGCCACCATGACAGCGACTGGCGTTGAAGGCTGAGGTGTGGGGACGCTCAGCGATCGCAGGCAATCTCCGGCTCGATTAAAGCAGCCTAGCTTGATGGCCGTGCCACCTAAATCTACGCCAATCACTTGCTCAATCACGGGCGATGGTCTGCGATCGTGGAATTGCTGAGTTGTTTCGTCATGGCATAATTCGTAAAAATTTCTCCCCGACAGCTCACCTGCTGCTCCCTGATCATTAAAAATCCCATCCGGGCAAAAAATGGCTTTGCAGTCACGCTGGCCTCGACAAACAAACGGTCTAGCCCAAATTCTAATCCTTTCCGCTCAATTGCTTGATAGATTTTGCGCCCGACCCCGCGATTCTGATAGTTCTTGTGGCAGTAAAAGCAGTCAATATGCCCATCAAACTCTAGTTCGCCAAAGCCTACAATCATACCTGCTTGCTCAGCAACATACGTAAATCGCTGTGAGCAAACTTCTGCCCAATTTCTAAAGTAGAGGTCGTCCGGTGCCCAAGCTTGCACCTGGGCGGTTGAGTAATCGTGTATGTTCACTTCACGCACAGTTTGATGAAAGAGTTGCGCGATCCGATCGCTATCCTGTCTCTGAAACAGCCGTATTTCTATCTCCATCAGAAAATCAGCAGCTAATTTTAAGCTCAAAATTACCCTTCTGCTGTTTTATACAGCTTAAAAATTGCATGTAATAAGTATTAAGTCTTCACTAGCTAGGTCAATGCTTGTTAAGTCTAAGCGCCTGAAAAATATTTAGGATTACAGAATGATAAGTATATTGCTGAATGTATTTACACTGTCTAAGTAATTACAGTAGTGTTTGATTTAGAGCTTATTTTTGATCAACCTGTGGTTAGAAACAAGCCTTTAAACTCTATAAATTAGCTCCCTGTTCCTGACTATATCTAGGATAAGAGCTGTTTCATTTTATCGTAGCAAATAAGCTCCATCTGTCCCATTATAGATTCTTTGAGAGAGAAAATATATGCCGATTAATCTTAATGCTCCCCTAGCTTGGGAACATGCAAATTCTGATGAAATTGCCATGCTAAAAGACTTACAAGGCAATATCTTAAAAGGTCACGGACGCAACTATACCCAAAATCTTTTCTTTACGCTTGATGCTCAAAAACCTCAGGAAGGAAGAGGGTTTCTGCGAGTTCTGGCTCAAAGTGTCAAGTCAGCTTATCAGCAGCTTCTGGATGCGAAAGCCTACAGAATGAGTCGTCAAGATGCAGGTGTTTTTGTGAGTGTGGTTCTGTCTGCCGCAGGCTACAAAGCTTTAGGGATTGCAGATGATAAAGTCCCCGCTGATCCTGCATTTCGGAGTGGCTTAAAGCAGCGAAAAGATATTTTAAGTGATCCTGAAATAGACGATTGGGATCCCGGTTTCCAAGATGAAATTCACGGCATGATTCTAGTGGGCGGCGCCAATGAAGCCCAGGTTAGGGAAGTGCATACCAAAATTCAACAGCAAAAGCCTGCTTCGGTCAGAATTATTGGGACTGAGTATGGTCTGGCCATGCGGAATATTAACGGGGATGGAATTGAACATTTTGGCTATGTCGATGGTCGCAGCCAGCCGTTGATGCTGCAAGAAGATATTGAGCGCGAGAAAACCGAAAAGGATGGGATTGATATTTGGGATCCAACCTTTCCACTCAAACAGGTATTAGTATCTTGTCCTGGGGGAGCCTCAGCCGACTTGAGCTTTGGCAGTTACTTTGTCTTTCGCAAGCTGGAACAAAATGTCAAAGGGTTCAAAGACCGAGAAGAAGAAATTGCCGAGCAACTCGGTCTCAAAGGAGACGACGAAGAATTGGCAGGAGCAATGATTGTCGGTCGATTTGAAGATGGCACCCCGGTTGTATTGCAGCGGGAAGATGGCCTAATCAAGCCAGTCCGCAATAATTTTGACTTTAGAAATGACTCAGGTGGCAACAAATGTCCGTTTCATGGCCACATTCGGAAGACGAACCCCCGCGGTGATAGTACAGCCTTGGGAGCAACCTTAGAGCAGGAGCGATCGCACATTATGGCCCGTCGCGGTATCACCTATGGCACCCGCAACGCCGAAATCGATGCTGAAGGCAAAATTATTGAGCTGAAGGACAAACCCGTCGGTGGAGTCGGCTTGCTATTTATGGCCTATCAAAGCAACTTTGAAAACCAGTTTGAGTTTACCCAAGTCAGTTGGGCCAATAATCCCAATTTTGTTCAGCCTTCCACGGGCATTGACCCAGTGATTGGTCAAGGAGCAGGCTCATTAACGCCACAACAGCAGCCAGTTGACTGGGGGAGCACTACCAAAAAGCCGATCGACTTTCATGGCTTTGTAACCATGAAGGGCGGCGAATATTTCTTTTCGCCCTGCATTAGCTTCTTAAAGAGCCTCTAAGATTAGATTTGAATCACCGTTGCTAGCCACAGTAGCTGGGCTAGATAATGTTTACGAACCTTGCTCTGCGAGGTTCGTAAACATTATCTCTGTTGTTACAGGGGATGTCGCAGTTTGAAAGCCCACCTTTTTTTAAGGGTGGGATGCTTCGACAAGACTTCGGCGTGAGCGCTCAGTCGAACGCTCAGCAACAGAAAAACGAGTTAGCACAGGCAATAAAGCGGCGGAATCTTCCCCCGCTTTTTGCCGTTTCAAGTGCTGTCAAACTTTTATAAAATCAATCGGGTGCGAGTCGTGCGCCGTTCGGATGGGTACTCCGCTCAGTTTGTCCTGGATGTAGATTGGAAGACTTGCAGATCCGCAACATGGTCAAGAATCATCACTTGGCTAAGTCGATGAGTGATGACGCGTGGGGAGAGTTTCGCCGTTGGGTTGAGTATTTTGGGAAAGTGTTTGGAGTTGCGACGGTCGCTGTTGCCCCCCAATACACCAGCCAAACCTGCTCTAGCTGCGGTGAAACAGTCAAGAAAACGCTCTCGACTCGAACGCATATCTGTCCGCATTGTGGGCATGTGCAAGATCGGGATCATAATGCTGCCATCAATATCCTGAAAAAAGGACTCCATACGGTAGGGCATACCGGAATCAAAGCTTGGGGAGAGAATGTCAAAGTTTTCAGTCTTGCTGGACTATCGGGGTCTCCCCGGCGGCTGCGGCTTCAGCAGTTTGGCCAGCCGTTGGGGGAGGTCGCTGTCACCCGTGTATTTCGATGATAACATCTATATTAAGTCATAAATATTTAGATTGCTAATATCAAAATAGAACAAAAATCCAAAAACTTATGATATTTAATAGATATGCTCTCTAAAAATCTTAGGGATAATGCCTAAAAAACGGAGTATCAATCCGAATAGCCTCAAGAATCTGATTCCAGGCCAATCACCAGGTCGAACTCCCATGCACGACACCCCCAAGAAGCGGCATGGAGTAGCTTTATCTGACGAAGGGTGGGCAGGCGTTCAAGAAACGGCAAAAGATCTTGGCTATTCCACCTCGGAAATGCTCGATCAGATCGGCCGAGGCAATTTGGCTGTGGTAGAAGTTAGGGCGCTTGAAGTCTTTCAAGATGCGTTAGACCTGGCTGAAGCTCATGCTGCGATCGCCGAGGCTCAGGAAAAGGGCGTTAAGCCTTTGGAGCAAGTTTTGACGGAAATGGCGATCGCGGCATGAGCTAAGCGTGGCGTATTCTGTTTTTCTTGCTCCAGCAGCCGAGCGGCAGCTCAAGAAACTGCCCCCGCAAATCAAACAACAAATTGTTCCAGTCCTTCAAGGATTAGCGAGTGAACCCCGTCCCTCCGGCGCGATCAAGCTAAAGGGGGCTGATAATGTGTGGAGAGTGAGAACGGGCAGTTACAGAATTTTGTATCAGATTGAGGATAAGAAATTAACTGTCCTTGTCCTCAAAATTGACCACCGCAGGCAGGCCTACAAAAATGACTCATGAAAGATGCTCTCAAGAACCTGAATTGACTGAAGATGCGATTGATTCAGCTTTATTACGCCAAGCGATCGCTGAAGCGAAGGGTGAGTTTGTGACCGTTGACGAGCTATTAGAGGAGTGGGGATTGTGACCTTGCCCCAAAAAAGTGGACAGGTAACGCTTGGGAATTGTCCACTTTTTCGGGGCAAGGTCACACAAATGAACGTGCAACTGCACCGCGGAGTGTGTTTCTTAGGAGTTAACTCTTATGTCTGTGGATTTGTCTACAAGTTGACGATATAAGCATCGCGAATTCCAGAAACTTTGATAATTTCGGTCAGGAGTCCTTCGGGTAGCAAATCATCAAGGCTAATCACCATGACCGCATTGCCGCGCACCATTTTGCGTCCAACCTGCATACTGGCAATGTTGACATTGAAGCTACCCAGCAACGAGCCAATTTTACCGATAATTCCCGGCATGTCTCGGTGCACCGTCAGCAGCATGTGCCGGGTCGGAGCGACGTTGATTGGGAAGTCGTCAATCTCGGTGATTCGCAGTTCATTTTCACTTAGCAATGCCCCCGCCACCGAGCGAGTTTCCAGTGGGCCTTTGGCAGACAGAGCGATCGAACCAGAATAATCTCTAACTGAAGCATCGCGGGTTTCAATCACCCGAATCCCGCGCTCTTTGGCTTCTAACCCCGCATTCACGTAGTTAACCCGTTCGCGCAGGGCCGGAGCCAGCAAGCCTTTCAGAGCCGCGACTACAATTGGCTGACTGTCGTTGGTGGCTAGTTCGCCCTGCAAGCGAACTTCCAGAGATTCAATCCGACCGCCGGCCAGTTGCCCGACCAAGTTGCCCAAGGTTTCTGCCAACTGCATGTAGGGCTTGAGTTTTTCGAGCACATCGGGGCGCAAACCGGGGATATTGACCGCCGATCGGGCCGGCAGCCCCAGCAGGACATCGCGAATTTGCTCAGCCACATCAACCGCCACATTGGTTTGAGCTTCTTCAGTCGAAGCGCCCAAGTGGGGGGTTAAGACGGCTTCTTTGCCGAGTTGATACAGCGGCGAGTCGCCAGGGGGTTCATTCTCGTAAACATCCAGGGCGGCACCGCCAATCTGCCCGGACTTGACCGCTTCCACGAGCGCCTGCTCGTCAATAATGCCGCCCCGGGCACAGTTAACAATCCGGGCCGTTGGCTTCATTTTGGCCAGGGTGTCGGCATTAATCAGGTGAAAAGTTTCCGGAGTTTTGGGCAAATGCAGGGTAATGTAATCGGCTTCCGAAAACAGCAGGTCTAGCTCAACCAGCCGACAGCCAATCTGCTCGGCTCGCTCTTGGGACAAAAAGGGGTCATAGGCGAGCAGTTTCATCCCCATTGCTCTGGCCACCGTCGCGACATGGGAACCAATTTTACCCAGGCCAATAATGCCGAGGGTTTTCTTGTACATTTCCACACCCGTAAAGCTCTTGCGATCCCATTTGCCGGACTTCATCGACTGGTTAGCATCGGGAATGAACCGAGAGAGGGCAAACATCATTGCTAAGGTGTGCTCAGCGGCGGCGATCGTGTTGCCTTCCGGCGAGTTGACCACGACAATGCCTTTCCGGGTGGCTGCGGGCACATCGACGTTATCAACCCCGACCCCGGCTCGGCCAATAATTTTGAGCTGGGTGGCGGCTTCAATCACTTCTGAGGTGACTCGTGTCCCAGAGCGAATCATCAGGGCATCATAGTCGGCGATCGCCTGAATCAAGTCTTGGGGCGAAAGATCGGTGCGAACATCAACTTGAGCGACTTGAGCCAGCAGATCAATACCTGCCTGATCGATTGGATCGGAAACAAGAACCTTTGGCATAACGTGCGAGTGGTGGTATACAAAAAACCCAGAACGTCATTTTACTATGGAAGGCAGAAGATAAATGGCAGGGAGCAGAAGGAATCGCTGGTCTTGACCCTCTACCTTCTGCTTTTTTCGTCAAGCCTAACTAGGGTTCAAAATCCGCCAGACAATTTGCATCCCCGTCACCGCCTGCCAGCCAAACAAGCCAACAATGCCCAAGTTAAGCCCAATATGGCTGTAGCGAGCCCAGTCTTGCCCTTTTTGCATCCAGGGCGACAAACCGGCCGACAAGGCTACCATGCCCGTCATCCCCAAGCCAGCCAGCAGATGGGGGCCAAAAAACAGCTTGCCGTTGTTGAGGTAAGTCACGCCCATGCCGCCGATCGCCCCCATCACCATCAATGCCAGCAGCAGCGAGCCAATTTGATGGTGCTTGAGGTTAAACTTGCCTTGGATCAGAGCTTTCTTGGCGTCCCCTTCGGCTTTACGGGTGCGGCGAATTTGAATGCCCAAATAAAGGGCATAAATCGACACGCCCAGCAGAATCCACATCATTACAGGATGAAAAAAGGTCAAAATCGGCTTGAGGGCGGCAGGAATTTCCATGGTGCAGGATTGGCTTAAAGTAAAATCTTCATAAAACTTAGCATATAATATCAGTCGTTCAGAGGCGTTCGTGACGATCAACATCAGCAGTGAGTGAAAACGCAAAATGGTACAAATGCAGCCCCTGGAAGCGATCATTTTTGATATGGATGGGGTGCTCTGCGACACCATGCCCTATCACCTAAAAGCCTGGGATATTTATGTTGCCCAAACCCCAGCCTTGGCTGTCACCCAGGTTAAAGACCTGTCGCGGATGGGCGGTAAGCGCAACAGCGAGCTATTGGCAGAAGTGTTGGGTCGCCCGGTCACAGCCGCTGAGGTGAAACAGTGGGGCGGGGGAAAAGAAGCCATTTATCGAGAGTTGATTCGCGATCAGATTGTTTGGCTGCCGGGACTGGTTGATTTTCTGCGATCGGCTGAAGCGGCCGGACTCAAGCTGGGCTTAGGCACATCTGCCTGTAAAGAAAACACTGATTTGATCTTGTCTCACCAAGAACTAGGGCGGTTTTTTGCTGCGAGGGCGATCGAAACCGATGTCCAGCGGGGCAAGCCCGATCCGCAGGTTTACTTGCTGGTGGCTGAGCGGCTAGGCGTCCAGCCTGCCCAATGCCTGGTGTTTGAAGATGCTGTGGCCGGAGTCGAAGCGGCGATCAGGGCGGGCATGACTTGCTGGGGAGTCTTGACAACCCACACTGCGACAGAACTGGCAGCGGTCGGAGCCGAGGTTTGCATTCAAGATTTCACCGATCCGCGCTTACAAGCGCTGGTATAGGCTGTCCTGCAACCCTCGGTTGAGAAGCAGAAACCTGCCCAAATCGGCGATCGCGGCGCTGGTAGGAGACTAATGCCTCGTAAAACGCCGCTCGATCAAAGTCTGGCCACAGGATGCGGGTAAAGTAAAGCTCGGCATAGGCCAACTGCCAGAGCAAAAAGTTACTCAGCCGCATTTCGCCACTGGTGCGAATCAGCAAATCGGGGTGGGGGAGGCTGGTCGTGTTCAAGCACTCCGACAGCAGCTCCTCGGTAATTTCGGCTGGATTCAGCCTGCCCTGCTGGGCTTGCTCAGCCAACTGACGGCAAATTTGGGTAATTTCAGCTCGGCTGCCGTAGTTGATCGCCACCGTCAGATGCACCTGCTGATTGTGCAGGGTAGCATTGTGCGATCGCTGCATTTCCTGCCGAAGAGCTGGTGGCAGGGCTGATAAATCACCCACAAACGAAAGCTTAACGCCAGACTGCTGCATTTCCGCTAACTCTTGCCGCAGCAGCCGCTCGAACAGCAGCAGCAAAAAATCAACTTCTTCAGTCGGTCGCCGCCAGTTTTCAGTCGAAAACGCATAGACCGTCAAGGCGGGAATCCCCCAATCTTTGCAGCAGCGGACTAATTCTTTCAGGGCTTTTGCCCCTTGGCGATGCCCGGCGGCCCGCGGCAACCCTCGCT
Organism: Aphanocapsa sp. GSE-SYN-MK-11-07L; assembly: GCA_019359715.1. Classification (GTDB taxonomy): domain Bacteria; phylum Cyanobacteriota; class Cyanobacteriia; order Thermosynechococcales; family Thermosynechococcaceae; genus JAHHGS01. The sequence goes on along the minus strand of JAHHGS010000011.1, from coordinate 102,335 downwards.
CCGTCGCCCAGCGCCCGTTGCCATCCATAATCACGGCAACATGCTGGGGTAAACAATGCAGATCTAAAGGTGCCGGTAAGCTAGAAAATCGCAGCATAATGATTCCGATTTGAATGTTGGAATAGATCAACTATTTGAGCTTTTAGATTGAGGCGGGAGGCACTGGGCCAAGCATGTTCTCCAAGCACTCTGGGGTCAGCGACTGACGCCAGCCCCAGAGGCGATGCAGCACGCTGCAACAGGTAAAGGCAAAGCTTAGTTTATTGCTCATTGACCAGCTCGACCAATTTAAAACGGTGGTCATTCTTCGCAGGGTTCGCAGCAACTGACTGGGGTGCTGGCTGGGTTTCAGCAGGATGGCGATCGCCTGCCGGCTCGAAAAGTCTGGGAAAAACCAGATCCCGAATCCTAAAAATTTGGTCATGTGATTGACCTCATCTTTGACTAACTCGGCTAAAACCGCTTGCAGCGGGTCAGTCGAGTGAGCCATCAGCCAAATATAGAGACAGGCAGCGCCATACTCAGTCGCAACTCGATGCAGCCCATGCCGCAACAGGTCAGTTTGAGGGTCAATGCTGGGCAGATAAGGCTTGGCGCTGTAGGGTGTCGGGGCAATTTCCACACCTGCCAATTGGGTATAAATTTTGGTCAGGGCAGGCGTATGGCGGCGCTCTTCTCGTTCCCATAAACCGGGAGAGAGCAGTTGACCCTGAGCAGAAACTTCACCGCCGACGAATTTAGCCATCGCTGGGTGGAGTTGCTCAAGATACTGGCGGCTGGTTTGGGTATAGTCGCGAATTGGCATTTCAGTCTCGATCGCCCCTTTTAAAATCGCCAGAAAGACCTTTAGCTCAATCCCGACTACCTGCTCTGGGTTAATATCTGTCCACGCAATTACCGGCCAAGGGCGGGGGTGAGGCAAGGCGAACTGCTGGGGCAAGTCTTGCAGGCGATCGCAGAGGATTGGTTTGGAAAAATGTTGGTTAATTAGAGCGGTCAGCCTTTGGTGCAGAGGAGGAGATTCAGAACAGATTAAGGGGCGAACAGCGATCGGCGCAATCATAGATTCCTCGGTTGTTTTAGGTGGATGATGCCACCAGCCTAAGCAACGATCACGGCGCTGTCAGTCGGGCAAAGTCTGGGCTTAGCCGCTGATCCCAAGTCGGAAAAGTCGGATGCTAGGTCTAAAACTGCTGATGAGCGATTTTTTTAATCTACTGTTTGACGACCAAGATAGTGGAGTTTTTCTTGCCTTTTACCCTTGCCCCGGTGTACTATCAATTTTGTGGCATAAAACGGTATTCCTAGCTATTTACCGTAGATTTATAAATTAACGTAGGAGAGGATGAACACAACAATCACGCATGACAATCGATTTACTCAACGGCGGGTTCAACTGCGTATTCCCAAGCATTTTCATCAGGAACCGGTAATTTCTCAGTTAGTGTCTGATTACCGGATCACAGTTAATATCACAGCCGCGATTCTGGGTGCCAATGCCAATGGTGACGGCTGGTTTGATCTGGAGCTGCGGGGAACCAATGCCCAGATTGAAACTGCGCTGCAATACATCAATGATTTGGGGCTAGAAGTTTGGCGTGAAACTGACCAGGACGGCTGGTGATATCGAGTCTGAGGTCTAGCTCTTCAAGCCTGGGTTGTCCCAGACTTGTCACAATTTTAGTGCTGAGAAGTTCATTCTGTTAGAGTGAACTCCTCAGCACTAAAATTGTTCAGAGGCGATTGTGTTTACGCGATGCTTAACAAACAACTAGGTCACAATCAAAAAGTCGGTAGACAGCAATGTATTCGTCTGACTGATTGAGTCGCCATTAATGCTGCTAAGGATTGCAAACTGCCCACCGGAACCAAGGCCTGAGCTGCTGCCATTTTGGTTATAGAATAACCTGCCGGTATCAGTGCTAAACGCGATCGCGGCTTCGCTAGTGGCGGCTAACAGATCAGATTCGACGCTGGCAAAGAGAGTGCCCGCAGTGAAGGTGGTGCGGCTGAGCACAATCTGGTCAGTGTGATCGCCGCTGCGATTGAAGTCAATGATTCGATCGATGCCAAAACTACTGGCATCAAACGCCTGACTGGTCTTGAAATAGAAGCGATCGTTGCCAGTGCCGCCTGTTAATCGATCGTTATCAGCGCCGCCGACCAGCATATCATCGCCGTTATCACCGAGGAGCGTGTCTCGACCGCTGCCCCCTTGCAGAGAATCATTGCCGCGACTGCCAACCAAAAAGTCATTGCCGAGATCGCCAACCAGCAGATCTTTACCGCTACCTCCTTCCAGATAGTCTTTATCTTGTCCGCCATGCAGCGTATCGTTGCCGAAATTACCCCTCAGCACATCAATGCCTGCATTTCCCTCTAGGCGATCGTTGCCATCTCCACCATGCAAGTGGTCATCGCCCGATTCACCCGCCAAAAAGTCATTGCCAGTAGCTCCCTGCACGGTGTCATTACCTTCACCCCCAAATAGGCGATCGCTGCCACCCAGCCCGTCAATGCTGTCACTGCCGCCAAAGCCAAAGATCTGATCGGCGTTATCGAACTGTTGGGTGCCTAGCAGCCAGTCTGCCTGATTAGTGCCATTGGGTACAAATAAGGTGGTATACATCAGGCGATAAATATCTGTGTTATCGACGGATGTGCCAGGCTCAGACTCAAAGGAGCGATTCGCGCTTAACAGGTCTGATCCCTGGCCATAGGATTTGACCACCATGTTACCAGGCGCATCAGAAGTACCGGCCCAGCCGATCCCGAAATTGCCCATTGCTCCACTCGCATTTGGGAAAGGGGTGGCTGGGCCGCCGGCTCCCGCCTCAGACTGAAAGGGAATCCAGGGTTGAGTCGCGGAAGCAGTGCTCCCCGTTGTCCCATCTAGGCGATTGCTGCTAATCACTGGGGCGACCCGCTCTGGCGTGGTGGTGGAAGTTGGGTTAACTCCAACCGTCGGGACAGTATTTTGCCCTGGCGGCAGTCCAGCCCCGAAGGGAGTGGGCTGCCAAGCCTGAAGACCGCCCGCTTCACTGTCAGCCGTGGTGAGCAGCATCGTCTCAGGGCTTTCGTTGCGGATATACTCCATTGCCACTCCCAAGGCGGCATCGGCCCGGCGAGTTGCTTCTAAGGCCCCACTGGCATTGTTATCGTTGCCAAAGTTATCGCTTCCTTCTTCTTCTAGAACCACCATAAAGCCGTCTGGGTCAGTCGAAACAATTCGGAGAGCCTCGGTCAGCATTTCGGCTGCGGTGGGGGCACCTGGCGCGTAGAGCGGGGTGGGGCTAGAAGTATTCAGACTCAAGTCTTCTTCCGTCTGATCGTTGTAGGTGTTTTCGAGCGCAAAAATCCCTAATACCTTTTGCGTGTTGGCCGGCAGGGCTTTGAGCTGCTCTAGGTTGTAAACCACCGTGAATCCAACTGACTTAGCCAATTCAATTAGGTTTTCAGTCGGACGATCAAGAGGATCGACAGAAATGGCATCAAGCTGAGCCGCCGTCGTGGTGTAGGAACTTGCTCCAGCCGGCGGTTGAGTGCCAATCGGCAAATAGTTGATCAACCCACCGCCTAAGACGACAACTCTGGCCTCTGGATCTGCCCCAGCCTCGACAATTTGCTTGGTGATGGCGGCGGCTTCTGACCGATCGCCCACTTCCGCTAAAAAGGCTCCAGAACCCGGCTCAGCGATATAGCCGGAGTTGATGATGGCGATCGCCTTGCCGGCGTCGCGCGCTTCTTCCATGATCGTCGTGCCCACCTGGCCCGACAGCGAAGTATAGGCATTGCCATCGGCATCTTGCCCAAAGGAATCCCCGTAAGCTTTAATCCCCATGGCGTGGGTGACAGCGCTGCCATCAGAGCTACCCGTGAGCTGATCGCTCAAGTGCCCTAAGTAAACCCCGGTGTTGGTCATTTTGTCCCAGTTGAGGCGGCCATCTGGGCCCTGATCAACAAACCGAGTTGCTCCGTAATAAGCAATGCTGGCCCCATCGGGGTGAATAAAAATCACATTGCCAGTTTGGGGGCGATCTGGGTTGGGGCTAAGCTCTGGAGCGGGTTCAGGTTGGGAGGCTGGAACTGGGGAAGGCAACTCAACCTCAAACAGCGTTTGATACATCAATCGATCAATATCTGTGTTATCGACCGTCGCTGGCAGTTGATCGGCATTCAGACCGTGCGCTTTAGCCACAATTGAGCCAGCAAAGTCGGGAGTTCCGACCCAACTCATGCCAAAATCGCTAGTCATGCCATTTTCGGCTGGTTCGGACGTAAACGCAGTCCAGGGCTGCTCGGCACTATTAGTGCTGCCAGTGCTGCCATCCACCGGATTGAGATCGGTTGGGTCTGTCTCTAAAGTCGGATTTACCCTCACTGTCGGCACGTCTGGCGCGGCTGGGACGGTCACACCTTCGCGAATCTGAACGCCTCCAGCTTCACTGTCAGCAGCCGTTAGAACTAAGGTGTTCGGATTCTGGTTGGCAATCTCGATCGCAACCCCAATCGCCTGATCAGCCCGCCGCACAGCTTCAATTTGACCTGGAGCATTATTGATGTTGCCAAAGTTGTCTGTTCCTTCTTCTTCTAGAACAGTCAGAGAGCCTTGCTGAAACTTGGGATTGCGCTCCATGATCTGATTGGCGGCCGCTAGCATTTGCCCCACGGTCGGCGCAGTTGGCACATAGAATGGCTCTGGAGCCGTAGTGTTCAAGCCCAGCCCTTCCTCGGTGCCACTCACATTGGTGGCAGTTCCATCTGTGCTGCTAAAGCGGCGAACATTATCGTTGAAGGTATCTTCAACGGCAAAAATCCCTAACACCTTAGTAACCGATGGATCTGCAACTACTGCATCAAGTTGCTCTTTGGTATACACCACGGTGTAACCCAGGGACTTAGCCAGGTCGATCAGATTCACGTTTGGACGCTGAGCTGAACTGGTGGAAATTGCATCAAGCTGGGCGGCTGTGATATTGAGGGCAGCCGCTTCTGGCGGTGGAGTTGTCCCGACGGGCAGGTAATTAATTAACCCCCCGCCCAAAATTACATCAATCTCCGACCGAACCACTTGCTCTGTAATCTGGGCAAACTGACCTCTTGGAAAAGCTTCAAACCCAGTTGCAGTTTCTGGAACATCGGCATAGCCAACTTGAGAGGCAAACGCCCCCGTACCAGGTTCAGCAATCACGCCCGAGTTGATCAGCGCCGTTGCCTTACCAGCAGCTACAGCTTCCTGCATAATCGTCTGATTTTGCTGGCCAGACAGAGCCGTTAGGGGAGCATCGGCAAACCGAGTGCCAGGCCCACTGGTGGTAATGAGGTTGCCATCAACATCAACGGGTTGCCCATTCGCATTGGTCAGCCGACCCAGCCCAAAGGATTCGGCGTACACTTTAACACCGGTCGCATGGGTGACTGCCCCACCATTAGAGGTGCCCGTGATTTGGTCTTGCATGTGCCCCAAATAAACCCCAGCATTAGAAAGCTTGTCCCAATTCAATTGACCATCCGGGCCCTGGTCAATAAATCGAACCGCAGCGAATTGAGTCGGGCTGGTGCCATCGGGGTGAATAAAGATGACATGATTGCCTGTGGCCATGAGAAACCTCTTCTAAAAAATAATCCCAACTAGAAATCAATCCAAAGTCAAAGCGATCGCAGCTGTAGCAAGCACAACTCCTGCCCGGAAAAGTGTGATCCGAAAAGTCGAATCGCAGATTAGCAACTCAATCGGCTTAGAAGTAGCTAATGCTAGTTAAATGAGTCGCTAGCCATGCCCAATAATCTTGATTTCGAGCAGAAATCTGTCAAAATGCCACCCTCAAGCCATTAGGAAGATAACCCTTTAGGATTTTACTGGTGCTTAAAACTAGTTCAGCAAATCAGCGTTATAAGACGCCCAAGCCCTTGCAAAAGCATTTAGAACAGGGAGAAATGAAATTAGGATGGAGCTGGGTCAGACTCATATTTCACCAAAGCTCATGAGAGTACATCAGATTTTAAGTTGCCTACGCTTGTCATCAACTGCACAGAACTCATGATTCCATCCGAACGTTAAGAAACTACCCCATATTTTTCTTAAAAGCAGGTTAAGTCACATCAATATTTTGAATCCTTGATCATGAATTCATCTATGGCAGTCCCAAAGCAGTTGTGAGATCAGGATGAGTTGTGAAAGGTGCAGGGACTAGATCTGAGATTTGCTAGATTCCGGGGTTAAGAAGTCAACTTAGCAGTCATAGCAGCAAGCTGGCTCCCAAGCTGGATGATAGCGGACTGTTGAGACTGATCGCTGAGGTTGCCATTCTGATCAAATGCCTGACCAGCATTCCCAATTGCTTTTTGATCGGGTAAAACTAACACACCAATGCTGCTGAGAATAGAACGAACATGAACCAAGCCGCGCAGTCCTCCCAGCCCTCCGGGTGAAGCGCTCATCAAAGCAGCAACTTTCTCCTTAAAGCAGACGAGGGAAGGTTCGCCGGGTTCAGGGCGAGATGCCCAATCGATCGCGTTTTTCAGCAGGGGCGTAATTGAGCTGTTGTATTCTGGGCAGGCAATCAGAAATCCTTGATGGGCTTTCATTAATGCTTTGAGTTGGCGAGCATTAGCGGGTAAGCCCTCAGCCGCCTCCAGATCCTGATCATAAAGGGGCAGCGGCAACTCGCGGAAGTCTAGATAGGTGACTTCTGCCCCGGCGGCTTTGGCACCTTCCGCCGCAATCTCGACCAATTTTTTGTTGAAGGAATCTTGGCGGGCGCTGCCGGCAAAGGCAAGAATTTTGGCAGTCATAGAGTTCCCTTCCGTGCTGATCATCCTAATCACTCTAAATTAATTTAAGCGACAGGTGCTGGACAGTGACAAGATTTGCGATCGCGATTTGCCAGTCTACTCTGACCGGCTTGTTCTCTGGCGATCGCGCTACACACACGCTTGGAACTCTGAACGATACTTGACGATTCCACTGCATTCCTTCAACGCATCACTCTCCAACTCTAAGACCATAAATGCCTCATCTGGAACTGTGTACTCACATCCCAATCTTTTCGCTTTGGCCGGAATGAATCCAAACCGAGAATAGTAATTGGGATCGCCCAGCACAACAACCGCTGCATAACCGAACTGAGCGCACATTGCCAAACTCTGCCGAATCAGCAATGTCCCGATCCCTTGCCGCTGCTGCTCAGGCAGGACAGCAACGGGCGCTAAGCCTAAAATTGATAAATCGTTAGCACATCCTGCGATCGCAACCGGGCTAAAGAAAATATGTCCGACAATTTGGGCGGATTCAACAGCAACAAAGGAAAACGTAGACGCTAGGCCGCGTAGCTTATCCACTAAGTCTGCTTCGTTCACTCGCCCAAAGGCTGCGACATTCAGGCTGTGAACAGCGCCTACATCTTCTAATCTCTCAGCTCGAACTTCCATCGTCCTGCTGAACGTGTAGACCATTATTTTATTAGCATATTCAGCTTTCGATCGTGCTGCATCCTGCTCAACGACTCAATGCCGTGATCTCTGGGGATGCGATCGCGAGGAACCCTCCACAACTGGAACTACTGGATCGGGGAACTAGGCGGGGGTAGCTGATAACCTTGCTGGAGTTCAACGCAGCGCACTCCCTCAATTTGGTTCAGTCCATCAAGCCGCTCTGGTTCAATTGAGCCGTTAATCACCCCAACACTAGATAGGGTTTGTTTGACATCCATGCCAGAAGACTTTAAGCGCTGGCAAACTTGCTCGATTTGATTTAAACAAGCATCATCAACTGATACCGATACTTCAACTTTAGGCATTTCAGTCTCCTGAAGCAAAGATGGATTCGCTGTCGATAGATTGTACGCAAAATTAATAGATATAACTAAATACAAAACAATTAAAATTATCCTATCCAAGAGTTTAGACTCAATCTGTACTAACTCCTAGCGATCGTCAGCGACTGGGCATGTTTTTATCTCGCCCTGATTTCCATCCTATAGCAATCCTATTGGATGAGTAAAAGAAAGAAGAATTGTGAAACAGAAGTCTGTCAGAGTCCTGTTTCACAATCCAAATCGGAACAAAGACAATCAATTTGATTCAGCTTTATGCCCTTTAAACTGGTGCTTGGACTAAACCAATGCCGACATCAACTGACGGTAGCGGTAATCGCTGGGCATTCTGCATTAAGACAGCCCAGAGTTCCATGCCTCTCGTCCCCGTGGCTTCAGCGTAGAGGGCGGCAATGCCGGCAACGTGGGGAGTTGCCATGCTAGTCCCAGCAATGGTTTGGTATCTTGAGGGGCCTAAACCATTCGGGGGTGAAACGGTCAGCGCATCGGTTGACCAAGTAGAATAAACGGCTACACCTGGCCCTGTGATATCAATCCCGCCACCTTCAGGATTCATTGAGCTATTGGAGAAGGCAGCAATTTGTAGCTGTCCATCTAAGGCAGCAACGGCCATGATTGAAGGGCAGTTAGCAGGACGACCAACCGGATTGCTAAAACCTGGTCTACTGCTTTCATTCCCTGCCGCCGCAATAATTAATGTCCCTTGACTGAGGGCGCGTTTAGCCACCTCTTCGTAGATCGGCGAGTAGGGAGTTCCCAGCCGGGTCGGCGCTCCTAACGACATCGAGATAATCTGACAACCATTGCTAATGGCCCAATCAATTCCGGCTAAAATGCCGCCATCAGCCCCGGAACCTTCGTTGCTCAAAACCTTGCCCACGAAGATTTCTGCATTGTGAGCAACCCCGTAGCGCATGGGAGAAGATGGGTCGGGCGGACTTAAAGGCCCACAGGAAGTGCCAATGCAATGAGTGCCATGACCTTGGAGGTCTTGCACTGACTCACCGGTAATAAAAGAGGTGTGGGTAATATTCCGACCCGAAAAATCGGGGTGATTTAAGTCTAAACCGGTGTCAAGGACGGCGACTTTAACCCCTGCACCAGTGTATTGACTGCTGAACACTTTCGTTGCTTGCAGCCCCCAAGTGGTGGCACCGTCAGAGAAAGCAGCAGTGGTTAATTGTTGTTCGGGCGCAACTGTCCCGATCGCGCTAGTTGCGATCGCATACATAATTTGTTCTGGTTCAGCAGCCAATATTGGTTCTGGCCCAGCGACGGCAGCATTGAGAGACTGCAATTGATCGGGGTCTAGGGCAACGACAGCAACCCCAATGTTGCTAACAGCAGAATCGTCAATTTCACTAGTTCCAGTTGAATTTCTGAGCGACATGATGCCAGCATTGGCTTGCCCTCTAGGCAGCAGCACCAAATAACGACCTGTTGTTTGTATTGCTCTGGCTGATAAATTATTAGGATTAGTCATAATTAATTTCCTTCCTTAGTCAAGAAGAATCTAATGGTTACTGTTACTGAAGCCGAACATATTGGCTTCAGTTCCATCATCTTCGCGAGTAAAGCTGGATGCCATAAACTCATTAAAAGTTAATTCATTTTTCTACTAATTTTTCAGCATCATTCCATGCGCTAGATCAGTATTTCAGCTTGGGCTGCCAATCTTTCAACTGCTCTAAAATCATGTGTTTTCAGAATAAAAATAGCTATAGTTTTTTGATCTGGAGAAACAAAATTCCTGATGTTTCGATTCAGCTACGTAGACAAATGTCAGGACGATCTGGCAAACCTATCTGCCGCTGACTTGATTGAAAAGATCACCATCATTCCCAGAGCCAGGCTGATCAAAACAATTCCGATCAAATCAGTTTTTAGGCCGAGGGAACGGCGCAGTGGGTGTGACCAAAACTTCAGCCCGCGAGTCACGGCTGGCATCATCAGCCAGGTTAACAGGGACGATTCGAGGCGTTGCCCCAAACTCCCTAAAACTAAAGTGGACAAACTGCTAGTAGGCAATGCGATCGGCTTTTGCCTGATAGGCTTGCCAAACTAAAATTGCTTCTTCTCGCAATAACTCCTGGTAGGGAATCTTCCGGTTTTGGGATGGATGACGCAGATCATCGTAAATGGCAGTGTCATCAAAATCTCCATACTGATGAGCATCCTCAACTCGCGCTGCATAAACAATCCGATCAAGCCTGGCCCACCAAGCAGCAGCGGCGCACATTGGGCAGGGTTCAGCGCTGGTGTATAAGACACAGCCGTTTAAATCAAAGCTGTTGAGAGACTTACAGGCTTTCCGGATCGCCTCCATTTCACCATGCCAAGTCGGGTCTTTTTCGGCCACAACTTTGTTATACCCTTCAGCAATAATTTTCCCATCTTTAACAATCACAGTTCCGAAGGGGCCACCCGTACATTCTTCCAGAGCCGCAACCCGGCTGAGTTCGATCGCCCGGCGGATAAACTGCCGATCATCGCTTGAGTCCATCTCTACTCCCCCCACTTCATTGATTACTAGTCCAATATATTTCCTGGGAGATTTTAATCATTAATGTATTTGCCAATGCCTACCTGGAAACCAAATCGACCGGAATGACATCCGATAGAAGCTTAATCTATGCACGAGCTTTAGCTAAAATCATTGTGGAGGAGTAACTTTAAAAATCGCTAAACAAAGGTAAAGATTGTCACTGGATTGAGACTTCTTCGATTGATCGCAAGCCAATCGAGGGATTTCAGCAACGGGTACTGGTGGGTAAATTGCCGAGCTGAGCTAACCGCAACAATCCAGAGTTAATTTTCTTGCAGTAGCCTGACTGAGGCGCCCAATCACCGGAATAGCCCTCAGTTTCACCTGACGGTTTGGCAGCAAGGTTTGGGCTGAGAAATTTACATCGAGAGCATCTGCTGTTCTTCTGTTCTTTAAAAGAGTTTTCAGGATGAAGATTTTAGTTGTGGAGGATGATGAGTTAACGGCCCAGGTGCTGGTTGCTATTCTGAACACTCAAAATTATGCGGTTGAGGTGGCCACAGATGGTCAGACAGGTCTGAATTTGGTCGAAACCTTTGACTATGACCTGGTTCTAACCGATTTAATTTTGCCCAAGCTAGATGGAATCAGCCTTTGTCGCCAAATTCGATCGCGGGGATTGCAGATGCCGATCCTGCTGTTAACTGGGCAAGATAACGGACACGATAAGGCGATCGGGCTAGATGCCGGTGCAGATGACTACGTGGTGAAGCCCTTTAATGTCGAGGAGCTGATTGCTCGCGTCCGGGCCCTGCTGCGTCGAGGTGGCATTGCTTCCCAACCGATCCTAGAGTGGGGAGATTTGCAGCTTGATCCAGGCAGTTGTGAAGTCACCTACGCCAGTCAGCCCCTATTGCTTACCCCGAAAGAATATGCTCTCCTAGAGCTTTTTTTGCGAAATCATCGGCGCGTTTTCAGTTGCGGCATGATTCTGGAGCATCTCTGGGCTTATGAAGAAACCCCTGGAGAAGATGCAGTCAGAACCCATATCAAAGGACTGCGGCAGAAGCTAAAAGCTGTAGGAGCACCTACTAACCTGATTGAAACAGTGTATGGAATTGGGTATCGGCTCAAACTGCAAGCCCAAGCCAAGCTGAAGGAGCAACCCAAACTAGAAAAGCAAGAAACCCGGTTGGCAAGCATAGCTGAGCCGACTCTAGCCCTGGTTGATCATGTTTGGCACCAGTTCAAAGAACGAGTCAGCCAACAGGTTGAGGTCTTAGAGCAAGCCGTTAAGGCGCCAGAGCAGCAAGATGGAGAGCTAGTGCAGCGGGCAAAGCAGGAAGCGCATACGCTGGCTGGGTCGCTAGGAATATTTGGGCTACCAGCGGGATCTCAGCTCGCCCGCCAAATTGAACAGGTTTTGCAAGCGGAACGCCCCTTGGCTGAGGTAGAAGTAATTGACCTCCAGAACTGGGTAATAGCGCTGCGAACGGTGGTGGAAGCGAAATCCCAGACTAATGAGGCGACGATGCCAGACGATCGCCCATTGCTGTTAATCGTGGAAGCCGATCGAGCAATTGCCGACCAGATCGCCAGGGCAGCCACGACTTGGGGCATCCGCTCTCAAGTGGCAACCCATCTCAAACAGGCCAGGACGCAGATCTGCCTTGATCCTGCGAATGTCGTGGTGCTCGATCCCGACATTGCCGCATTCCCAACCGATAGCTTCAACCTGTTAGCTGATCTGAGTAAACAGGTGCCGCCCGTGCCAGTCGTTGTCTACTCGGAGCACGATCAGCTTGCCGATCGCCTAGAATTTGCTCATTTGGGCGGACGTGCCTTCTTGCCCAAATCTGCCTCGGCAATTCAGGTGCTGGAAGCCGTCAACCAAGTCTTGCAGCAGGTAGAGCAGACCAAAGCCAGAGTCTTAGTCGTAGACGATGATCCAGCCCTGTTAGCCGGACTGCGATCGCTGCTAGAGCCTTGGGGGCTGAGCGTGACCACTCTGGCTGACCCGCAGCACTTTTGGCAAACTTTAGAAGACTGCTCGCCCGACCTATTGATTTTGGATGTTGAAATGCCGCATTTGAGCGGGATTGATTTGTGTCAGATTGTCCGGAATGATTTCCACTGGAGCAGCTTGCCGATTTTATTTCTCACCGTTCACTCCGATCCTAATATCGTCAATCAAGTCTTTGCCGCCGGTGCAGATGATTTCGTCAGTAAACCGATTGTTGGCCCGGAGCTAGTCACTCGAATTATCAATCGCTTAGAACGGATTCAACTGCTGCGAAATTTGGCCGAAACCGATCCGCTCACCAAGTTGGCCAATCGGCAAAAATCAACTCAGGATCTTGAAAATCTCTTAAATCTGGCTAAGCGGCAAAATCATTCCCTCTGCTTGGCGATCTTAGATTTGGATCGGTTTAAGCTGATTAACGATCGCTGTGGTCACGCGACTGGAGATGAGGTTTTACGCCAGGTGGGGCATCTGCTGCACCAGTTTTTTCGGACTGAAGATGTGGTGGCTCGCTGGGGGGGTGAAGAGTTTGTGATTGGCCTTTACGACACCCATCAGCAAGCGGGGGTGCAGCGATTGAGCCATCTCCTAGAATTATTTCGCCACAAAGCTTTTGCTGGATTGCCCGCTCAGCCCATCGGTGCTCCACCTTGCCTCACCTTCAGCGCTGGCGTGTCTCAGTTCCCCGCCAACGGCACCGACCTGCACACCCTTTATCAAGCCGCCGATCGGGCGCTGTATCGAGCCAAGTCCGCAGGGCGCGATCGGGTTTTCTGCGCAGAAATCGCTCAATCTGTTGTAGTATCAAGTTCAAATTATTAAGGATAGAGTCAAATTCTTTTCGAGATCGGGCTTCAGGAAAATATATCTTAATATCTTGCCATTTATGACCAGCCTACAGCGCTCCTTTGGCTAGTCAGCATGCAGAACCAACCTGACCTGGCAATCCTTCAGGCCAATCCAAATCAAGAACAACTGCGGTTGGCGCTTGAAATTGCTCAAATCGGCATTTGGGATTGGAACCTGCTCACGGATTGCGTAACCTGGTCTGAGCAAACGAAGCAGTTGTTTGGTTTGAACAGTGATGATACTAGTTCTGATGCTTTGTATTGGAGCCGATCTCAATGTTAAATTGCCCTATTGTGAGCCTTGGAAAAGCAGATCAGTCGTGAGGCGAAATGATGGCAGTCTTAATTGGGTTTCTGCTCGCAAATTTCACGCTCAGCTTCTTGGTGCTTGGACTGATTGCCGCCGCCTTATCCTTGGGGCGTCGGTCTCGACCGCTGACCGCAGCGATGGTGGTCGAAGATTTATTCTCTTACTTTCTGCTTTTTTCGGTCGGAGTGTCGTTTTTCTATAACTTTGTCTGTCACGTTTTTTTTGGCGATATGGCGGCAAAATTCATTGGTTGGGCCCAAAGCCCCTTCCAAGCAGAGGTCGGTTGGGCTAGTCTAGGGTTCTCAGCGATTGGCTTTCTGGCCTTTCGGAGGAATTTTGGCGCTCGCGCTGCTGCCGTGATTGGAGTTTCCTGTTTTCTGCTCGGTGCTGCGGCTGGGCATGTTTATCAGATGATTGTCAACAACAATTTTGCGCCGGGCAATGCTGGCATCATCTTCTACACCGATCTTTTAGTGCCTGCGGTTGGGTTGACGCTGTTATGGTTGCAGCATCGACTCGGACGCCGGAAAGTAGGGTTGGGAAAGTCAACAGAAGGGTTGTAATGCTGGCGGTGCAGGCGGTCTATTGATCTTCGGGCGATGATTTTGACGGCTAACTCACAATTACAGACTGTTGTAGTTTTCAGCAACGACTCAACCGAAAAGAGAGAATAGAATTGCCCACAGTCCAAGATGCGGAGAGGCATCGTGACTAGTAGCCGACCAACGAAGCGAATCCTTGTCGTTGACAACGAGCAGTACATCCAGGAAGTGACGAAAATTTGCCTGGAATTTATGACTGACTGGGAAGTCTTAACGGTTGGGTCGGGTCAAGAGTGCCTCAGCATGGCAGAAATTGAGCAGCCCGATGCGATTTTACTCGATGTGATGATGCCTGATATGGATGGGCCGACCACGTTTAAAGAATTGCGGGTAAATCCGGCGACGGCATCAATTCCGGTGATTCTGCTCACCGCCAAGGTGCAGTCTAGCGATCGCCATCGCTACACCCAAATGGGACTAACCGCTGCGATCGCTAAACCCTTTCACCCCCTCGAATTGGCTGGACAGATAGCGGCTGCTTTGGGTTGGCCTTTGCCAGAGCAGCTCCGCTGAAAAGCTGGGACTGATTGTGTCCTCACAAGTTCTTCATTTTTTGTTCGTAACCTAAAAGTAGAGGGAGATTAGGGTTGCCCATCAAAGCATATTTTTCACTCAAACCAGAGAGGAGGCATGATGGCTAGCAGCAGATTACAAACGGCAATGGATGGAATGACCGGACTGGTTCAGCAAATTGGGCGCTACATCTCCGGGGCAGTCGCTAGAATTTTTGGCCCCAATGACGATGACTATCCTAAAACAGGAGTGCAACCCTTTGAAGGAGAATCTGATAAACATAAGTAGCGTTCGATCAACCTGTTGACCTGTTGAGCAAGATGACCATCATCAGGAAGATTACCGCAGAGTTGGCGATCGCCGGACAGCCCAGCCTAGAAGATCTCCAGCAGTTGGCTCAAGCAGGATATTGATCGATTGTGAATCTGCGATCGCCAGATAAAATTGGCTTCCTGACCGAGCAACAGCAAAAAGCAGAACGGCTGGGCTTGCAGTACCTCAATATTCCGACCCAGCTCAAAGCAATCAATCCAGATTTCGTCCTCTGGGCGATTCCCCAAATCGCTGCCCTGCCTACGCCTGTTCTGCTCCACTGCGACAGCGGTAGTCGCTCATCGATTATGGCTCTGATTCAAATTGCGATTAAACAGGGTAGCAAAGCTGAGCAAGCGCTTCAAAAAGTCTCCGACCTTGGCTTATTGCCAGCTTCTACTGACTGCCCTTCTCTAACAAATTAATCAGGTCTGGAAATTGAATCGGAATCGCAATTCCTTCAGCACTGACAAAAAAACTTGGAGTGGAATTGATGCCGATCTTTTCGCCCAAAGCCACGTCTTGATTCACGGCAGCAGCGGCCGCGCTACTGGCCCGATCGCGATTAAACTTTTGCATATCTAGCTTCAAGGACTCGGCAATCTGAGCGTAAAGCGCTTCACCAAGCTGCTTTTGAC
Organism: Aphanocapsa sp. GSE-SYN-MK-11-07L; assembly: GCA_019359715.1. GTDB lineage: Bacteria > Cyanobacteriota > Cyanobacteriia > Thermosynechococcales > Thermosynechococcaceae > JAHHGS01. The sequence continues at coordinate 86,769 of JAHHGS010000011.1, read as the reverse complement.
GGCTGAATAAGGCAGCGTGGAACTGCCAAAACTTGCCTTGTTGACCCGCCGCCCAGGCTGCTTGGGCAGCAGGCATCGCATTGTCGTGAATCGAAGTCAGCGGGTAGTGCTTGAAGACTACAGAAAATCGATCGGGACTTTTTTGTCTCACTTCCTCTAGGGCAGCGTGGGCTTTGGCGCAAAACGGACACTGAAAATCAGAAAACTCAACCAGCAGAATCTGATTTTTGCGATCGCCCTGAACAGGAGACTGCCCAATCACCTGATCGGGCTTTGTTTTGAGGTCGTTCAGAAAAGCTTTTAGCTGCTGTTCGCGCGCCTGCTGCTGCTCTTTTTCGTAGGCTCGGACAGATTCTAGGATGACTTGAGGATTTTCCCGAATAATTTGCAGGACTTGCTCTTTCAGTTTGGGGTCAACATTCTCGGCCTGAACCGGATGAGAGCAACTCCACAAGCAAAGGCAAAGCACAATCATGCCGAGCCATTTCTGGCTGAGTCTGCCCCAGGCTTGCGGCTGCACCATCTTCGTCAACCAACTGTAAATCCGATCCATCCGTGACCTCTTTCTCGTACTTGTCTACCCGACTCAGCCATGCCACAATCGCATGGGCCGACTCTCAACTGAGTTCAAGATTGCTATAGCTAAGGTTACAGGAGCCGAAGAAATGCCGCAAATTACTGTTTTTGAGGGCAAGGTGAGCAGGTGGTTTGGAGTTGAGATTTAGAAATCGCCTAACGGTCAATTCCTGAGAAAATGAACCAGGATTGATCTTAATCAAGTCCAGCTAATTTAGATTGAGGTTTGAGCATGAGTACAGGTGTTGACCCCGTTAAGTTAATGAAGCAGCAGGTGGCCAAAGCAGCCGCAGCCCGAGTCCAGTCAGGCTCTGTGGTCGGACTCGGAACAGGTTCAACCACAGCGTTTGTGATTCAGTTTTTGGGCGATCGCCTCCAGTCCGGCGAACTCAAAGACATCAAAGGTGTGCCAACATCTTTTCAGGCGGCCGTGTTAGCTAAGCAGTATGGTATTCCCCTTGCCACCCTTGATGATGTCGATCATATTGATATTGCGATCGATGGGGCTGATGAAGTTGACCCCAACAAGAATCTGATTAAAGGCGGCGGCGCTGCCCACACGCGCGAAAAAGTGGTGGATGGGTTGGCGACCGAGTTTATTGTGGTGGTCGATAGCTCTAAATTGGTTGACCGTCTCGGTTCCACCTTTGCCGTTCCAATTGAAGTCTTACCCATGGCCTTAGCTCCTGTCACACGGGCCGTCGAAAAGTTAGGCGGTCAGCCAGAACTCCGGATGGGCGTTAAAAAAGATGGGCCGGTGATTACCGATCAGGGCAACATGGTGCTGGACGTAAAGTTTGCCGAAATTCCTGACCCGGCTGGCTTAGAGCAGACGCTCAATAACATTCCCGGCGTGGTCGAAAACGGTATTTTTGTCGGTTTGGCTAATTTGGTGTTAATTGGTGAACTCAAAGATGGTCAGCCAAGCGTTCGCGAGATGTAGTTACGATTAGCACTTTGCTGGAATATGCCTTTGAATCCAGTCTTTCAGAAGCAAATTCTTTCGTCATGCTTTGTGTATAGCTCATGACTCCGGTGATTTTTTTGTTAGCCCTGATCATCATTTTAGGCGTGCTCTTACTGCTAGCGCCAATTTGGGCTGAATATCGCTATCGCACTCTCCAGCAATCGAGCCAAACTTCTAGCAGCTTAGACAAGCTGACGATCGCGGCTGGGTATCGCTACGTTTGTTGGTTAACCGGCACCGCCATGATTGCAGCCGCGATCGTTTTGTTGTTTCGTCTGGGTTGGTAAGCGCGTCGATTAGATCCCCCTAGCCCCCTTAAAAAGGGGAAAATCATCTCAAATTCAAATTTGAAATTTAAATTTGACCCTTCAACTTAAAGTTGCCAAAGGTAACAGAGTTAGAGGCGAAGCCGTCTTCCTAAAGGTGAATTATTTGAGCGACAGAATGGGTATTTCCGCCAGAAAAGTTAGTTTCAATCACTGTAGTTTTAGGTGGCGGCAATAATAATCTACACCTTGGCTGATGTATAACTTCTGGAGAACGGAAATAATCGATACTCAGTCAAGCGTTAAAAAGTTCAAATTTAATCGCTCGATCGAGCGGTAGTCGAAAGGCTAAGCCAACTCGCTAAGTTGAGTAATTACCTTTTTTAGGCATGGATACTTATATTTTAGACTTACTGGTAATCGGGATTCTTCTGCTTTTTGTCACATTAGGCTCAGGCTGGATTACTCGTTTACCGCTTTCTTTTGCTTTAATTTATTTGATTGTTGGTATTCTTTTAGGCCCCTATGGATTGAATTTAATTCAGCTCCGTCCAGAAGCTAATTTTTTAGAGCGATTGGCTGAATTTATTGTGATTGTGTCGCTATTTAGCTGCGGTTTAAAGATGAACCGACCGCTGCAACTTTGGGCCTGGAATTCTACAGTTCGGCTGATTGGATTTCTGATGCCGATCTCGATTTTTGGGATAGCGGCTGTCGGTCACTGGCTGCTCCAGTTGAGCTGGGGAAGTGCCATTCTATTCGGGGCAATTTTAGCGCCAACTGACCCTGTCCTCGCCTCAGAAGTCCAACTTTTGGATTTGGAAGATCAAGATGAACTCCGGTTTGGACTGACTTCAGAAGGAGGTTTGAACGATGCCTTGGCGTTTCCGTTTGTTTACTTTGGGCTTTACTGGCTTGAGAATTCCCAGTGGCAAGCCTGGTTTAAGGAATGGGTGTTGGTAGATTTGCTTTGGGCGATCGCAGCCGGAATTTTTGCCGGCGTCGTGATTGCTAAGACCATCATCTGGATTGAACAGCGTTTACAGCAGCTTCGCCCTGCCGATTCGCTAATGGAAGATTTCGTTGCCTTGGGCACAATTTTGGTCACTTACTCGTTAACTGAAGTGATTAACGGGTATGGATTTCTGGCGGTTTTTGTCGCCGGAATTGTTGTTCAAAAAAGTCACGCCAATCCTGAAAAGCGCCATTCCCAATTGGAATTCACTGAACGGATTGAGAAGTTAATGGAGGTTGGCACAATCTTACTGTTAGGGTCTTTGCTACGGATTGAGCCGATTATGCGATTTGGCGGTGAAGCTTTACTGGTTGCCTTTTTGCTATTTTTCATCATTCGACCCGTTGGTGCTTGGCTAAGTACGTTGGGCGATCACTCCCATCTCTCTCGGCGTTTGCTTTATGGCTGGTTTGGGATTCGAGGGATTGGATCTGTGTATTACCTTTCTTATGCGTTTAGTAAAGGATTAAGTGGAGAAGTCGGAGAGCAGATTGCTTGGCTGACTTATCTGACAATTGTGTTTTCTGTGATCGTGCATGGAATCAGCGCTACCCCACTGATGAATTGGTATGAGCGCCAAATTGAAAAAAGAAGGGTGGCACTATAAACTTCTGGCGGGTTGTTGGAGACGAGTCAACGGGTAGACTTCTTAGGTAGATTTCTAGCAAAAAAGTTACCCGCTGGCTTCGACTACGCTCAGCCAGCCGTGCCCTGAGCGCAATCCAGCCGTGCCCTGAGCGCAGTCGAAGGGCACAATCTTTCTAAGAAATCTCCTTAAGCCAGCTTGAGAAACTCCCGCAGGTATTGAGCTACGGTTTGGGCTTTTATTGCCCCTGATGGGCCATCTTCGGTGCTAGTGTAGCGGTAAACAATAACCTCCTGCCCAGAAGTAAAAACCAAACAGAGTTGATTCTGACTGATTGCATCCACTTTTTTTGAACCGCTAGCAGTTGGAAGCACATCGGCGATCGCCCGCCACTCGTAGGACTGGACGATGATATTTTCTTCGACACAAGTTACCTGTTCAGTTGCAGGGTCAAAAATCCAAGTTTGCACAGACAGCTTTGGTAACTTGAACTGTTTCAACAATGAGGAAAATGTGGCAGCTTGCTGGCCAGTCAAATCCCAGACAAATTTAGAAGTCAGCACAATTTGGTAGGGGCAGCGAGTGATGGCGCTAACTTGAGCGGCGATCGGCTGGATCTTTGCCCACTTTTGGTTGGCTGATAATTGGCAGAGCGTCATCACCTGTCCAAATCGCAGCTCCAAGCGGAGACCGGTTGCTAAGTCATCTTCAATGCTGAGCAGTATCTTAGTCACCTCAGACAAAGCGTAGGCAGTTGCGCCCCGATTCAGCAGACTGCCATATTCAACCAGCAGCCGAAACTGGTTTTTTTCAAATGTTATCCGATTGATATCGGTGGGTTGAGCGGCAGCAATCAGGATTTGATAAATTGCCGAGAGGCAAATTAGGCAGACTAGACCCCCGACAATCAGCCCCACCCACTCTAAAATAGTTGTACTAGTAATGATGAGCGTGGCGGACTGAGGATTGGCGATGAATGTGTTAATTTGATCGACGATCGCCCGTTGATCTCGATAGCCAGAATGACTGTAGTTCCGAAAGGGAATCTGCTCCGTTGAAGTAATCAGAAAGATTCTGTAGGTTGAGCCATCTTCTCCTGGCGATTCTTTCAGGTTTGCCCCCTGAAGCTGGTTCACATTGACAGCCCGCAAGCTGTGCAGCCCCAACCAACCCATTTTTTTAAGCTGGCAGTTGACTTCAGCTAGATTCCCCTCTTCAGCCCCAGATCGATCGCAGGTTAATCTCACCTGACCCGTCCAAAATACCGCTGCAAATCCACCAGCGGCGATCGCTAAGCAGACCAGCAGTCCTGCCCAAGTATGGGCTTTGCTGGTTTGCAGCTTTAAGGTTGTATCAGATTGGGCAAGAATCTTCATTCAAGATAGGTCAGCAATTGCCTGCATTCTACAGTCCTCCGACAATGCTCCAAACCGTTTTTGAGGGAGAGGCTAAAACCTGCCAGGAGTTATGCACTTGAAGCTTATGATCCGTCCATCAGTCAGATAAAATTTTCTGGAAGGGCACTAGATAAAAGCTTGCCGTCTAAACTGTAGCTCTAAGCTAATTGGCATTCAAATTTCCAAAGCGATTTCCTTACAGCGAGGGTATCAGGGCGATCATCATGCAATTTAGATGCTCCGTCTGTAAATAGCCTGCGGGGTTTTTGTGTCATGTGAACATTCTCCTGGGTTATCGACGCTTCGAGAATGTCCACTTTTTCGAGACAAGGTCACATAAAGTTTGACCTAGAACTGCAAGCACAAAATCCGCGCCCTTGTAAAATATGGGGATGCAGCCTAATTAAGCTTTGAGCTTAATTTAGAGAAGTGATGAAGAGGTTAGACCTTGAGTTACGCGATCGACTTTGGCACCAGTAATACTGTGATTGCGCGCTGGAACCCCGCCGCCGAGCAAGCCGAAATTGTCAGTCTGTCTGGCTTAGGGTTGCGGATTGGGCAAAATCCCGACTTAATTCCCAGCTTGGCCTACGTCGAAAATGCCCTAGAGGGCAAAGTTTGGGTCGGGCAGCAGGTGCGAGATCGCGGTTTAGACCTCAGCACTGACCCCCGCTTTTTTCGCGGCTTTAAGCGGGGAATTGGCTCCACGGTGCAGGGCTTCTTGCCAGAACTGGATGGGCAGACGGTGACGTTTGAGCAAGTCGGAGAGTGGTTTTTGAATCACCTCTTGCAGCCCCTGCGGGCCAGTTATCCTGACTTGGGGCAATCCTTGGTCTTAACCGTGCCCGTGAACAGCTTTGAAGCCTATCGCCACTGGTTGAGCCAAGTTTGCCGGAACCTGCAAATTGAACACATTCGGCTCCTGGACGAGCCAACCGCGGCTGCCTTGGGCTATGGGATGGCGGAGCGGGAAATTTTGCTGGTGGTGGACTTCGGCGGCGGCACCCTTGACCTGTCGCTGATTCAACTCGATACCAGCAGCAAAGGCAAGCCGGTCGGTTTTATTCTCAAGTGGGGCGAAAAGTTTTTAGGGGAGAGTCAAAATCAGCCGGTCAAAACGGCGCGGGTGCTGGCTAAAGCCGGACAAAACCTGGGCGGCACCGATCTTGATCATTGGCTGGTTGATTACTTCGCGACCACTCAAGAGCTAGCGCCCAGCGTGTTGACGACTCGCCTAGCTGAGCGCTTAAAGATTCAGCTTTCGCTGCAACCGCAGGCCACTGAAGTTTATTTCAACCCGGAAACCTTCGACAGCATTGAACTTAGCCTTGATCGCCTTGGCTTTGAAGAGATTCTCAATCAGCACCAGTTTTTTGAGCGCCTCGACGAAAGCATGGAGCAAGTCTTGCAGCAAGCCCGTCGGCAAGGAATTGAAGTTGCTGATATTGACGCAGTTTTGCTGGTCGGCGGGACAACCCAAATTCCAGCCGTCCAAACCTGGGTCGAACAATATTTTGAGCTTAAAAAAATTTGCAGCCATCGCCCGTTTGAGGCGATCGCCCAAGGCGCTTTGCAGCTCACCCAGGGGATTGAACTCCAAGATTTTCTCTACCACAGCTACGGGATTCGCTACTGGGATCGGCGGCAAAACCAGCACAGTTGGCACCCGCTGATTCGGGCCGGGCAAGCCTACCCAATGGCAGAGCCGGTCGAACTGGTGCTAGGGGCATCTGTGGCCGGGCAGCCCAGCATTGAGTTAATTATTGGCGAACTGGGCAGCGAAGCTGGCGGCACCGAGGTTTACTTTGACGGCGATCGCCTAATTACTCGCAGCCTCTCCGCCGGCCAAGTGCAGCCCCTGAATGACCGAGAGGGCGGGCGTAAAATTGCCCAACTGACGCCACCGGGGTATCCGGGCAGCGATCGGGTTAAGGTTTTGTTTCAAGTCGATGGCCAACGCACGCTCAGAATGACCGTTGATGACCTATTAACCGAGGAGCGGCTATTAGACCAGCAAGTTGTAGCTCAACTCCGCTAGCGCAATGCCAGTTCACGAATCATTCAGGCTGACGACGGCTATGTGGTATATGTAGCGGTTTTGACTCAGCAGTACACTCAAGACAATTAAGGTTTAGCCACCGGATAACGAACTGATTCTTAGACTGGAGCAAATGCATCAATGACCAAACTGGGGAAAGTTGTTAAATCAGACTCTCACTGCGTTTACGTCGTCCAAGTTGACGATGGGATGGAAGTTAACCAACCACCCCAGCCGGAAGACTACGGGTTTGGCAGTTTTGTCAAACTGGAAACCGCCGATCGCCACTGGGCGGTCGGGTTAATTTATAACTCACAGCTTTTCAACCCAATGTTTTTTAATACCGGGCCGCGGCTAGCCAGTGAGCCAGACCTGCTGTTCACGCCAGATTTAATCAGTGAAACTCGGACGCTGCTCTGGACGGTGTTAATTGGCACCCTCGATAAGCAAGGGCAAGCTTGGTATGGGCAGCAGGGAATTCCCCGGATTGTTGTGCCAGCGAATACGCCAGTCTGGACAATGACGGAACAAGAGGTGCATGCTTTTCATCTGAATGAACAGCAGCAGCCCCAGTTTTGCTACTACAGCCATCTGCTAAATGCGGGGGGAGCCTTTGCGTCTCAGCTCATGGCTCAGGTTCTAGAGGAGATTAGCCCGCTGTTTGGCAGCAGCGATCGCCGAGCTTTGGCGGTGCTGAGCAAGGAGTTGGCCTGGAAACACACAATGGGCACCATGCGCTAGGTAAATTTAAACAAAAAAAACCGACAAACAATACAGTCTGCCGGCTCGTTGTGTGTTCCCTGTTGATGACTCGGATAATACTGAGTCTTCTTCAGTATGCATGGTTCGCTCCCTGGACTCCGTGATATGGATCACAAGTTAGAAAATTTTTTATCGGATTGAGTATGGCAACCGAACAACAGCAAGACGGGCACCTGATTTATTACCCCGCCGCTCAGCCAGCGGGTCGCCCGAAGCTGCTTCTGCACATAAATGGGGTGACAAGTCCAATTGAAAATCAGCAGCGAGATTTAGAATCTCTGGTTTGGCTGACCCTAGAGCAACCGTTTGATGTGATTGGTATTCACAATAGCACCAATGGTTTTCAATCAGATTTGCTAGAAAGCCTAATCGGCAAAGCTGAACTGTTTCGATTTTGGCCGGAGCATCAAACCCCTGAGAGTCAGGCTCGGCTGCAAAGCTATGCTGATTTACTCAAGCAGTTATGCCAGCTCGATTTAAATCCAGCCATCGATGTTCTAACGGCAGTAACCGATTTAGCGCCACCAATGTCCTTAGACCCCGAACTGATTCGCCGCTTGCCCTTTATCCAGAAAATGGGTTGGGCAGAGTTTGAAACTTATTTTTACGGCAGCTATCCGGCTAGTGCCCCCCGCCCGACTCTCCGCCTAGCCTATGAAATGATCAAAGGCATTCGAGCCGGAGCTGAAATTTTTGTGGTTGCCCATAGCCAGGGCACAATTATTGCCGCGATCGCCCTCCACATTTTGCAGCGGTTTTTTGGCGACTACGATCATTGGGTCAACCAAATCCGACTGATTGGCTATGGGCCAGTGATTCTGTTTGCTGACTTGCCCGTGGCGATGCGATCGCAAACCGTGCTGATTCAGCATCGCCAAGATGTCGTGGCGGAGTCCCTGAGCAATCTGCGAAATGTTGGCTTGTGGAACAATTTGCAAAGTCAGCTCAAAAACCTGTTAGACAATTCCAGTCAGCTATTGGGCAGCATCAATAACAATAGCTATCACAGTGCTAGCCTCTATCTGGGGCTACTAGATACCCCGGCCAGCGATCGATCTGCCAAATTAATCAGCCTCCTGCTGACTCAAAATTGGCAAACTAGCCCCCTCGTTCAAGCGCTTTGCCCCAGCCGAATTATTCTAGAAGAAACGGCTGCGGACTTAGACCACCCCGTTTAAGCACGATCCAGATTGGATCGTGCTTAAGGGTAAGGCAGGAATTCTTCTGCTAAATTGATTAGGCTGAAAAATCCGACTGATTCTGAAAGTGCTACTTTCTTATCCAGGGTTTTGAATCATGCGGAAGTTCATTTAAATTTAAACAATATTATGCGCATCGCCATTATTACGGGGCGCTTTCCAACTACATCTGAAACCTTCATACTCAATCATGCTCGAGAATTACTGGCTCGTGGCATTGATGTTCAGGTGATTTGCCGTGGAAAAATTGATCGAACACTCTTAGAGCAAGTCGGCTTCCCATCCTCAAAAGTAGAAGAGTTGGGGAATAATTCTGCGGCTTATGACAAGGTGATCACAACTGCTGCTGCTTTTCTGCGAGGGATAGTCCGCTATCCTTACTCTACCCTGAGATCTATCTCTCCTTGGGTCACCAGTGAACAGGTTTTAACCGGATACTTACTGCGCCAGTCAGATCAAGTAAGACAGCTTCTCCCCTTCGATTTGATTCATTGCCACTTTGGTCCCCACGGTGTTTTTGGTAGCGATCTAATCAAGGTCGGCCTTGAGTCATCCCTCGTTGTGACATTTCACGGCTTTGACGTTAATCTTAACCAGATTGATCGACCCGGTTATGCTCGCTTATTCAGGAGTAATGCTCTGTACACGGCGAATAGTCAGTTCACAGCAGATCGGGCAATCGCGATCGGATGTCCTGCAAGTGCCCTGAGAAGATGGAGAATTGGGGTTGATGTCCACAAATTCCCTTTTATTGAAAGGATTCCTTCCGCAGATAAGTTGAAAATATTAAGTATTGGACGACTGACACCTAAAAAAGGATTCCAAATTTTGATTCCAGCATTTGCTCAGGTAAAACCTCCCCCCCAAGGACTTGAGCTACACATTGTGGGAGGAGGCAGCCAAGAAGCGCTCGGTTCATTAAAAGACCTTGCTAACCAGTATTCGGTTCAAGATAACGTCTACTTTCATGGCTCGGCCAATGAGGCTGAAGTTAGGCACTACTTTAGTCTATGCCAGTTGTTTGCGCTTGCTTGTGTGACGGGTCCAGACGGTGATAAAGAAGGGCAGGGTCTTGTGATCCAAGAGGCTCAGGCTTCTGGACTGCCTGTGATTACGACCCGACATAATGGCGTTCCTGAGGGACTTTGCCCAGAGCAACATGAACTGTTAGCAAACGAAGGCGATATAGACTCACTACGAATATCATTACAACGTGCTGTGGATGAGCCTGAAAAATGGCGAGATTGGGGGCATGCTGGTCGAGCTTTTGTTGAAAAGTACTACTCATTCGAGCGTACAACAGACGACCTTTTGACCATATACAACGAACTCTTGGGTTAAAGGCAGCGGTGCGATACAAGGTAGCGATCTACAAGAACTGGTGAGCTGTAATTCATGCGGATCATTACTTACGTATAATATTTCCATCATTATTGCTAAAGGCCGAAGAGGGTGTTAATCCGATCGCGAATCCAGTCGAGGGCGGTTTCTTGATTGGTATCGAGGTGAGCTTGTTCGAGGAGTCCTAAGTCTTGGAGGACTTGCTGACGCTGGACAAGGGCGGTAGCGATCGTTTCTGCTAATCCCCTGTGCTCTTGCAGCAGCACTTGCAGGGCATTGTGGTCAACTACAAACAAGGTTGTGTCTTCTTTGGCTCGAATTGTGGCAGAGCGTGGCAAGCCGGTTAGCAAAGAGATTTCACCAAAAAAATCGCCAGTGCTGAGGATGGCAATCACGCCAGTCGGATTGTTGCGGGTTGTATTTGCTTGCTCTAGCTGCTCTGAGAATACTTCGACTGCCCCTGAAAGGATGATGTAAAAAGTATTTCCCGCCTCTTTTTCCCGAAAAATTACCTGCCGAGCCAGAAAGAACTTTTGATAGCCCCGCTCAATCAACATTCGTAGCTCTGAGTCAGAGCATTGTTCAAAATAAATCACCTGCCGCAGCATTGAGCTGAGGGTTTGCTGACGGGCATCAATCGGCGATCGCTGGCGGGGAAAATGGCTAGAGTCGGCAAGCTCACTGGTTTGGCTAGGCTGATCGGGCTGCAAAAGCTGGCGCAGGGCGGTGGGGTTGCGGATGTGTAGCTCTCGTTGTGGGAATGGCATTTCGATTCCGCGCTGCCGCAATTCGTGCTCAATCAAAAAATTGAGGGCACTTTTAATCGGGTCAAAATCCTGGGGACGATTGATCCAGACCAGGAGTTCAAACTCATAGGCGCTTTCGGCAAATCGCTTGAACCAAACGCTGGGCGACGGATACACCAGCACCCGCGCATCTTGGCGGGCGGCTGCCAGTAAGGCTTCTGTCACCAACACCGTATCGCTGCCGTAGGCAACCGTGACCGGGATGTGAATCCGGCTATTCGGGTTGCGATAGCTCCAGTTGACGACATTTTTTTCAATAAAGCGATTGTTAGGCACAATCACAAACAGCCCATCATTCGTGCGAATGACAGTGGAGCGAATGGCAACCTTTTCTACGGTACCGAGCAGTCCGTCAACTTCAATAAAATCGCCAACTTTAATCGGCTGCTCTAGCAAAATTGCCAAGCCGCTGATAAAGTTACTGGCCAAAAGCTGGAAGCCAAACCCAAATCCAATTCCCAATACACCAGCAATCACGGCCAAGGAGCTGAGGTCAATCCCCACCGTTTGGAGCACAATAATAAAGCTGAGGGCAGCCAGCAGATAGCCAATCACCGAGGCGATCGCTTCTTGTGTGCCCCGATCAAGGCGCAGCCGCGACAAAATCCGCCGTTTAATCCAGCCACTCAGCCAACGCGAGAGCAAGAGCATCCCCAGGGCAACCGCCACAAACAGCAACAGATTGCCCAGCGTGACGGGTTTCCGATCAAGGGTCAGCAAGGAAACGTCGCGCAGCTTAATCCCAATTTTGGCCAGTTCCAAGGCCGCCTCAAGCATGATGTGCTCTAAGGGGTCTAGCCCTGGCACAACGATGATGCCCCAAGCTAAGACCCCGGCCCACAGCAGCAGCCTAACCCCAACGTATAAAAAACTCCACGCCAGGTCTAACCAATGGCGCTGCTGATCGGTCGCCCGAGTGGCAAGCCAACGCCGCGATCGCCGAAAGCTAACGCCCAGCAGCCAATCGGCCGAGACAATGCCGAGTAGAATCAAGACAATTAAAAGAATATCGAAGCTCGTTAATGAGAGCGCGATCGCAAGCAATTGATTCGACTGACTGACAACATTAGCCATTGAGAGCGACGGTGAAAAGGGGTTGAACGAGTTGAGTGCTTAAGGGGATGCCCCGATCAAGCCCACCTGTCAGCACTGCTGTGGAATTAGCGACTCAAATCTGCTAGTCAGCTCATCAAGACAAATTAAATTTCGGCAGATTGGCGGGCTGCCTTCAGGGCTTGGACAATCTCAGTCTGCCCTTCTTGAGCTGCCCAAATTAAAGCGGTGCAAGAATTTTTGTCTTTACAATTTAAATTAGCGCCTGCTCGCAGCAATGCTGCAACCGCTGGTAAATGCCCATTGGCGGCGGCGGCCATCAGCGGAGTCATCCCGTACTCTGTCTGCGTGTCGACATTCGCGCCCTGGTTGAGTAAAAGTTGAACGATTTCTGTAAACCCACAGCTTGCAGCCGCGATCAGCGCTCCCCACCCGTCGGCATCAGAGGCATTCACATCCGCACCCGCCGACAGGAGGGCTTTTAAGATTTCAATTTGCCCCAGTTCAGCCGCGATCGCCAAGGGCAATTCATCGCCGTTGTCCCCCGCGTTCAAGTCGATTCCAGTTTGCAGCAGCGCCTCTATCTGCGCCAAGTCTTCTGCCTTAATAGCAGCAATTAGGTTTGTCATGGTCTGGATTAATCTCAGCAACACCATTGTAGAGTTATGGTTCAAGTTATTGAGAACTTTACAGGCATGTACGAGCACTTAAAGCCTTTGAAAAAAAAGCTGCTCTCTTTGAGGGTCGATCAAGTCCCCGCTCCTTGGAAACGAGTTGCTACCTTTGCTGTCAGTGGACTACGCTCAGTCGGCTTTGATCAAGACTCTGAAAACTTGTTAGTTGTCTCTTTACAGGGTCGAGGAGTGATTGATTGTCTAGCAGGTACAAAAGTCGCAAGAGACGATGAAGAGTTTTATGAGAATGAGACAAGTCTGGAAGCTAAGGGGATTGGCATTCTCAGCGATCGCACCATTAGAATGTCTGGTCTATTTGGAGGCGGTTTACCAACTATCACAGAAGACGGTTGGCAGCTTGAATGTGTCACATTGAGGTGGCCAGAACAAATGCTGATTTTGCTACCTCCTGATTCAGACTTCTATGGAAGCATTACCAGACATCCTGATCGAATGATCAAGCTGTTTGAAGACGCTTGTATAAGAGCGTATGGGTTTTCCTATACAGGTTGATCGTTGATTACCGCTACCACTAGCGACATCACTGTTTTTGCTAGATAGCTAAGATCTTCTGCTTAGGACAAATTTGCTCAGAACGAAATTGCCTGTGTACTACCAAGAGTCAGTGGATTTGGCTTTGCGCCGCCGCCGAGTGGCTGAATGGTCAACTGGCACGCCTACAACCGCGATCGCCTGGTAAGGTCGCTCTGCTTCTAGTTTTTTTAATTCTGTAAAGTCAACCCAGTGAATGCAGTCAACCGGGCAGGTATCAATGGCTTCTTGGACTAGGTCTTGGCTGTCAGCATCTTGGCGCACCACCCGAGAGCGACCGTAGTTAGGCTCTATGTAAAAGGTATTCCGGGCAACGTGAGAACAGTGCTTGCAGCCAATACAAGTCACTTCATCCACGTAAACGCCCTTCTGCCGAAAGCTACCCCCTAGCTCTGGCTCAAATCCCGTTTGATCTGAGTGATGCCGCAGCAGACCGCCTAACTCTGGCTCAAGTCCACTCGGTTGATCTTCAACCACGCTGGTCGATTCAGGGATGGAAAGATGAGCAGCCTCAGTCATGCAACCTCCAGTGGCTTAAGCAATCAACGAGTGTTCTAGAGACAGTTTTAACTTGAAAGGCGCAGCGCCCATGTTGCTGAACGCTGCGCCCTACCTGGTAATTTGGTTTGCTGGTCTTAATTATAAGATGGCTTAAGCGCTCCACCGCTGGACAACCAGGCGGATGGCACCATCGGCTGTTTGCTGCTGCTCAGATACCTGAAACCCTTGCTGGGCCGAGGTATTTACTACAGTGTGATAGGCGTAACGCTGAGTGACTTTGTTCAAAAAGCGATCGATTGACCAAGGCTGTTGCCAAAATTCCAAATCTGCAACCAATTCGTACTCTGCACCGTTCCAACTAAATCCAACCCCATAGCCGTTGTCTTGGTTAATCACCAAGTCGGCCGTCCGATCTTGTCCCCGGTAGCCAGCCACCGGGTGCGGGCCAGCTTTCCAGTCGATCCCTAAGTCTGTCAGAGCAGCTTGCAGGGCAGGTAGGGTGCGAATTTGAGTCTTAACTTGGCTGAAGTGTGACATAGCGGCTTTCAGGTAAAAAATTTGAAGTGTAAAAAACTCGGCAAAACTACCATTCACTAAAGTTCACTTGGGTGGTTGCTTGACCAGTTTGCTGAACCTCCTGGGCAAAATACTCAGAAGTGTTCTGCTGACTAATCACGTTGCCCAGTTGAGCTTCAATGGCAGCAGTCACCTCGGCGCAGGATGCCCCCGTGATTCCGGTCACTCTCTCCAGGACGCGGCCATCGGGGTAAATCACAAATTCCAAGGTTTCCATGGGCTAAAGACCAACCATTGCGAAAGATAGATCAAATTCCAACGTCAACAGGAGTGCAACTTGCGAGACCTTCTGAAATCAATTGTGACTAAGAGAAATGATATTGGTCAACTTGCAACAAAACTTATGAGTTGGCTCGGCAAAAACTTAACTTAAAGTAATCTTCCCGCAACCTGCGATTGCCGTCAATCTCTCGATCGGTTTTTTTGATCCCGGCACAGCCGCCCCGTCGCAGAGCGTTCCGCCAGGAATACCCCGTGGCTCCCCAAATTTTGGGCGGAAATGAATCTGAGGCCCCTTTTTTTCTGGCGCGATGGCGCGAGGTTGCGGGATCGAGGTTTCAGGCCTCAATTACAACCCGTAAGTTGCCGCGCTTTTTACTGACTCGGTAGGCGGTTGTATCCCCAGATCGTTCAAACTCTAGGTCTAGGAGCGTGGAGCCAATCCGTAAATTTTGAATCGATAGCGTCCTGATCGATTCAATCAGCGCCGGATCGATAATGTGGACTTGATTACCGGGAGCATTCGGCACCAGATTAATCATGGTCGCAATCAGTTGAAAGACGGTGCCACTGGCCCAAGCTTGGGGTGAACAGGCAACCGGATACTGCACCGGCAAACTATCGCCATCGCGCTCATAGCCGCAAAATAGCTCTGGCGGGCGCTGATAAGGCTGGGCCAGCGTCATATCAATCAAGCCTGACGCTACCTCCAAGGACTGTTCAACTAAACCGAGCGATCGCAACCCCAGGGTAATCATGCCGTTGTCGTGGGGCCAGACCGAACCAATGTGGTAGCCCATCGGATTGTAGGCAGGGGAAAGACTGCTGAGGGTGCGAATCCCCCAACCGTTGAACATGTCAGGAGCTTGCAGACGCTCGGCCACGCTGAGCGCTTTTTCGGGGTCAAGAATGCCCAAGTTCAAGCAGTGTCCTGGATTAGAGGTAATGCTATCGACGGGTTGTCCTGCACCATCCAGGGCTAAAGCGCAGTAATCATGGCTGGGCAGCCAAAAGTCTTGATTAAAGCGCGTCTTTAAGTCTCTGGCCTGAGCCTGCCAGGTCTCAGCCAAATCAGGCAGCTTTCTCACCTTTGCCAATTCGCTCATCCGCAGCTTGGCGGCATAGACATAGGCTTGCACTTCCGCGAGGGCGATTGCCCCTTGCGCAAGTTCTCCTTGCGCGTTCACAATGCAATTCCCCGAATCTTTCCAGCCCTGATTAACTAGCCCGCGCTTGGAGCGCCGATTGTAGCTCAGATAGCCCGTTTGTTTGCAGTTGCGATCAATCCAATCCATGGCGGCGATCGCATTTGGCCAAAGTCGCTCCAAGGTCTTATGGTCTGCTGTCCAGGCAAAATACTCTGCGTAGAGCATCAACCAGAGCGGCGTCGCATCGACGGTGCCGTAGTAGGGCGTGTGGGGAATTTCATGGCAGCGCGCCATCTCGCCCAGCCGAATTTCATGCAGAATCTTGCCTGGCTCTTCTTCTCGCCAATCGTCCTCGACTTGTCCCTGAAATTTCGCTAACACCCCCAAGGTTTCGCAGGCAATCAGCGGATCTAAAATCAGGGTTTGCGAAGCGGTAATAATTGAATCTCGCCCAAACAGGGTGGAAAACCAGGGCACTCCAGCAGCCAAGACTTTGCTGCCAGCAAAGGTTTGCCGCAGCAAGTAAATGTCCTGCTCGGCTCTGGCGATCGCCTGGTTCAAAAATTTGTTGTCGGTTTGAATTTGGGTAATTTGGCCAGCCCAGGTTTGCTGCTCCAAAAATTCAGCCGCCTTGGCCTGCATCAGCGTGGTCGGCGCGTTTACGGATGAAACCAGCCGCTGATCGGCAAACAGGTGAATGTAATACTCTAAGGTAACTGACTTATGAGAGCTTAACTCTAGGTTCCAAATCGCCGTATTGCCAACGATTTGATCGGGCTGACAGCCATGAAACTGAATCCGGGACTCTAGCACCTTGCTGTCTAGACCCTGGTAGGCCAGCACAATGTGCTTGGGGAGTTGACTGGTCTGTCGCTGGTCGGGCAAATACCGGAGCAGCTTACCCCGCTGCTCCCGGCCAAACCCCCTCACCTCAAACAGATCGACGAAATCGGCGTCAAAACTGAGGCTAACATTAAAGCTAACTGGAACCGAATTGTAGTTGGTGATTTGAATTTCTTCAAACAGGCCGCCGTTGA
Organism: Aphanocapsa sp. GSE-SYN-MK-11-07L; assembly: GCA_019359715.1. Classification (GTDB taxonomy): domain Bacteria; phylum Cyanobacteriota; class Cyanobacteriia; order Thermosynechococcales; family Thermosynechococcaceae; genus JAHHGS01. The sequence goes on along the minus strand of JAHHGS010000011.1, from coordinate 70,056 downwards.
TCGCAATTTCTCGCTGAATCCCAATCGTTTCCGCCGCAATCTGGTCATCAATTTGAGGATTAGAACAGAGGGCTGAGAGGGAAAACCCCTTGTGAGCAGAACTACTAAGCAAGATGGGCGATCGCCCATCAATTTGCAGCTCCAAGCGGTTCAGGAAGCGAGTGTCGCGGCAAAATAGCCCCATACTGGCTTCAATTCCCTCGGCCCGACAGCCCACGCCAGAAATATTTCCGAGCGTGTCGCTGACTAAAAATAAATCATCGTCTTTGAGGGTGAGAGTTGTGACTGGGCGATCGCTAATCACACAGTTCCAAGGCGCGATCGGCATATCTGCCGCCGAGACAAAAACTCTCCCATCAATTTCAATTCGGTCTGCAGGTTTTATCGGTTGACTGTTTTCACCCATGAGTAACGCTGAGCAGAAGTGAGCTGATTACTAGCCATTTTAGGCGGCCAAGGCTGCTCGTGCATAATTGACTGCGCTAGGACGTGCCGATACAGCTCACTCAGTTGAATGGCGACGCCTGGCCAGCTAAATCGCTGGTTTACGGTGACAGAAGCCTGCCGCCTCAGCTTTCTAGCCCAGAGTTGGTCAGACAAAATGCTGTAAATTGCCTCAGCAAAACTGGCGGTGTCTTGGGGGGGCACCAGCAAGCCGGTTTGATTTGGAATGACCGTAAACCGTAAGCCACCAACATCTGAGGCAACAACGGGTGTACCACAGGCCATAGACTCAATCGCTACCAGTCCAAATGGCTCATAGTGGCTAGGAATCACGCAAACATCAGCAGCAGTGTAGTAGAGCGGTAGCAAATCGTGTCCGACCCGACCCGCAAACAGCACCTCAGCCTGCAAGCCCACCTCGGCGACAATCTGCTCAACCCGTGCCCTCTCTTTTCCATCGGGCAGATCGGGCGAACTGCCACCCACAATCACTAGCTTTAGGTTGTTGATGCCTTGCTCTTTCAAGGCAGCCCCGGCTCGGATGGCGGTCTCAATGCCCTTGCGGCGATCGAATCTGCCGACATAAAGCACAACTTGCTCTTGTAAATCGAGCCCCAACTGCCGGCGAGCCTCAGCTTTAGGCATAGGGCGAAAGTTTTCTGTATCCGTTCCACAGGGGATGACTTCAATCTGGCCCAGCAGAGAAACTAATGTGCGTAAATTTTCTCGCTCTTGGGGACTGGTGGCAACTACACAAGCCGCTTGCTCTAAAATTTCTCGCTCAACGTTTAGACGGGTATCGGCGATCGCTGGCCGGTCAAGCACTGCCGGATACTTAACCGCTCCCAGAGAATGATAGGTATGAACAAGTTGAATCCCTCGCTTCTTCTGCAACTCCAGCCCGACCCAAGCAGAAAGCCAGTAGTTAGTATGAACCAGCGGATAATTCGTGCCTTGCTTGCTTTCAAACCGCTGAAACGATTCCACAAACTCCGGCATGTGCTCGAAGAGTTGGTCTCTGGGCACAAACGCTTCTGGCCCGGCCGAGAGCCGAATAGTGCGGCAATGCGGTGAATGTTGAACAATCGTTGGCAGTTCTGAACTAACCTTGCGAGTGAACATATCCACCTGCCAAGCGAGGTGAGCGAGATGTTCCCCCACTTGGCGCACGTACACATTCTGTCCACCCGCCTCTTCTAGCCCAATTTCGGCGGCTGGATCAGCGTGATCAGAAATCAACGCGATCGGCTGTCTGTTTAGACTAAACATAACCTTACCCTCCCAATTTTAAATGCTTCGCCCTAGACCTAGGGCAAACGCTATAGATTAATCCCGACTGTCGTCGCCATCCGGCTATGACCATTGCGCGAGTAGCGCTCTGTCAAAATGCTTTGATAAATTGCCTCATAGCCATCGACCATCCGGTCATCCGTGAACTTAGTCAGCACATGATCTCGGCAGGCACGCCGATCAAGAACAGCGGCTCGGTCAAGGGCAGCGACGCACTCATCAACGTTACGGCAGAGAAAACCGCTAACCCCATCCGCAATGATTTCAGGCGCAGAACCTAAGTTCATACCAATCACGGGTGTCCCCGTTGCCATCGATTCAATCATGACGAGTCCAAAGGGTTCACGCCAAGTAATGGGGAACAGGGTAGCGACTGCCCCTCCCATCAAAACGCTTTTCTGAGCGTGGTTGGCTTCTCCCAAAAACTCAATTTGCTCACCATCAATTAGCGGCTTGATTTCCTGCTCAAAATAGTCAACATCGACGACATCGACCTTGCCGGCAATTTTGAGGTGCCAACCTGACCGTTTGGCAATTTCGATCGCTAAGTGGGGGCCCTTTTCCGGCGAAATCCGCCCTAAAAAAGCCAGGTAAGGCGGATTTGCTGGCTGGGAATAAAACTGATAGCGCTCTGGATTAATTCCGTTATAAACCGTACCAACATAATTTAAGCCCAGCCTTGCTTCCCGTTGAGCATCCGAAATACTAATAAACGGTTGGTTGCGCGCGTGGGTGAACAGCTTCTCGTTGTCTGGCGTAAAAATACCGTGTAGCGTATGAACAGTCGGAGTTTTTACCAAACCAGAGTAAGGCAGAGCTGCACATCCGACGTGAGAATGAATAATGTCAAATTGATCAGCCTGCTCATAAACTCGGCTCACGTTGAGCATTTCATAGATACTGCATTCTTTAATGCCAGCGTCTAGACGCAGTGCCTTAGAGTGAACTGCCTCCAACTTAGCTTGTGTTTTTGAGTCTCCAGAAGCAAATAGTGTTACTTCATGACCGCGGCTGACCAAGGCATCGGTCAAAATACTAACAACTAGCTCAACTCCGCCATAGGCTGGCGGTGGAACGCTCTCCCACAGTGGGGCGATCTGGGCAATCTTCATTACGAACCTCCTTCCTATAACCGATTAGTTGAGAGAAATAAAAATGATATAAATTTCAGACCTAACAACCGCTAGGAAGCGGCTAGCCTCAAACTAGTTTCAACGAAAAATCGCGTTTTAAGAATTAAATTACGAACCTCAGAAACTCAATATTTCAGAGCCTAAAATTCTCCCGTGTTGCTAACACTTACTTCCTGTAGCTCACTACCCTACCCTGAAGTGCAAGCAAACAGAAGTCTGAATAAACTTTGCTAACACACTTGAAGAAACTTTAATATAAATTTCACAAAATGGCAAATCTTTACGGGTTCGGTAATCCGCACTAATTTTTCCAAAATCCCGACCAGGAAAGCATTTTGGAAAAATCAACCGTACTTATGGCTCTGCAATTTATATCGAAAGAGATAGGGAAATGCTAAGGACGACGATGCAATAGTCCATCGGTTGAGTGATGGATTGATCCTGCTATTTTGGCTGGTGAATCGTTAGTCAATGGTTATTTTTAATACATTTTTCTGACCATTTCAGAGAGAAAAACTGTAGCGCTTCATACCTAAATTGATCCTAGTTGCTTTTAGCAGATGGCGCTGAAGATAGCTGATTAAATCCAATCTATGGTTGCTTTAACTAGGAGTGCAATCAATTGGTTTTACAAATTAAAGTGGCTCAAAATTAGCGAGAACGGTGAAATTCGTCGCCAACCCCTTGTGGCTTACTGTCGTCTATGGCGAGTCTAGGAGCAATCCAACCGCACCGTAATACGAGAAGCCGCCAGCACCAACAATGTAGACTTAACAGACCAAAGTTTGGACAATGCATGGCAAATTAAGGATGGCTAGTACTGAGGCGATCGCATGGCCAGAGTCTGTTTAGAACGAGTTGCCCGCAAATTTGAATCAACCACTGCTGTTGAGGAGATTAGCTTTGAAATCCCAGACGGTGAGTTTTGGGTGCTGGTTGGCCCCTCTGGCTGCGGAAAATCAACCATATTGAGAATGATTGCTGGTTTAGACGCACCAACTACAGGCAACCTCTACATCGGCGATCGGCTTGTTAACCAAGTGCCTGCCCGGCAGCGGGATGTGGCAATGGTGTTTCAAAACTATGCCCTCTATCCCCACATGACGGTGGCCGAAAATCTGGGCTTTGGCTTACAGATGCGGCAAGCTGACGCAGCCACGATTCAAGCGCAGGTTCAATCTGTTGCCAAGTCTTTAGATATTGCCCATTTGCTACAGCGCAAACCGAAGCAGCTTTCCGGTGGGCAACAGCAGCGGGTGGCTTTAGGGAGGGCGATCGCCCGTTCACCACAAGTTTTCTTGCTGGATGAACCGCTGTCGAACCTGGATGCCCAACTGCGGGATGAAACCAGGGCTGAACTAAAGCAACTGCATCAAAGAATTGGCATTACCACCATCTATGTCACCCACGATCAAATGGAGGCAATGACTCTAGCGGACAAAATTGTTGTTTTGTCGCGGGGACAAATTCAGCAAATTGGCAGCCCCCAGCAGATTTATAACCAGCCAGTTAATCGGATGGTGGCCTGTTTTCTAGGGCACCCACCGATGAATTTACTGCAAGCTGTCTATGACGCAGGCAGCTTTTATATCCAAGGGCAACGTCTGCCTTGCCCGGCTCGGCTGATTCCGTTGCTCAACTCGGCCCAGGGGCATTCCTTCGATTTGGGCATTCGCCCTGAGTATTTACAGGTGATCTCCAGTTCTGAACCAGATCAAACAACCGCCACACTAGAGACGATCGCCCAGTTAGTGGAGCCGCTGGGGCGGGAAAATATGCTGCGGGTTGTCTTGCCCAATTCTGATCAAATCCTCAACTTGACCACTAAAACCGAAATCTATCCTCAGATTGGCGATCGCTTAACCTTGGGTTTTGATCTGAATGCTTTGCTCGTTTTTGATGCCAGCACCGGAGCCATCGTTCGATAGTGAGCAACCAGACGCCCAAAATCGACTCTGGTGGCCTGAATAAATTGTTGAACGAAGGCTGGCGATCGCAATCCTGACGTGGATTAAACACCGTTTAAAGCTTGAAAGCCTCGCACTGCGAGGCTTTCAAGCTTTATTTAAAAATGGATTAAAAAACTAATGGATTAAATCGCAAGGGGCTATAAAAATCAAGCCAGCGTTTCGGGGCAGTAGCCTAAACCCTGGATAAATTGTTCGCGGAACTCTTCAATTTCAGTCCGATCCGGACAGCCGTGGGAAACAATTGCCGTTTGGTAGCGCTGCATGACTTCCACAATCGGTTGCCCAGTTTCTAAAGCCCACAAAGCCATCTTGAGCGGAATCCCTGGCTGATAGGCAACGCCCAACTCACTCATGAAGGCATGAAAATCTCCCGCCTGCTGCGGAGTAAGTTTTTGGGACATCTTGACTCGCACCACCCAGCCATCAACTTGGTGAATCACGGTGATGAAGCTGATCGGAAACGTTTGATGCCGATTGAGATACTGCACAACTCGGAGAGTTAAGCTAGCATTTCCCAAGTAGTAGAGGTAATCCATAGGACTTCTAACCTAGCCAGTTCTTATGTATCTTGTATCTATTTTTACGTTTGTCGATGAAGTCCCGACAGGGTGATACCCCGCTGATTTCTGGGGAGTTGCCCCCAAGCTGGGCCTGAATACTAATCTGCGGCTAGTTTTAACTCATAGATATTCCAAAGAGCGCCGCCCAAGGCTGAAAACTGAACTCCTTGAATGCGATCGCGCACAGCCTGCAAAGCCAGCGGATTAATCAAATAAATCATCGGTAGATTCTCTTGAATCAACTGTTGAGCTTCGGCATAAATCGCTTTCCGCTTCGTCTCATCAAGTTCCTGTGCGCCCCGAATGTAAAGCTCGCCAATCTGCTGCTCCCAGTCTGAAACCACCCGCCCAATCAGGGGCGGTTGCCCTGGGCGAGGCTTGAGGTTAAAAGCGTGTAGCCCGCCGTTTGGCAGCCAAGTATTTGCTCCACCGTTCGGCTCAATCCCACCCCCAGCAAACCCCAGCAGGTAGCATTCCCAGTCCAGGCCTGCGGTGATTTTTTCAACTAAGGTATTGAAAGCGATCGGGTTAAAGTCCACCTGAATGCCAATTTGGGCTAAATCCAGTTTAATTTGGGCCCCCATGGCTTCCCGAATCTTGTTGCCAGCATTTGTAATCAGCGTAAACCGGACTCGGTTGCCCTCTGCGTCGAGGAGTTGCTGACGGGAGTTGTATTGAAAGCCTGCCGCTTGCAAGAGTTCTTTGGCTCTTTTGGGGTCATAGTCATACACCTTTAGCCCCTGTTGAGGCGAAAGGTAATAGGGGCTTTGAATCGCAATCGTTGAGTTTTGCGGTTCCCCTAGACCTTGATAGATGTTGTTGAGCATTTGCTGGCGATCGATGGCATGGGCGATCGCCCGCCGAAAGGCCAAGTTATTAAACCAAGCTGACTTGATTGGGTTAACCAGGGGTTGACCATTTTGCCGTCGCCCTTTGTTCAAATTAAAGGAGATAAAAGATTGGGTGAGGGCCGGCCCGCCATCATAAATTGTGAACCGATCGCGTTTCTCTTCTGCCTTCAGCAATGAAAAATAGGACGGTGATACATCAACTTCATCTAATCCGCCGGAACGAAACTGCAACAGTTGGGTGTCTAGATTTTCAACAATCTGTAAGACAATTCGTTGAATGTAGGGCAGAGCATTTCCCTGTTGATCTCTACGCCAGTAGTAGGGGTTGCGCCGGAGAATCACCCGTTGACCTGTGGTGTAGCTCTCAATCATAAACGGGCCAGGCACGACAATTTCGGCTGGATTAGTATCAACCCCCCACATGGCGATGAATTTGACTCGACCCTTTGAATCCTTGGTCGTAACTGCCGATCGCAGAATGTGCTCAGGCAAAATCCCAATGCCTGTGATTCTTAAAAAAGGTGCAAAGGGTTCGGGAATTGTAAACTCGACCCGTCGCTGATCGAGCTTTTTAACGCTAGGAAATTTTCCTTCCCTGCCGATTCGCAGCACATCTCTTGCATCAGAAGGAATGTTTTCATTCAGATAAACATCGTTGTAAGTAAAAACCACATCGTCAACCGTCAGGGGTTCGCCATCTGACCACTTCAACCCTGGCCGCAGCGTATAGGTAATCGTTTTTTTGTCGGCAGAAAACTGCCACGATTCCGCTAAGGCAGGCTCAATTTCACCTGTGATCCCATTCTGGCTAATCAGACCTTCTTCGATTAACCCAAACACCTCACTCTGTTCTTGGCTAACCACAGTGTTAAAGGTTTTGGGGTCAGAGAGGCTGCTTAAAACCAAGGTTGGCACTTGGGCCGCCTGCACTCGCAATTGGTCAAAGCTACAGCCCGTCAGGGCGATCGCCGTTATTAATGCTATGACTGCTGCGATCGCTCGCCGAAATCCCGACATAAGCTGACTGTTCGATACCTAATCTTTACCAGAATCGCAGATTTTTTGGCAATAATCGCCCTGCCGCCGTAGAATCAGCCGCATCAAGCCAAGCTAATTGGCGCATGACCAGGACTGACCGCATAGACAAACTCACTGCCTGACTCTGGCCAGCCCCGCTTGTAGAGGGCTTCGTTCGGTTTGCCCCAGCCTAGCTGCAAGACTAACTCCAGAAAGTTGATGTGTTGGTGCTTGGTCAAGCTTGCCCATTCGGTGCGCTGAGCAATTTGCTTCACATCAGCTTCGCCGATCGCCTGGTAGTCTTGCCCTCGGTTCACCCCCAAGTAGAGATCCATTGCCGTAGTTTGGACATCTTGATCACCCGAAACAATCTGCTGCCAAAAGTTCAGCACTTCCGGTTTAGCTGCCTGCAAAATTTTGAGGTCACTGGGCAATGCAATTAACTGCTCGTCTACTTCTGGATAGCTGAGGGTTTGATCGGCGATCGCAATATGTCGCCAAACAATTCCAGAAACCTGATGCTCTAGCTGATAGCGGTGAACGGCGGCTCGAAAATCAAGGTAGGCCGTAAATTTCTGAATCCCTTCTGCATTCAAAAACTGATCGATCAGTGGGTTGACGCCAGAAACCGTCGCTGCCAGATTGAGGCGCTGCCCATTCACACAGGCTCGATACTCATCTGCCAGAATTCGCAATAGGCACTCTGTTGTGTATACCGTCGTCATCGGTATGTCCTGCAACAGTTGATTGTTCGTCCAACCTGTCGATTATTTTAGCGTTCTCGCCGCCGCTACCAAACGCTAAGCTTTTTTGTTTGATCGATCGCAGCCTAATTTATTTGCTGTCCGGTGGAGTCGCATTTAGCGTTTGCTGTTGAATCACACTGCTCCAGTCATCTTCCGCGATCGCCGCAATCAGATTTTGGCGCTGTTCTTCATTGGTGACAGAGGGTTGGACTTTTTGGGCAGCCGGGTCAGCCATTGCTTGCTGGAGCTTGAGTTTTTTCTCGGCGTGGGCTTGCCGTTCAGCCGGTGTCATCGCAGTCGTGGCGGCGGCGCTAATCGTGCTGGCCCAGCGATCGCCCTCCTCAGCATGACCGGTGGGAGTGTAGTCTAATTGATCTAGCCAGGCCTGCCGCACCGCCTCCATTTCTTCTCGCTTCGGGAAGTTAAAGGCTTGCACCCGTACAAAGGCGCAGGTTTGCGGGCCAACCGCCGCCTGATGGCTACTCAGCGCCAGCGAGACATGGCGAGAAATGCCAACAAACTGAGTTTTTTGATCCTGGTCTAGAACAGCATAAACACCAGCAATCTTGCTGCCACCAGCCAACTCACACCACTGATCGACTGCAGTCACCTGGTCGTGCAGGGCGATTGGTTTTGAAACTGTTTCAGCTCCATGCTGGTCTCCAGCTCCATAGAGAAAGTCGTGTAAGCCCCGGTGAGCCTGGGGAACGTCTTGATGCTCAATCGGTACAGAGGGTAGATTGTGTTCCATAGCGGCCAATCAAAGGTTTCTGGCTGAGGTCTGAGGAGATGACTGCGATCGCTTTTTGACAGTAGCACAGCAGCTTCTGACTTTGATCAATAGACTTCTGGCTAAAGATTTGCTTATCGGTGATTCTGGCTGATGATTGGGGGATGATTATTTTCCTCTGCCTTGGCTCTCTATTTAAGTTCAATTTTGCTTATTAGTTAAGTGTTTTTTAATTAAAATAGCTGATGATTTTTATCAACGATCGCTGAGATTAAGCCCAGCAAATCTGAGCAGGAAATTGTCTGAAGCTAAGGCAGCGAATGAGCATTTCTCCAGACCTCAACCCCAACTAGGGTGAAATTTGAAAACTGTTGCCGCCGTCTTGCTTGATTTTATACATGGCCAGATCGGCTGCTCGCAATAGGTCTTCGGCTTGCTGAAAGCTCCGATCGGCGATCGTAATCCCAATGCTGGCCTTCACTTGCACTGACTGCTGATCGAGGATAAAAGGCTCGGCCAACTGCGCCAACAGGCGATCACCACACCGTTCGGCATCTTGCTGACCCTCGATCGCCTGCAACAAGAAGCCAAACTCATCCCCCCCCAAACGGGCCACGGTGTCCAGGGAGCGCAGGCATTTGGCAAATCGCTGTCCCGCTTCTAACAGCAACTGATCGCCGGCTAAATGCCCCAAAGTATCATTGACTGTTTTAAAGTCATCAAGGTCAATAAAAATCACCGCAAACAGTTGGTTAGTGCGACAAAACGTTCTAAAAGACTGACCCAAACGATCTAAAAATAGGCGGCGATTAGGCAAGCTCGTCAGCAGGTCACAAAAGGCTTCTTGCCGGAGCTGATCTTCTCGGTGCTTGCGATCGCTAATATCTTGAAAAACAATCACACCCCCGATCGTTTCACCTTGCTCATTTTTAATTGGGGTTGCACTGTCACTAATACAGTGAGTTTGACCCGTGCGATCAATCAAAAGACAATGGTCAGAAAGCCGCACCAATGTATCATTTTGAATTGCTTGCTGCAATGGGTTAGCAATTGCCGCTTGCGTCTCGCTGTCAATCAGTCGAAAAACCTGCTCAATCGGTTGCTCTAGGGCCTCATGGGCTTGCCAACCCGTCAGCGCAGCCGCAGCAGCATTGATAAACGTAATTTTGCCTTGCAGGTTGGTAGTAATGGTGGGGTCTCCCAAACTGCGTAAGGTGTTGGCGATTTGCTGCTGTTCACGCTGATCGGTTTGTTCTAAGCGATGACGCTGGAGGGCAACCTGAATGGCTGTATGAAGTTGATCGGCTCGAAAGGGCTTGACCAAATAGCTATAGGGACTGGTCGCAGCGGCTCGCTGCACCGTTGATTCATCGACATAGGCAGTCAGGAAAATGACTGGAATATTGCAGCAAACTGCGATCGACTGAGCCGCCGAGATGCCATCTTCTGGGCCAGCTAAATGAATATCCATCAGCACTAAGTCGGGACGATGCTGATCAGCCGCATGCAGGGCAGCCTCAGCAGAAGAAACGATGGCGACAACAGTATAGCCAGTCCGCTGGAGGTCACGCTGAATATCCCAAGCAACAACCTTTTCATCTTCAACTACTAAAACTTTGATCATGACGTTGCTTTGATCAAGTCGCTAGAAAGCAACTATATCAGCCTGAATTCTCCTGAAGTTAAGAACAATTTGTAAGGCGATCGCTATCTAAATATAGCAACTCTAACTTGGATAAAATACAGGTCAGATTTTGAAAACTTTGCACTGCAAAGCTTTCAAAATTAGTACACCTCTCACAACCGTTTAAGATCGCTGTCCTCAGATCCTGGCTCGAAGCTGAGACTGAAGCAAGTTGTCTCGCCTCCCCTGACTGAGAGTGTGCCAGCAAGCTGTTCAGACAAAAGTTGGACTAATTGCAATCCCATTGATTGGCTGGTTGCTAAATCAAAATTTGCAGGTAAAGGTGCGCCATTATTGACCACACTCAAAATAATCTGGGCCGGGTGATCTGATGGTGTGAGGCTAACTATGAGTTCTCCTTGCCGATCGCCCTGGCGAAACCCGTGTTTAATCGCATTGGTAATCAGTTCATTCAGAATTAACCCACAGGGAACAGCTTGTTCCAACGGGACGGTTAAATCTTGACTGCTCTTGATTTTGAGAGAAATTTGATCGGTGCGGATCTGGAACATTCCAAACAAATGCAGGGTAAGAGAACGAACATACTCTGAGAAGTTGATCCTGGCAAAGTTATTGGATTGATAGAGATTTTGATGCACCATCGCCATCGCCATCACGCGGTTCTGGCTGTCTTCCAGGGCGGCTCGGACTTGGAGGTCAGTTACCATATCTGCTTGAATCGAGAGCAAGCTGTAAATCACTTGTAGATTGTTTTTGACCCGATGGTGAACTTCTTGCAGCAGCACTTCTTTTTCTTTCAGAGAGCTTCTCAGCCGTTGCTCAACGTGCTGTCGATGCTCTAGCTCGGCCTTGGCTTGTTCTAGGGCCGCCGCCTGTTGAATCGCGATCGCCAACTGGGCCGCTAAGGTCTGAGCTAGCTCCACTTCCCAGCTTGTCCAAGTTGCTGTTAGGCGGCAGAGACTGAGGCTACCCCAGAGGTTCTCGGCCACTTGGAGCGGCATCAACAGCCATTTTCCCGGTAAGGTCTGGGCTAAATTTTGATGAATGGGGTCGCTCAGGTCTTGACTGGCAACTTGTACAACCTGCCCCTGTTTGAGCTGTGCTGCAATTGGATTATTGGCATCAACAATTTCTAGCCCCAGGGCGATCGGTAAGTCTGAGCTTTGCCGATACTCAGCAATATGTTGCCACACTTGCTGTTCCGGCAAATACTGGACAATTTCAACTCGACTGGCATGAAGGAAACTGCCAATTTCCGAAGCAGCCGTCGTAAAGATAGTTTGTAAATCTAGCGACTGCCGCACAGCGCGAATCACCCAGTTGAGCAGGCGTTCTTTCTGGGCTTGCTGCTGGGTTTGCCGCAGCAATTCACCTTGGGTCAGCGCAATGCTAACTTGACTGGCAATCTGTTGCAGTAAGTCAATTTCTTCCGCTTGCCAGCCGCGAGCAGCAGCGCAGTGTTGGGCTGCCAGTAACCCCCAAACCCGTGTGCTATTCCCCTGGAAAATTGGAATCACTAAGTTTGCTCGCACCTGCCATTCCGCCTGCAAGTCGATGTAGCACTGCGATAGTCCAGAGGTATAAATATCGGTCGTATTCTGAACATATCCGTTGCTATAAGGATCAAAACACTGTTCACCAAAAAAATAGCTGTCTTGAATTGCTTGTCCTTGCAGGCTGCTCCAGCCATCAGCTACTGATTCAGCAATCACGACTCCACTCAGGTCAGGCTGGAATTGGTAAATCATTACCCGATCAACCTGCAACAAGTCTCTAACTTCTTTGACCGTCGTATTGAGGATTTCCGATAGTTCCAGCGATTTTCGGATCCGATCGCTAATTGTCCTTAATAAACGCTCTCGTTCTAGCAGCCGCTGCCAGTCGCTGTCGTCACTATTCCCCATCCGGGTCAACTCCGCACTGCCGAAGTTTTTCTGCCAGGCGATCGGCCCGCTGCCGCTCCTGCTCTGCTTGTTGCTCTGCCCAATCAGCTCGCTGTCGCTCTTGTTCAGCCCGCTCTTCGGCGTTCAACAATAGATGCCCTGTGTCATTCCACCAGCGCAACCAAGGTAAATTGACGTTTTTGTAAAGGCCAGACCAAATCCCCAGTTCTACCCCAAGCTGAGGAATCGGATACCGCCCCTGCTGATTGGCCGCAACTGGCTCAAAATGGTTTTCAACATGACGATAGACTTCAACCGTCCCTTGCTGCACCTCATAAATGCCGTAAAAAGCGGGGCGAATTACCTGCTCGTAAATCCAGAACTTGCCTTTCCACGACGTTGGATCTCGTTCTTCCGAACCATTGCCAGAAAAAAATTCCAAAATAATCAGGGGAGCAATAAACTCCTGCCACATGACGTAAGAGCGGCGGATTTGCCCATCTAAGGTCGGCGGCACATTCGCCACATAAAACCAATCTGGCGCTTCGGCACCCCGTTCGGGCGGATCAGTCATTCGCCAATAAATACCGGAGTCTTGACCAATACAAAACTGCCCCTCTGGATGCAAGCGCTGTAAGGTCGGCCAGATTGACTCAGTCAGCAGAATGCTCTGAGGATGCTCCTGAAAGTTTTTCACAAACACACTATCAGAATCCGGTAGCTGCGTATGATCCGGCAGAGACGTTACCGATGAATGAGGGGCCATCGCTGATCTCCAGGCTGAGTTGTGTCTATTTTAGGGGAGGTTGCCTCAAGATTCCCAGACAGCGATCGCGCTCTAAGTTGAGCTGTAAAAAAGCTATCCGTAGCTCAAAATCTGAATTGCTGGGCCAGGGTTGGGCAAATTCCCGCCGGATACTGTGATCGAACTACCGCCAGAACGCCGGACAGGGGTGCCTTTCATCACATTCAAGAAGTCGTCCAGCGGTAGGGCAGTGCAGGTTTTCGGGTCAGCGCCTGAGGTGCGGTATTGGGTCGGAATCACTAACCGGGGTTCCAGCATGGCGATCGCTGTTTTCGCTTCCTCTGGCGTGTAAGATTTATCTCCGCCTCCGACCGGCACACACAGCACATCAGGGCGACCGAGGAGAATCTTTTGCTCAAGGGTAATTGGGCTGGCAATGCCGCCAAGGTGAACCACTTTAATGCCGCCTTGAGTCCAACTCCAGCCGACATTGACGCCAAACCGAAATCCGCCCACCCGATCGTGATCGGTGCGCACGCCCTGAATTTTTAGCCCACTCACTCGATAAGCTCCGGGTTGAAATAGCAGCTTCGGGCGACCGGGTAGCCCTTCGACGTAGCCTTCATCTAGCAAGCGGCTACTGATCATGACTAAATCTGAGCTGACGGCAGGCGATCGCAATTTGGCTGTGCAACCCACTGATTTAAACGGGTTGACCAAAATTCGCAGCCCGCCACCCGAAAACAGAAAGCAAGAGTGCCCCAACCACTGAATATTTAATGAACCACCACCTTGGGCTTGAGCCGTTTGTAGCTGTGTCACTACGCCTGGGGCCACCCCGGCCAACATCGCTACTTGGGCATAGCGTAAGAGTCTTCGCCGCTTCATAATCTCCTCACACACCTTATTTAGTGATCCAGCCCAGTTTACCGGAGGTGGTCACTAAATTTGTCATCACTTAAATTGCCTGAGTTTCCCCCAGACCATTCAAAACCATGATTTGAAACCTCTAGCTGGACTGGGGGCCAACCTGAGTTAAGAAATTTCTTAATAGCTGTTTACCAGACGTAGTCAGAATACTTTCGGGGTGAAACTGCACGCCCTCTAGGTAAGGATACTGCCGATGCCGTACCCCCATAATGGTGCCATCGTCAGTCCAAGCGGTAATCTCCAAGCTGTCTGGGCAGGTTTGACGGTCAATCACCAGGCTATGGTAGCGGGTCGCCGTAAATGGGTTAGTCAAGCCAGCAAACACCCCCGCTCCTGTATGGGCGATCGCAGACGTTTTACCATGCATCAGCTCCGCCGCTGCCACAATTTGCCCCCCAAACACTTGCCCAATTGCTTGATGCCCCAAGCAAACCCCTAAAATTGGCACCTCGGCTGCCAACTCGCGAATCAGTTGGTTAGAAATGCCAGCATTTTCCGGGCGACCCGGGCCGGGCGAAATCACAATCGCATCTGGCTGGAGCTGCCTAACCTGCTCCAAGCTAATTTGGTCATTGCGAAAAACCTGAATTTCGCTGGCGATCGGCAAATCAGCCGCCAGCTCCCCCAGATATTGCACCAAGTTGTAGGTAAAACTATCGTAGTTGTCAACAACCAGAATCAAAGGGTTACTCCCCTCAAATCAAACCTCTAATTGCTGAGCTTAGCCGAAAAACAGATAATTGTGCAGGGTATAAACCAGCGGCGGCAGAATCAGCAAACCTGCGATTAGCACCGCCACGATCGCCGTCATCATCACACCCCCTGCGGCACAGTCTTTGGCAACCTTAGCTAACTCGTGGTAGCTCCGGCCAACCGTCAGGTCAACCACCGCTTCCAGGGCTGTATTAAGTAGCTCCATCGCCAGCACAATCCCAACCGTCAGCGTAATCACAGCCAGCTCTACTGCGGCTAGATGCAGCCCTAACCCCAAACTGAGCGCCAGCGTACCGATGCAAACATGCAGCCGAAAATTGCGCTGGGTAGTAAAGGCGTACTGTAAGCCGGCCCAAGCATAGCGAAAGCTAATAAACAGATTGTGGGCAACTTTGAAAGAAACTCGACGAGCAGGGACACTCTTATCGGGGAGAGAAACCAAAATCTTTTGAGACATAGGCTTTTTACGAACTCACACCAAGAAACAGAACTGGACTCATTCGCTAAAACATTAACATAAGTAAGTTTTATTACGAAATAGTTAAAAATCTTGAATCAAATTAACTCATAGATTAATCAAGCACAAACACCAACGAATAGCAACCCGATATCAGTTTAAGTCAACGAGTTTATCAAATCTAGACTAGCAGGGCTGATTAGGCCAATTCTGCCCAGCAGTAACATTTGTTGATCTAGCATTTGCTGCAAGCGCTCCGAATCTGGATGATCCCAACCCAGCAGATGAAGAAAGCCGTGAGCTGCCAACCAGGCTAACTCAGTTCGCAAGTCATGACCATGCTGGGCTGCCTGACCACTCGCTGTTTCAACAGAAATCACAATGTCACCCAAGTACAGTGGCAAGTCTAACCACACTTCTGACTGGGGCGCATCTATCTCTAGACTAGCAAAGGCCAGTACATCCGTCGGCTGGTCGGCTTGGCGATAGTGGTGGTTGAGGCGGCGAATCTCGGCATTATCGGCAAGGCGGAGGCTCAACTCATAGTGCTGGCAAGGAGAGAGAGTTGGTTGGAGGGTTTCTAACCAAGTTTGAAACCAGGTTTGCCAGATTTCTACCATTAGCAGGTCGGCATCACGGGCCAAAAGCTGGTGTCCTGGTTGGGATGTGTAGTGATCTTGCAGCGTGACTTCAACTTGCAAATTGGGGTTTGACATAAATCTTGGGCCTCAGTTTAACGAGTTAGGTAAGCTAAACCGACCAAAGCAGCCATTAAGCCAACGGTAGTTAGGGCAAAATGCTTGAGCGATGTCCCCGATTTACGCACCATGTTGCGCATCGCAAGTTTGATATCGCTGGGCTGAGGAGCAGTGGAGTCGGCTTCAGTTGGCTCAGTTGGAGTTGGTGTCATGGTAGTTAGACAGGTATCGTAAACATACGGCTTTACTCTTAAATCTACTTGATTCGTTTCTGGGTCGTCTTAAATTTGTGATGATTTTGAATCCTACTCTCTGTTTCTGCTCGTCTTGCCGTCGTTGCGTTTAAGGTGATGTCCGATGTCTGCCCCAGAAAAACTCTATGAGGGAAAAGCAAAAATTCTTTACTCGACAGACGATCCAGACATTTTGCTGTCCTGCTTCAAAGATGATGCGACTGCCTTTAATGCCCAAAAGCGAGGCGTGATCACTGATAAAGGGCGGATGAATTGCGCGATCGCCACTCATCTGTTTCAAAAGCTAGCGGCAATGGGCATTCCGACTCACTTTATCGATCAGCCTGCACCCAACCAGATGCGGGTGAAAGCGGTCAAAATTATTCCGTTAGAGGTTGTGGTCAGGAACATTGCTGCCGGTAGCCTCAGTCAACAGACAGGGCTAGCGCTAGGCACCCCGCTCCCGCAGCCAATGGTTGAGTTTTATTACAAAAACGATGCCCTTGGCGACCCCCTGTTGACTCGCGATCGCTTGTTTTTGCTCAACTTGGCGACTCCTGATCAAGTTGAACAGCTTCAGACTCTCGCTCTTCGGATTAATCAAATTTTGATCGCGTTTTTCCACCAGTGTCAGATTACTCTAGTTGATTTCAAGCTGGAGTTTGGCTTGGATGCCCAAGAGCAAATTCTCCTGGCCGACGAGATTAGTCCTGATACCTGTCGGTTGTGGAACCAGTTAGAAGCTGACCCAGAACAACGAGTAATGGATAAAGATCGGTTTCGACGCGATTTAGGAAATGTAGAGTCTGCCTATCAGCAAGTGATGGAAAGAGTTCTCGCCCAAGCCGTCTAGCGCTTGATCTCAGTCTGGGGTACAATACAGCCCGTTTCTGGGGTTGATGTCCGCCTGTCTCGCCTGACCTGAATTTACTTGTGGTGTTGTAGTGAAGAAAACATTAGCGTGCGAATTGATGCCCCTTGCCTCTAAACTGATTGCTCCTCTGACTGTCTTGGCGGCCTCTGCCTTTGTCTTACCGGCCTGGAGTCAAACCCCTGAGACGCTGCCCAGCCCGCCGTCGGAGACCGCTCCCTCCACTGTTCCTGCCTCTCCACCTGAGGTTACCCCTCCAACCCCTCCAACCCCTCCACCTCCGTCAGAGACGACAGCACCAGAGGCGGCGCCTACGGCTCCCCCAGATCCAACCGCGCCAGGAACTCCTCCGACGACTCCGCCAGACGCAGCAACCCCAGGTGCTCCTGCCACGACCGCACCCCCAACCACAGCCCCAGCCCCTGGTGCGGCTCCACCCGCACCGCCCGTAACTACGACTCCAGACCCGAATGAACCAAAAGTTTTGGTTTCAGAAGTAGTTGTGCAGGGGGCGACACCAGAGCTAGAGCAGGTCGTCTATCAGGCAATTTCGACCCGACCTGGCCAAACTGCCACCCGATCGCAGTTGCAGCAAGATACCAACGCCATTTTTGCGACGGGCTACTTTGCGGATGTGAAGGCGGAGCCTTCTGATACGCCGCTAGGGGTGCGGGTGACTTTCCTGGTTCAAAGTTATCCCGTCCTCCGATCAGTCCAGGTGGCTGGCAACCAGGTGTTAACCCAAGACAAAGTTAACGAGATCTTTACTCAGCAGTACGGTCAGACGCTGAACCTGCGCCAGTTGCAGCAGGGAATTGAGCAAATCAACAAGTACTACCAGGACAATGGCTTTGTGCTGGGGCAAGTGATTGGTTCGCCTCAAGTTGATTCAGATGGGACTGTTACCCTGCAAGTTGCCGAGGGCATTGTCGAGGAAATTAAGCCCCGCTTTTTGGACAAAGAGAATAAACCTGCCAAGGGCAGAACGCGCGACTACATCATTACCCGTGAATTGCGGACTAAGCCGGGGGATGTCTTAAACCGCGATCGCGTGCAGGCGGACCTGCGGCGCTTGTTTGATTTAGGTTTGTTTGAAGATGTCCAGGTCGCCCTAGAGCCGGGGCAAGACCCCCGCAAGGTGAATCTGGTGCTCAACGTCAAAGAGAAAAACACAGGCAGCATTTCAGCCGGGGCTGGTTTCAGTTCGGCGGCTGGACTGTTTGGAACGGCTAGCTACCAACAGACCAATCTATTTGGCAGAAACCAAAAGTTCTCGGCTGAAGTTCAGGCCGGTACAGAGGGTGAATTTCTGTTTGATCTTGGTTTTACAGATCCTTGGATTAAGGGAGATCCCTACCGCACCTCCTACACGGTTAACGTTTTCAATCGCCTGTCACAGCCCTTCGTATTTCAAGGCGGTGATCGAGATGTTAATTTGGCGAATGGAGACAACCCCTTGGTCAACCGCTTAGGCGCAGGGGTCACGTTTAGTCGCCCCTTAACTAAAGACCCAGATAAGATTCGCACATCCTGGGTGGCTTCTTTAGGGGTGCAGTATCAGCGAGTTTCAACTCGCGATGGCGATTTGGCAATTTTCTCGACCGATGAACTAGGCAATTGTCTGACCGTAAGCTGCACCGGACAAGATGATTTATTGACGGTGCAGGCTGCGGCCGTGCGAGATTTACGCAATGACCCAGTTAAAACAACCAAAGGTTCTCTGATTCGGGTTGGGGCTATCCAATCGATTCCGGTTGGGACGGGCAGCATCTTTATGACCCAATTACGAGGCAGCTACAGCTTCTTTATTCCAGTCAGCCTGCTGAAGTTTAGCAAAGGTGGCCAAACCCTAGCCTTTAACGTCCAGGCTGGCACCATTTTGGGTGATGCGCCTCCCTATGAAGCCTTCACCTTAGGGGGAAGCAACTCGGTGCGCGGCTATGGTGAAGGGGAACTGGGCACCGGCAGAACCTTTTTACAAGGAACAGCCGAGTATCGGTTCCCGCTGTTTAACATTGTGGGTGGGGCGCTATTTGTTGATGCCGCCACCTTATTTGACACCCAGGGCGATGTGATTGGCCAACCGGGGGCAGTGCGCGGCAAACCGGGGTCAGGGGTTGGCTATGGTCTAGGGGTGCGGGTGAACACTCCCCTGGGCAATGTCCGGATTGACTATGGGTTTAATGACCAGGGTGGTTCGCAGTTGAGCTTTGGGATTGGGGAGCGGTTTTAATGAACACAGCGGCACCAGAATCATTTTTGGCTAAACTCCAACCTGATTCAGCCTGCCTGCGATCGCCCCAGCAGCATACCCTTAAAACCAGCTTTAGCTGCGCGGGGGTTGGCTTGCACACGGGAGAATTAACCCATGTCCAGGTTTTACCGGCGATCGCTGGTCAGGGTCGCTATTTTGTCCGGGTCGATTTGCCCGCTCAGCCAATCATTCCTGCCCAGATTGAGTTTGTGCGCCAAACCGTACTTTCTACTGAGCTGGTGCAGGCAAAAGCGACAGTTCGCACCGTTGAACACCTGTTAGCTGCCCTGTCCTGTTTAGGGATTGATAATGCTCGGATTGAAATTGACGGCCCAGAAGTGCCGCTGCTGGATGGGTCAGCCCTGGAATGGGTGAGGGCAATTAGCCAGGCTGGCAGTCTACCCCAAGCATTGCTTCGCCCTCAGCGCTTGCTCCAGCAGCCCGTTTGCATTTATCAAGACGATGCGTTTGCGATCGCTCTGCCGGCCGCTGAAACCAGATTTAGCTATGGGATTGACTTTGACGTAGCGGCGATCGGGCAACAGTGGCACAGCCAATTACTGCCAGATTTTGCGACCGAAATTGCCCCGGCGCGGACATTTGGTCTGGCTCACCAAGTTGAGAATCTGCGCCAAAGAGGGTTAATTAAAGGTGGTAGTCTAGACAATGCATTAGTTTGCGGCCCGGAAGGCTGGCTCAATCCTCCTCTGCGTTTTACGAACGAACCTGTTCGGCACAAACTCCTCGACTTTTTGGGCGACCTGAGTTTGCTGGATAGCCTGCCCCAGGCTCATTACCTAGCCTACAAAGCCAGTCATTCCCTGCATACCCAACTTGCTCAACAGCTCACTCTGATCGGCAAAGATGCTGGCTTAGACTGAGCAGTTGTCATTCTGGGGGCTGTCATGCAGCAACAGACAAGAGACTAGATATCGTGTAGCTGCTTGGGGGATGCCATCCTCAATTGGGGTTTGGAGTGTCCAAGTGTTCTAGAAACTAGTGCAATCTCTCTTAATTCTCCCTATGCTGATTAGCCATGCCCACCATCACAGATGTTTCTAGTCCAACTGCTGCCCCAGCCCCAACCGTACTGACGATCACCGAGATTCAAAAACTGCTGCCTCATCGCTACCCTTTTCTGCTGGTCGATCGCGTGATTGAGTGGGTACCTGGTCAACGAGCGGTTGGCATCAAAAATGTGACGGTTAACGAACCCTTTTTTCAAGGGCATTTTCCGAATCGACCGATTATGCCAGGCGTGCTGATTGTGGAAGCCATGGCCCAAGTCGGCGGCATCATTTTAATGCAAACTGAAGACCTTCAGGGTAAGCTATCGCTATTTGCTGGCATTGATAAAGTCCGCTTCCGCCGCCCCGTCACCCCAGGCGATCAGTTAGTGCTGACTGCCGAACTGATCTGTATTAAACAACGTCGAGTTGGCAAAATTCAGACCAAGGCTGAGGTTGACGGTCAGTTGGCTTCAGAAGGTGAACTGATGTTTTCTCTTGTAGATTGGTAATTGATGCTTGACAATTCGCTGTAGAATTGTGGGGTTTTGACTTCTGGTGCAGCTTTTTTGCCGGGCTAACATCGATAGCTGATCTCAACTTATCCCTGATGCCACTCGTTAATCGCCGTCTATTCTATTCCCTCGTATGATTACGTTGTCTGCAAAACTCTCAGTCAGAGATTTTTATGCAACACCAAACTTCTATTCCAAGCCAGCAGCGCTGTAATGGCATCTATGCAGACCTTGATTCATCCCACGGCGGTCATTCATCCTGATGCAGATCTCCATCCCAGTGTCCAGGTTGGTCCCTATGCTGTAATTGGCCCCCAGGTGCGAGTCGGGGCAGAGACTCGAATTGGGGCCCACGTCGTTCTGGATGGGCGGACTGAAATTGGGATTCGTAATCAAATTTTTTCAGGCGCGGTAATTGGCTCGGAACCCCAAGACCTCAAGTATGATGGCTCTCTCAGCCTAGTTAAAATTGGCGACGATAATTTGATTCGAGAGTACGTCACGATTAACCGAGCCACCCAGCGGGATGAAGCGACCCTGATTGGCAACAGCAACATGCTGATGGCCTATGTCCATGTTGGCCACAACTGCATCATTGAAAACCAGGTAATTATTTCTAATGCCGTTGCCTTGGCGGGGCATGTCCATATTGAATCAAAGGCTAGAATCAGCGGCGTGCTGGGAGTGCATCAATTTGTGCGGATTGGGCAGTTGGCAATGGTCGGTGGGATGAGTCGGATTGAGCGGGATGTGCCGCCCTACATGCTAGTCGAAGGTAATCCCTGTCGGGTGCGGGCCTTGAACCAGGTTGGTCTAAAACGGGCAGGGCTAGAAAATCAGGAACAGGTGATTACGCTGCTGAAGAAAGCCTTTCGGTTGATTTATCGATCGGACTTAACGCTCAAGGAAGCGATTATCCAGCTAGCTGAGCTGCCTACGAATGAATTGGTCGATCATCTGCGCCAGTTTTTGCTGTCATCGTCTCAGCAGCCGGGCCGACGGGGGCTGATCTCAGGGCGGCGGGCGGCGGCATCTGAAGTCTAATGCCACGCTTATTCATTAGCACAGGCGAAGTGTCTGGCGACCTGCAAGGGGCATTGCTGATTGCAGCTTTACAGCGCCAAGCCGCCCAGCGAGGAATAACGCTAGAAATTTTAGGATTAGGCGGCGATCGGATGGCTGCGGCTGGAGCCCATTTGCTCAGCAATACGAGCGGCATTGGTTCAGTTGGGCTAATCGAAGCGCTGGGATTTATTTGGCCGACCTTGCGGCTGCAAAGGCGCACCTATCGCTATTTGCGCCAGCATCCGCCGGACTTGGTGGTGTTAATTGACTACCTGAGTGGGAATGTGCCCTTGGGCAGCTTTATCCGCCGCCATTTTGATGTGCCAATTATTTATTACATTGCCCCCCAGGAATGGGTGTGGTCAATTAGCCCCAGAGCAACCCAAAAGATCATTGAATTGAGCGATCGGCTGCTGGCTATTTTTCCAGAGGAAGCTCGCTATTACACGGCCCACGGCGGCAATGTTGCCTGGGTGGGACATCCGCTGGTGGATCGGATGGCAACAGCCCCTGATCGTCAAACCGCTCGCCAGCAGTTGGGGCTACTACCCGACCAAGTCGCGATCGCTCTATTCCCGGCTTCCCGACAGCAGGAAATTAAATCTTTGCTGCCAATTATTTTTGCAGCGGCCCGGCAGATTCAAGATCAGCTTTCCCAAAGTTATTTTTATATTCCTCTAGCTCTAGAAAAATATCGGCAGCCAATTACAGCGGCAATTCGGGCCTATGGCTTGCAGGCAACCCTGGTTGAAGATCCGCTACTGGCTTTGGCAGCGGCTGATTTGGCGATCGCTAAGTCTGGGACGGTTAACTTAGAAGCGGCGCTGGTAAATGTGCCGCAAGTTGTGATTTATCGAGTTAATCCAATCGGGTTGTGGCTGTACCAAACGTTTTTGAAGTTTAAATTGCAGTATGCCTCGCCAGTGAATTTGGTTGAGATGCAGCCAATTGTGCCGGAGCTGCTGCAAGATCAAGCAACCCCAGACAGCATTGCGACGGTTGCGCTGGAACTTCTGCTCAATCCGGAGGCTCGTCAGCAAATGCAGCAGGGTTATCAGCAGATGCAGCAATCCCTCGGAGAAATCGGAGCCGTTGACCGAGCGGCTGAGGCAATTTTAGAGTGCCTGCGATCGATTTGATCAGCCACCGCTGCCCCAATCAATAAACCGCTAGGGCCTGACTTCGGCTAGCTGAGATGCTTGAGAAATCAAAAGAAATATTGAAAATTGTAAGGATACCTGTATCTATAAATACATTTCTTCTAGACTGACTCTTGATTTATTGATTCATTTTTTTTGTTTTGAATAGATAGGAATCCAATCATTTATGATCCATTTCAGCTGGCATGACTATTTACTGGCAGCGTCGGCGATCGCAGCGATCGCAGGTTTGGGGCTACTGTTTGAGCGCAAACAATCTGAATCGATCAGTGAGCGGAGGGCTACCAGTGAAACCCTGCTTAGAATGACCTTTGTTTACTGGATTGTTTACTGTCTGGCCGTTGGGCTGCAAAGGTTTGATCTGCCAGATATTAATGGTTTAGCGGTCAGTCTCAAGTTGACTGCTTTGTTTTCCTACTTTTTGACTTTTTCCAGCCTGCTGTGCTTGCCACTGCATCATTTTGAAGCCCGCCGCCAAACTCAATAGAGTCGCTTTGCATTGCACCAGCAGAAATCTGATCGCTGGATCAATCTGTCTTTGTAGGGAAAAAATACTGCCAAGCAAACAGCAGCACAAACATCGGATTGTTAATTAAATAACGCTGCCATAGCCGTCGTGGTTCTACCCAAAACCGATACAGCCATTCCAAGCCGGCACGCATCATCCAGCGGGGAGCCTGGGAAACCTCGCCGCTCAAAAAGCTGAAGGCCGCCCCTACCCCAATTAGTACCACTGGGATTTGGCTCTGCTGCTCAGCCATCCAATATTCTTGTTTGGGGCAGCCCAAGCTGACAAATACAACCCTGGCTCCAGAAGCTTGAATCCGCTCGGCATCGGCTGACATTTCTTCTGGGCTAAGGCTGCGAAAGGGGGGCGCGTAGGAACCGGCGATCGCCAAGCCAGGAAACCGCGATCGTAAAGCAGCCGTTACCTTCTCTAGCACTGCTGCTGTGCCACCGTAGAGATAAATCGGTAGCCCCGTCAGGGTAGCCCGCTCACACCAAGCCAGCATTAAGTCTGGCCCGTACACCCGCGACTGCTCCGGGATGCCTAATAAACGCAGCCCCCAGACTAGCGGCATTCCATCCGCTGTCACCAGCAGCGCTCCATTCACCACTTGCCGAAAAGCCTGGCTCCAGTGGGCGCTCATCACCACATGCACATTGGCGGCAATTACATAGCCAGCAGTCTGTTGCTCTGCCCAAGCTTGGATGCGATCGCAGGCATCAGCATAACTCGTCGCATCAATCCGACACTCGATAATCTGGCGGCTGTCCAGATCCAAAGTTGGATCAAACTTAGCCATGTCTGTTTGCGCTTAGACTGCCACCAGCGGTTTTGGGAATTGGCGATCGCTGAGTCTCTCCTTCGCTGTAACCCAAGTCATAGAGGCTATCCGCCAGCGGGTCTTGCTGCGGCGATTGCTTGGGTTGCCCCGCCCATGCGTCCGATTTGCCCAAATTGAACCACTCTTCTAAAATGACTTCGGCTGCATCATCGCTCATTGCTTGCCTCCTCCCTGCTGCTAGATTGGCCACCCAGCCCGCTTTTTCAATTCCAGTCTGTGGGTTGAACATCGCTCCACTTCCGTTCTAGCCGATCGCAATTTATCTTGCCCCAAAAATTACAATAATCCCTTGGATTGCAGAAACTCTTGAGCGACCAGCTTTGGATCAGCCAGCTCTCCTTCGACCAAATAATTCATCCGCTGCATTTCTGAAGCAGAAATTTTGCCTGCCAATTGGTCAATTGCTGCCTGCAACTGGGGATATTGCTGGAGCGTAGCCGCCCGGACGATTGGCACGGCTTGATAGGCGGAAAAATACTGCTGATCGTCTTTAAGAATTACTAATCCAAGGCGGGCAATTTGCCCATCGGTTGAGTTGCCAGCAATCAAATCGACCTGCCGTTGCAGGATGGCTCGATAAATTAGCCCTAAGTCCATAATTTCTGGGGGTTTAGAAAATTGCAGTCCGTAGGCTTTTGCTAGGCCAGGATAGCCATCGGCCCGCTCCATAAACTCATAGCCAAATCCGCCCCGCCACTG
Organism: Aphanocapsa sp. GSE-SYN-MK-11-07L; assembly: GCA_019359715.1. Classification (GTDB taxonomy): domain Bacteria; phylum Cyanobacteriota; class Cyanobacteriia; order Thermosynechococcales; family Thermosynechococcaceae; genus JAHHGS01. The sequence continues at coordinate 45,090 of JAHHGS010000011.1, read as the reverse complement.
TGGCGTATACTCAGCCGCTTCAGATAGGGTTTGTAGTTGGTAGCGCTTGGCATCGTCCCCTCGAACAATCATTGCAAACGTGTTTTCAAACCCCAGTGAGGGCAAGACTGCTAAGTTAAATTTCTGAGCATAATCTTGCCGCAAGCGCTGAAAAAGCTGGTCTGGGTCAGAGATCGCCGCTTGCTTGAGAATGCCAGTGTACGCTGTGCCCGTGTATTCGATGTAGGCATCAATTTTGCCGTTAATAATCGCTTGATGGCAGACAAAGGAACCGCCCAAGCGGGGACGCAAATCAACCTTTAGCTCGGTTTTGGCTTCGATCACCTGGGCTAAAAGCTGCCCTAGAATATCCTGCTCCGTAAAGTCTTTAGAGGCAATGATGATGTCACCGCCCTGACTGGTAGTGGAGTTGGGGCGACAACTGGCGATCGCCATCACTAAGGTGATTGCGACTAAAATCCAAACCCAAAATTTTTTCATGATTGACCTATTTTTGCACCGTCAATCGCTGCTCTAGCCAGCCAATTCCATAGTCGGCGATCAGCGCAATGATCGCCGCTGGCGCGGCTCCCGCCAGAATCAACTGGTTGTTGACCACCGAAATCCCCTGAAAGATCAGCACGCCCAAGCCGCCGGCTCCAATCGCCGCCGCGATCGTGGCAATTCCGATCGCAATGACCGCTGCCACCCGGACTCCGGCTAAAATTACCGCCGTCGCTAACGGAATCTCAACTTGAACCAGCAGTTGCCAATCGGTCATGCCCATCCCGCGCCCGACTTCTCGAATCGCCGGGTCAATATTAGTAATGCCGGTGTAGGTGTTCCGAATAATCGGCAGAAAAGAATAGAGCGTCAGAGCAATAATCGCTGGCACCGCCCCAATCCCGACCAGCGGGATCAGCAAGCCAAATAAGGCCAGACTCGGCACCGTTTGCAGGATATTTGCGATCAATAAAATCGGTTGACGTAGCCAAGTGATTCGAGTAATTAAGACACCTAAAGGCAAGCCGATCAGCACTGCGATCGCGATCGCCACACTCACCAACAGCAGGTGTTGCCCGGTTCGCTGCAAAATCTCTGGTCCGTATCGAAATAAAAAAAAGCTATTCAAAACAATGCCTTACTGTCCGCTCTCAAGAGTCGCTGAGCTTTGACCCAGAATCCAGACTGTAAAAATGCAGCCCGACAGTTAATCTTACGCAAATTCTATCGACGATTAACGCTAAACTGACCTTGTTAGACTACTGTTTGAACGCTAACCTGAAGTTTGAACCCAAAGCTCTAACTCAAAGCTATCCAGAATAAGCCACTACTTGACGGCAGGGAGAACAACAATGAACAGTTGTGTGCTCATGGCAGAAATTATTAAAGACCCAGAACTGCGCTATACCCAGGAAGGGCAGATGGCGATCGCCGAAATGATGGTTCAGTTTGCAGGTTTGCGGGCAGAAGATCCAGCCAGCAGCCTCAAAGTGATTGGCTGGGGCACCCTCGCTCAGCAAATCCAAGAGCAATTTCACACCGGCGATAAAGTGGTGATTGAAGGCCGCCTCACCATGACCACGGTCGATCGCCCGGAAGGATTTAAAGAAAAACAAGCCTCCATGACGGCTAGCCGCGTTCACCTGTTAGGAGCCGAAGGCACAATGACTTCAACTGTAGCAGTGGCCAGCCCTGAAGCAACCCCTGCAAAAGCCGCTGCTCCTGCTGCTGCCCCCAAATCTACGCCTGCGGTCAGTAAGCCAGCCGCCACTCCTGCCCCTCAACCAGCAGCAGCGGCAGATCTGCCCAACTACGATGACATTCCTTTTTAAGCTTGCGGCAGCGGCATCAGTGCCTGACTTGAATGATTGCTAGCGTTAGCTTTCTGGCGTGAGTCCGATAATGTTCTCGTAGGCAGCGGCGATCGCGCAAATCGTCAGTGGTATCGTAAATAACGCACCAACACCGCAAGCCAAAACACCAGCAAAGTTGATCAAGCCTAGGACAATCGAAAAGCCAAAGAAGGGAAACCAATGGCGTGTAATTAATTTGCGGCTAGTTTCCATTGCCGACCAAAAGTCAGCCTTACGGTCAACAATGAGTGGAATTGAAAAAGTGTACGCAATGCCCAGGTAGATTGCAGGTATCAATAAAATTAGCCCCAGCACCAAAAGTGCCCCGGTTAAAGCTCCAGGAATAGATAGATCCGGTAAGCTAGGGTCTCCACTCTGTGCTGCCATTTGCTGAAAAATTCCGTAGAAGCTTAACACGGCTCCGACGAGAAATGGCAAACAGAGTACACCAACAAAGATGCTCACCACTAAAGTTGCTAAAAAGACAGGCAAAAAATAGGTGTTTTGAAAGCCTTTGAAAAAATCACCAAACTCAGATAGCTGCCCTCTGCTAATTTTGAAAGCAACAATGTAGTACCCTGCTGGTAGAACGTAAGAAATAACGATATTTGCAATTGTCCCAATGAAAGGAATGTAGCTTAAAACAAAACTAATAACTACGGTCAGAATGCAAAAGCCAATGAAGCCAAGCGGATTTTGGGTAAAAATTTCCCAGCCTCGGCTCAGAAACCCACCAATATCAACTGAGTAATCTTTTCTGGCGATCGCCTCTAAACTGTTCGCATCATCGTACATAATCTTGATCCTTATTCTCCATAAATTAAAATTTTCGAGAGGGTTAGAAGATAATTCGCTAAGTAATATCCGACCGAGAAAAACAACAAAAAACAAACTGAGTAGATAAACGGCAGACTATAAGTCTTAAGTAAGAGATTTAGATCGGCATTGATAAACGTAGCAAACTTGCTGCACTCAGCCGTGCGATTGTAATAATCAGCAATTGTTTTCCAGTTCTAGACATTTGCGATTGACCTAACCCCACGGCGCCGCTTCGCTAAAGTCCTGGGATTCGAGGCTCGAGCAAGGATTGCAAGGTGAGTTGTCAAACATCCTCTACCCTCATGGTTGAAGCCCCAACCATTTTGATGTTCACAGCCGCGTTTTGATCACGGTCAATTTCACTGTGACAAACAGGACAGCGCCAGCGTCTGACCGACAGATCTAGCGACTCCAAGACGTAACAAAAATCTTCAGCATCTATCAATTCTGGAAATTTGATCATTGCTCGAGCAGCGCCACAGGCGCTATAGGATCATCATAAAGAGTTGTTTCTTGGCAAAGTGATGCCGACAGACTATACACCTCAACTGCGGCGCTTCATGCAATCTAGCGGATTGCCAAGCTTTCAGGCCCTTTACCAAGCTGGATTCTCGCGGCAGCAAATTAAAAATCTGAGGCAGGGGCAAATCCAGCTCTGGCGACTAGACAGCCTGCAAAAACTGGCTCAAGTCCTGCATATCAGCTTAGAAGAGCTACTGGCATCTTTCGGGTCAGCGATTTCCCTCTGGGGAGGCGAAGCCATCGCCTCGCCTCCCTCAGACTCTAATCAAGCTGAAATTCAAGCCCTTAAGCAAGAGTATCAGCGTCTCTCAGACCAGCTTGCTCAACAGCAGCAGACGCTTCAGCAGGCTTTCCAAGCAGAAAGTTTGCAAATCTTAGAATCTTGGTTAATTCAATGGCCAAAAGCGGCTCAAGCTGCCCGCCAAAACCCGCAGTTGCCAGCCGTTAAGCTCTTGCCCCTCCTGCGACCCGTCGAAGACCTGCTCAAGCACTGGCACATTGAACCGATTGGCGAAATTGGGGCAGAAGTTGCCTATGACCCGCAGCGACACCAGTTGCAGCAGGGCACGGTTACACCAGCCACCCTAGTTAAGGTGGACTATGTTGGCTATCAGCAGGGCGATCGCCTGCTCCATCGGGCCAAAGTGAGCCTGGTTTCTAATGCTTAGAGCCTACAAATCTGCTATTGCTGAGCATCAGCAGCTAAGATCGAAAAGCAAATCTTGCCTGACTGTCGCTATGGCTCGCTTCACTCCCTATAATCTGCAACTGCAAATCACTCGGATGTTTAACGAGGGACAATCGTTGTTTGCCACCACCAAAGTGCAAGATTGGTTGCAGCAGCGGCAAGAAAATCCCCAAGACTACGAAGTTATCTTCCATCGCCAGCCCGCGGCTCCTGGTTCGGGTCTAGTTTATCAAGTTCAAATTGAGTTGAAGCGCAAAGATGGGCAACCGGTTGATCCGTGGCTCTTAGAAGCCCTCAACTCGCAGACCTAGAAGAAAGGCAGAAGGCAACAATCGCCGATAGTCCATCCTAGTCAAGATTGCTCAAGGATGCTGTCTGCACTTTACCTTCTGGCTTTATCTAGGGAATCGTAATAATCACCACGGTAATGTTATCTCGCCCACCCTTGTCTTTGGCTGCTTCGACTAATCCGATCGCCGCTTTCTCGTGATTTTCTTCTTCCAGGTAAATGGCAATTAATGGATCGGGTAGCTCTTCGGTCAGCCCATCGCTACAGATCAACAGCCGATCGCCGGACTGGACATCAATTTCCTGGACATCAATGTTTTCAATTTCTTCCCGCCCTAAACACTGGGCCAGCACGTGCCGCCACGGGTGGTTGCGAGCTTGTTCAGGCAACAGCACTCCTGTCTTGACGGCATGGGCAATCCAGGTGTGGTCTTCGGTAATCTGGGTCAATTGAGACCCGCGCAGCCGATAGAGGCGAGAATCGCCGACGTGGGCACACCAAGGCTTCTCTGCGCCTGGGGGAAAGATAACGGTTACAACCGTTGTCCCCATGTCTGAGCGCTCTGGGTTCTGCTCTTGGTCAGCCACAATCGCTTGGTTGGCTTTGAGTAAAGCTTCCTGGAGCAACTCTGGGGCACTCAGTTCGGCGTTCCAGTATTCGGTCAGATAATCGCTAATTGCTGCTGTCGCCATCCGGCTGGCTTCTTGCCCACCAGCATGTCCCCCCATGCCGTCGGCGACGATAAAAAATCGCCCCTCTGATTCGTCAATGCAGTAGGCGTCTTGGTTGGCGGTGCGGAGCAGTCCTTGGTCGCTCAGCCCTGTAAACAGAGGTTTCATAGAAATTGTACAAGTTGTCAATGGGTCTTAAGGCATCCGGTCAGATTTATTTAGCCTCATGATTAGCCTAACGTAGGCGATCAAAGCAACTACTGCTGCAAAAGCAGCGATCGCCGCCAACCAAACAAATTGATTGACTAATAAGATCGTAGCCGAAACCGTAAAACTGCCGATCAAAACCACATAGTTAGTCCCCATGTTAACGCTAGCTAGGCGCCGGAGGAGGCGATCGCTTTCAATTGAGCGCACCCGCATTCGCAAGTCGCCATTCTCTAGCTTGTCTAGGGTCTGCTCCAAGCGGCGGGGCAAGCCCAGGGCCGTGCTGCTAACTTGGGCCGCTTGGCGACTGAGTTCACCGATTAAGTTACCGTCGTTGTTAGAAAATCCACCATTTGTCATCAGCGTTGTTGCAAAAGGTCTTGCAACCTCCATAAAGTTAAAATCTGGGTCTAAACCCTTGCCCACACCTTCCAGGGTTGAAAAAGCCCGCATTACAAAGGTAAACGTAGCCGGAAAGCGAAAGGGCTGATCGTAGGCAATTTCGTACAGGTCATCGCTGATTTGAGCCACAGACTGGTTTTCAAACGGCTGATCCATAAAGTTGTCCAGCATGTACTGGACTGACCGCCGGACTGGGCCCATATCGCTGGTTGGAGCCAATGCTCCTAACTCAATCAGTGAGGCCACCACTTGCTCCCCATCTTTCTGAGCAATCCCAAAAAAGGTTTTTAAGAGTTTCTCACGGGTGAGCGGCTGCACCTGCCCCATCATGCCAAAATCATAAAAAATTAACACCCCCTCAGTATTGACGGCAATGTTGCCCGGATGGGGATCAGCATGGAAAAACCCATTGTCCAGAAGCTGATGCAAATAGGCTCTTGCGCCTAGCTGGGCCAATTCCTTGCGGTCTAACCCCGCCGCTTCCAGGGCTTCATAATGACTGATCTTAATGCCGGGCGCATACTCTAAGGTCAGTACCCGTGGCGAAGAATAGCGCCAGTAGACTCTCGGCACGTACACCCAGTCAAACCCGCGAAAGTTGCGCCGAAACGTGTCGGCATTCCGGCCTTCGTTCAGGTAATCAATTTCTTCGTAAAGAATGCGGCAGCATTCTTCATAAATCCCCATCCAATCTCGACCTTTACCCCAGTCAGGATGATTTTGAAAGTAGCGAGTAATCCCTTTTAAGATCTCTAGGTCAATCTTAAACAACTGCTTTAAGCCAGGGCGCTGAGCCTTTACCACCACCTCTTCGCCAGAGTGGAGCTGGGCTTTGTGGACTTGCCCCAAACTGGCCGCTGCCAACGGAATTGGGTCAAAGCTGCGGTAAAGCTCTGGAATCGTTTTGCCAAAATCGTGCTCAACGATCGCTTCTATTTGCTCATAGCTAAACGCAGGCACTTGGTCTTGCAGCTTTGAAAGTTCTTCAACATACTCAGCCGGAAAGAGATCAGCCCGAGTGGAAAAGAGCTGCCCTACCTTAATAAAGGTCGGGCCCAACTCCAGCATGGTTTCCCGCACCCAAATCGCTTGCGCCTTCCGGCGAGCGGCTTGCTTGGCATCAGTGATGCCGCCTCGATAGCTCCAGTTCTTTTTGAGCAGCCAGCGTCCCAGTAAAAACTGCAAGACAAAGGCCCAGATATCAACGAACCGACGGGTACGCGAATAGCTCTCGCGATTCCAGCGATAGACTCTGTTGGTTTGCTGTAACCCAACCGATGCCTGGGGAGGGAGAGACACGGATATTCCTAATTGAGACTATACACGGTGAGCAAGCGATCAAGAGCGTAAACAAGCTGAGCTATCATTTAGCGCCTAGGTGGCGCGATTGCGATAGTTTTGGAGTTCAGCCCGCACCCGAGCAATCTCTGCCCTCAGTTCATCAATCGTGGCTTGCAAGTCGGTAGCAGGAGCGCTCACCCCCGATCGCTCAGCCGAACTAGCCTCTTGGCTGGCCCGCTCCATTACCTGAGTCGTAAACTGGCGCAGCCGCTCTCGCTGTTCAGCGTCAAATCTGCCGACTTCAGCTAGCAGATTTGTCAACGTATGTCCTACTTCTTCCGAGAGAACTTCAGCAGTGGCTCTGCCTAGAAAAAAAGCGTGAAGTAGCGGGTTGGTCATGGAAGCCCTCTGGATGCATTCGCAAAAATTATAACTTGACTGGCTCTTTCCTTGCCCGTGAGACTGGGATCACTAGACCTCTGGTTCACCAGTGTGAAAGCGGTGTTCATGCAATCAAGGTGCTGATTCTCTCGGAACATGGCGGTTTACCCAAATGAGAGCAGGAATTGCGACTAACTGGAGAGCCATAGAAACCATAATCAACGCGCTTTTGGAATAATCGTACAGCACTCCCATTAAGGCACTGCCCGCAAACCAGGCGAAACCATAGCCCGTGTTGAAAATGCCGAATGCTGAACCACGACAATAGGCAGGCACAATCCCAGCAACGGCAGCTTTCATAATTGACTCTTGGGCACCCATACCGATCCCCCACAGCACCATGCCAACAATAGCCAGCGCAAAGCTACTGCTAAACACCAGCGGGGCAAAGAAGAGAGAAAGCGACACGGCCAGCGCTAGGCTCCAGAGTCCTATCCGGTCAAACCAGTGACCAAAGATCAGAGCGGCGATCGCATCAACTCCCATCGCCAGTGCATAGAGCAGGGGAATTTGGCTGGTGGCTTCGACTCCGGTTTGCTGGAGGTGAAAAGCAATCAGGGGAAAATCGGCAAAACCTGCGGCAATCAGTGCGATCGCCCCCAGGTAAAGCCAAAACAATTGGGGCAGTCCAGTGGTTTCTAAATTGGCGACCTGCGGTTCAAAATCTCTAGGGTTTGGGTAGATGCGCTGAATCACCAACAGCACTGCTAAACCGACAACAGCAGGGATGACCAAAATTGCAAAGCCGCCCCGGTAGCCAAACTGCCACGACAGCATTGCAGCAACGATCAGCGGCCCCGCCACCGCGCCAATTTGATCCATTGCTTCATGCAAACCAAAGCCAAAGCCGCGACCGATTTGCATCGCTCCGTGGGAGAGCAACACATCACGCGGTGGGGTACGAATGGCTTTGCCCGTGCGTTCGGCGATCATCAGACCAACAGCAGCAGGCCAAGTGCTCGTGAAGGCTAGCAGGGGCACTACAGCCGTGTTGATGGCATACCCCAGAGTGGTAATGCGCCAGTATTGTCGGGTGCGATCGCTAAGAAAACCAATTGCAATCCGTAGCCCATAACCAATCAGTTCTCCCAGTCCTGCCACCAGTCCAACGATAGTGCCACTCGTGCCCAGGCTGCCTAGATAGGCTCCTGTGATGCTACGCGCCCCCTCATAGGTGGCATCGGCACAGAGGCTGACCACACCAAGAAAAATGACAAACCAAAGAGCCGATGTTTTGTAATTCATGTGCTGCTTTAAATTTGTGAATTGAGTGTATTCACGAGTGCGATGAGAAAACCGCCCTAGGAAGCTAGCTCCTGTTGCCGAATTTCTCTCAACCCCTCTCGATAGGTGGGATAGAGCAGTTGCACTCCCAGCTTGTCTTTGATTTTGCGATTAGAAACCCGGCGGCACTCACTCCAAAATGAGGCTGCCATTGGACTCATTTGCACCTGACTAAATGGGATCAAGTCTGGGGGCTGAATGCCCAGCAGCTCAGCCGCTTCGGTAATTAAACTGCTAGCTTCTGAGGGTTGATCATCACAGATATTGTAGATTTCGCCGGGGGTGGGCTGTTGCATTGATCGCCAGAGGGTTTGGACAATATCATCGACATGAACGCGGCTAAACACATGACCGGGGCGATCAATCCGCTGGGCTTTGCCTGCCCTTAGCCGATCGAAGGTGTTGCGTCCGAGTCCATAAATGCCCGGTAGCCGAAAAATGTGAGTCGGCAAACTGGCCTTGAGCAAGCTGGTTTCGGCCGCCACCCGCTGCCGCGATCGCCCATGCTGAGGGTTGGTTGGCGTTGTTTCATCCACCCAAGCTCCGTGCGTATCGCCGTAAACCCCGGTGGTTGAAAGATAGCCAAACCAGGTTAACTTGAGCCGCTCTAGGTCTGACAGCAGACAATGCACGACGGGGTCAATGCCTTGGCGATCGGGCGGGATCGTAGTGAGTACATGGGTCACGCCCTGTAGTGCTTCTGGAGTGAGCGGAAATTTGCCGCCAGCGCTATCACAGCTAAAGGCAAAGCAAGCGGCGCTAACGCCAGCCGGGGCAATCCCCGATTGCGTGGTGATGTTTACGGTCACACCTTGCGCTTGCAATCGGCGGGCCAAATGACTGCCCGTATAGCCACACCCCAAAATCAACGCTTTCATTCGCTGGTGATCCTAAATTTTGAAACAAGTTTGAGGGGCTTGGGTAATGTCGAGACGCTCAATCTCGTGACTTGCAGACCACTATTCATTCCTGAAAATCGCAAATCTTAGGCTGACAGACTTTTATCGTCGCCCACCAACTTACCATCAACGTTAAAGTTTGACAGCACAAAGTCCGTAATCTCACGGTTGGGCGATCGTTTATGGTGCGTCTATAGTGCCAATAGACTGATCCCAATTACTAAATCAAAGCGATATCGCTTTCGATAGAATCTGACAAGCCTGTTGATGCCCAATTGAGTCACCTAAACCAATGTCCACCTCCTGCCTTGCTTCAGAGTCTCAGCCTACTTCTCTGGAAGGATTGCCTCAGTTAAAAATATCTCTTGATCAAAAGCAGCAACTGCTTTGTCTAGACCATCATCCCAACTGGCAGATTGGTCGAGGCAAAAAAAATCAGATCATTTTGCCGAGCAAGTCTGTCTCTCGTCTGCACGCGACGATTGAACTCGTGCCGGTGGGCAATCTCTACTTTGCTTACTTCTCGGATGCGGGGAGCCTGAATGGCTCCTTTGTGAATCAGCGACCTGTGCTCGATCGAATCTTTTTGCTGGATGGAGATGTGATTACGCTGGGTGATGCAACCTTGACGTTTCACTATCCTGCTCAGCGAACCCAGACCCAGCTTGACGCTTTTACTGACGCATAGCGTTGATGATCGATTAGGATTACTTTGTAAAGCCCTGCGAAGGTTTCAAAAATAATCCGTTCCAAGTTTTTTGGCGATCGCTCATTCATGCTGACTTTAACAGCTCGCATTGATCCGGCTTCCGCAGCCAGCCCAAATTTGACCCTATCGCTAACGGCTGAACAACGAACCCGCAGCCGCCATCGCTTCAGGACTGAAGAAGGGGAAGAGGTGCATTTACACTTGCCCAGAGGAACCGTTTTAACCGATGGCGACTGGCTGCGATCGCAGCCAGAAGGCACAATTGTCAAAATTATTGCTAAGCCGGAGCCCGTCTTGACGGTGACAGGCAAAATTCCGTTAGATTTGCTGCGAGCCGCTTACCACTTGGGCAATCGGCATGTGGCGCTGGAAGTTACAGCTAGTTACCTGCGCCTATTACCTGACAGCGTTTTGCAAACTATGATTGAGCAAATGGGCTTAGATGTCCAAGCATCTGTACAGCCTTTTCTGCCGGAGACAGGCGCTTATCACCGTGATCACGCGCACTGAGTTAATGCTGATCAATAATTCTTTGGCACTGATGAGTTTACTCCAACTGGCGAGTAGCACCCTGCCGGTTGGAGCCTACAGCTACTCAGAAGGGCTAGAATACCTGACCCAAACTGGAGCGATTCGAGATCGAGACAGCCTCTGCCACTGGCTAGAGCAAGAGTTGAGCTACGGAGCAATTCGCTTAGAAGCTGGGGTGATGGTACGAGCTTATCAAACCTCAGATCTAGACACCATTCACGCCTGGAATCGCTGGCTCTCCGCCGCCAAAGAAACGGCTGAACTGCGTCAGCAAAGCTGGCAAATGGGCTATGCCTTGGTGCGTTTGTGTCAAACCCTGCAACCGACATCGCTGGTGAATCAATGTGAAGCTCCCTGTAACTTTGCGATCGCCTTTAGCCTGGCCGCCGCCCATTGGCAGATTCCTCTAGAGGCCACAATTCTAGGCTACTTACACAGTTGGGCCAGCAATTTAATTAGTGCTGGAGTAAAATTAATTCCGCTCGGACAGACCGCTGGGCAACAATTGCTCTTGCACCTGCAACCACAGTTAAGCCAGGTGAGCCAAGAGATTTTGACTCTGGAAGACGATCAGCTTCATAGCTTTGGCTGGGGGCTGGCTCTAGCCAGCATGGCCCACGAAACCCAATACACTCGCCTGTTTCGCAGTTAGAGATGAGTCAGAACAAATTTAGAGCAACTCGCCTGTTTGCAAAACCTGCTCTGCCGTTAATTCCAGCTTAGGAAAGGTTTGAGACAGCAAGCGCTGATCGCCCTGATAAGTTGCTTCCTCATATAGCCCATCTACCAGCGTCAAAATAGAAACTTGAGCGCGGGCCGGGTCAACAATCCAATACTCAGCAATCCCTCGCGCCGCATATTCCGAACGCTTATAGCGATAGTCTCGGTCTTCGCTGTCTTTGCCTGGCGAAACTACTTCCACCACCAATGCTGGCGGCGGCATATCCATCATCACAATGCTGCGCTTGCTGCCGACCAGGGCAGTCGCTAGCTCCTCGGTTAACACCATCAGATCGGGCACTCGCGATGTCGCCCGAAAACCACTGACGACAACTTCTGTCCCCCGTCGGAGTAAGCGAATGGGAACAGCCTGGATGAAAACACCAATCAGATACATGGCGATCGCATTATTCAGGTCGCTTTCTGCTGGCATTTCGATTAATTCTCCATTCACCAGCTCATAGCGTTGCTCGATAAAATCATCGTGAGCAAGATACTCAGCCAGGGTAAATCGTCTGGTGGTTGTAACCATGCTGCTTATGCGCTATGTTTACGCTCATTTTAACCCGCGTTAGATATTGCTCTCAATCAGACTCAAGATTGCGATCCAACCTGGATTATGGACAAAATCGGGTTAGAAATTGGAATCTCTCAGCTTATTCTTGAGTAGTTCTAAATAGTAACAACCCATTTTTGAGTAAACCAATGAGCAATGCGTTCCGTGTTGGTGTGGCTGGGCCAGTTGGCTCTGGCAAGACAGCCCTAGTAGATGCCCTCTGTAAGGCACTGCGACAGCAATACAAAATTGCTGTCGTTACCAATGATATTTACACCCAAGAAGACGCTCAGTTTTTAGTCCGTAGCCAGGCCTTGACCAGCGATCGCATTGTTGGCGTTGAAACCGGCGGCTGTCCCCACACCGCAATCCGGGAAGATGCCTCCATGAACTTAGCGGCGATCGCTCAGCTAGAGCAGCGGTTAGACCATCTAGACCTGATTTTTGTCGAAAGCGGTGGCGATAATCTAGCCTCTACCTTTAGTCCCGAACTGGTCGATTTGACCCTCTATGTGATTGATGTGGCGGCGGGCGATAAGATTCCCCGCAAGGGTGGGCCAGGCATCACCAAATCTGACCTGCTGGTGATCAACAAAATTGACCTAGCTCCCCTAGTGGGGGCTGACTTAGGTGTGATGGAACGAGATGCTCAAACGATGAGAGTCGATAAGCCGTTTGTATTTACGAACCTCAAAACTAAAACCGGGCTATCAGCCGTGGTTGATTTTGTGATTCGCAATATTGTCTAGGTTGGGATTGAGCAAGCCAAGCAAGGCTGCTGGCAGTCAATTAGCACCCATCCATTAAGATCAATCTTGAGAGTATCAACCTGTCCTTTCCGAGATTCGTATGTTTCGACAACTCCGCCGTTGGTTTTTGTCTTGTCTGGCGATCGCCCTACTGGTCTTGACCGCTTGTAATGCTCCACCCGTCAGCAGCAACCCTTCACCTAGCCCAGGCGATACCAGCAGCGTACCGGGGGCGCAGTCTCCCACCCTGACGGCTCAGTTACCCCGCTTAGAGGGAAATGCCACGGTTGTCTTGCAGGTAGATGGGCAACCCATCACGATCGCCGTTGATGGCAAGGCTGCACCGATTACGGCGGGTAATTTCGTTGATTTAGTCCAAAAAGGAGTTTACGACGGCACCAGCTTCCATCGCGTTGTCCGAGACCCGCAGCCGTTTGTCGTTCAGGGCGGCGATCCTCAAAGTAAAGACGCGAATGTTCCCCCCCAGGCGCTCGGCACTGGCTCTTATAACGATCCAGCCACTGGGCAACCCCGCTATATTCCGCTCGAAATCCAACCGGAAGGAACAGCCGAGCCAGTCTATAGCAAAACCCTCAAATCAGCCAAGGTGACGGCCCCGCCTCAGCTCAAACACACCCGTGGAGCCGTGGCGATGGCGCGATCGCAGTTGCCTGACTCGGCTTCAGCCCAGTTTTATATCGCGCTCAGTCAGCTCGATCCCTTAGACGGTGACTATGCTGTATTTGGCTACGTTACCCAAGGCATGGACGTTGTGGACAAAATTCAGCAGGGTGATCGGATTACCTCTGCCAAAGTCACTCAGGGGTTAGAAAATCTCAAAACCGGGCCTACCCCTCAATAAAACCAATGGCGGTTCCGGTCGTTGTCACGGGCATCGGGATGGTTTCTGCTTTAGGAGCAGACCCGCTGACGACCTGGCAGCGACTCTTACAGGGCAAAACTGGGATTCGCCGCCATCAACCTTTTCCTGAATTACCGCCTCGCCCGCTTGGGCTGATTGGCGATCGCCCCAGTCGACTGGCAGCTTTGACTCAGCAAGTGGTACAAGCAACGCTGGCTGATGCCGGAATTGACCGACCCTTGCCAGACTGCGGCGTGGTGATTGGCTCTAGCCGGGGCTGTCAGGCGGAGTGGGAAGACTTGGCTCGCGATCGGAAGGATTCTGCTCCACTGGACGGCTGGTTAGGCTATCTGCCCCATGCGGCGGCGATCGCGGCGGCGCGCAGTTTGGGCACAACCGGGCCAGTTTTAGCGCCGATGGCGGCCTGTGCGACTGGCTTGTGGGCGATCGCCCAGGGGTTTGAATTATTGCAAACCGGGCAATGCCAGCAGGTGCTCGTCGGAGCGATCGAAGCGCCCGTCACCCGTTTAACCCTGGCTGGATTTGCCAAAATGGGGGCGCTAGCCACCACTGGGGCGTATCCGTTTGACCAACAGCGGCAAGGGCTAGTCGTTGGTGAGGGTGGGGCATTATTTCTACTAGAAACCCTCGGATCAGCCCAGCGGCGATCGACCAACATCTATGGGCAAATTTTAGGGTTTGGAGCCAGCGCTGATGCTGAGCATGTCAGTGCGCCAGGGCAGTCTCAGCGTGGAGCGATCGCCGCGCTCAAGACATGCCTAACCCGCAGTCATCGGCAGCCCGCCCAGATTGGCTATATTCACGCCCACGGCACGGCCACTCAGTTGAATGACCAGGCTGAAGCCGCCTTGATTCACACTTGCTTTCCTGACTCTGTGCCTGTCAGTTCGACCAAAGGCGCAACCGGGCATACCCTCGGTGGATCGGGGGCTTTAGGAGCTGCTTTTTGCCTGTTAGCTTTAAAGCACCAAATCTTGCCGCCCTGCGTTGGCTTGCAGCAGCCCGGATTTGCGATCGATTTGATTACTGCTGCTCGTTCTGTAGCATTCCAGACCGCTCTCTGCTTTAGCTTTGGATTTGGCGGTCAAAATGCCGTCCTCAGCTTGGGCAGATGGTCAGATGCCGATTCAGCAATGCCGACTAACCCAAATTAAGCACCATGCCTACTTGTAGGATGAAGGCTGTAACTAAAATTTGGCGATCGCAAGATGAGCAAAACGATTACCGACATCACCGTTAAAACGATTGAGGGTCAGGAAACATCTTTAGGGGCATATGCTGGCAATGTGTTGCTGATTGTCAACGTCGCTTCTTTCTGTGGCTACACCTCGCAGTACAAAGGGCTAGAAGCCTTAAACCAAAAATATCAAGCCCAAGGTCTGCGGGTGTTGGGCTTTCCCTGCAACGACTATGGAATGCAAGAGCCAGGCAGCAATCCCGAAATCGCTCAATTTTGCAGCCGTAACTACGGCGTCAGCTTTCAGCTATTTGACAAACTGCACGCCAAAGGCCCAGACCAGCATCCCCTTTACGCTCGTTTAACCAAAGCCGCAGAACCCACCAGCGATGTTTCGTGGAACTTTGAGAAATTTCTGGTCAATAAACAGGGAGAAGTTGTGGCTCGTTTTGGCAGCGCCGTCACTCCCGATGCCCCAGAATTAGTGAGGGCGATCGAGCAGGAACTGGCGATTTAGGTTTATCGTCTCAGCGGTTGCCTAGATCTGGAGGTCAGAGCTAAAAAGCCTTTTGCGCCCAAAGCCGGATCGCAGGTAGCCTGGACGAATTGAATCAACCCGCAGCCGTTTCGCAGTGGTATGGTTGACCCCCTATGATCTATAAAACTGCCTTAATCACCGGAGCCTCGACTGGGATTGGGGCAATGTTTGCTCAGGTGCTAGCGGCTGAAGGCAGTCATTTAGTCCTGGTTGCCCGCTCAGCCGACAAACTGCACCAGCTTGCCACCGACCTAGAGCAACAATTTGGGATTCAGGTTTGCATCATTCCCCAAGACTTGACCCAGCCGGATGCGGCGCTGCGCGTCTATGAAGCGATCGCTCAACAAGGAATTACGGTGGACTTGCTGGTCAACAATGCTGGCAGCGGTGACTACGGCGAATTTGGTCAGCGATCGCACCACCGTCAGTCTGAGATGATCAAGCTCAATATCTTGAGCCTAGTCGAAATGACCCATCTGGTTTTGCCCCAAATGCAGCAGCGCCAGTCAGGCGGGATTATCAATATTGCCTCAATTACTGGTTTTCAGCCCGTTCCTTATTTGGCTGTCTATGCAGCGACTAAAGCCTTTATCATCCACTTTAGCGAAGCGCTGTGGGCAGAAAATTACCAAACGGGGGTGAAAGTGCTGGTCGTCTGCCCTGGCCCCACCCGGACTGATTTTTTTGCGGTTGCAGACATGGAGCGAAACCCAGGGTTAATGGCTGCTCAAACCTACGAAGACTCACACCGATTGGTTAAGCAAGCGCTTAAAGCCTTGAGCGCGGGCAAATCCACCCTAGTGACTGGGGGCTGGAAAAATCAGGCGATCGCCAACGGCTCTCGCTTTACCCCTCGGCAGTGGCTAGCCAAGTTGCTAGAGCCAACCTTCCGTCCCCCCAACAGTTGAAGTATTAACTCAAATTGATCACTCAAATCGCTGTACAGGGAAATCAGAGCGTCTCCACCTTCTGCCCTCGTTCGACTGAGCTCAGGCTTCCCAGAGCGTCAGCCGACGAGTCGAAAGCTCACGCCGAAGTCTGCCTTTCAACTTCTGCCTTCTAACAGGCTTCCCGAATCTTCTAAGATTGCTATATCATGGCTGTAGATTTGGGGTTGTAGCTCAGTTGGATAGAGCGATCGCCTCCTAAGCGATAGGTCGCGCGTTCGAATCGCGCCAGTCCCGTTCAAGCTCTAAAAATTACTTAAAACTGAATAACTTGGGGCAGCGATTTGCAGTTGAAATTGCAGAATCTCCGTGTTTTCACGATTGATACCAAGCGAGTGAAAATGCAAGAGTGATGAATAAGTCATCTTAAACTTGGCTGTGCAACTTTCTAGTGTTTCCCCAACTCTATCTGTGGGCAAGATGGAAGAGCAATCTAAACCCCTAACTCGCCTGCTCTCTGGCCTCTCGCATACCGAGCAAATACGGCTGATTATGACGCATCCGTTTTTCACGGGCAGATGTCCTCAGTGTAGGCACCGTATTCCTTTGGCGAAGGCTGCTTTAGGCACGTGCAAATGCCCTGCCTGCAATTGGTCTGATGAGAGTTTAAAGCTTGAGCAAGAGGACGATCGCCCATTGCCGCCGCCGCTAGAATTTAGAATCAGCCCAGAAGGACAACCTGGGTAGAATAACTCGATCGCCTAGTTTAATTACCTTAACAAAGCCACGATCTAACTCACGATTGCAGATAATCGATGAACGCCACTCTGCAACTTTAGGTTTGGGCATCCGCCTTCAGGGCAGAGCGGTCGTACGACTGTCTGGGTAAGCTAAGACTGCATAGCGACCTCTACAGGGCTGTATTTTGATTGTCATTCTACGCTGAGGAGTTAACGGAATGCTGCAACTCGTCCCCCCTACCGCCAAGGGGAATGCTTGGTGGTTAAGCCTGCTACTCTGGATCGCGATCGCCACGCCAGGCTTGGCAACCCAACTGCGAGTCGCCATTGTTGAAGGTGCCAGTCAGGTGAGTGTTGGCAGTTCAACCCCAGCCAAAATTTTAGACGGTGCGGGTCGTCCGATTGGTGAATTAAAGCCCTTAACAGGAGTGCCCGCCCGACCGATTCCAGGTGGCGTCAGCGTCGTCGGGCGACAGGCCAGTCGGCTCTGGATTCAACCCAGCAACGGCGGCGAAGTCTACATTGGCGATCGCTGGTATCGAGGACGAGTCCAACTTGCCCGGATTGGGCAGGGTGTGCTGGCGGTTAACCATGTTGACCTGGAAGAATACCTCGTCAGCGTCCTCGGCAAGGAAATGTACCCGACTTGGCCCCAAGAAGCCTTAAAGGCGCAGGCGGTAGCGGCACGTTCATTTGCCCTCTCGCGCCGCCAAACCCAAATTAAGCGACCCGGCAGCTTATTTGATGTCCGGGATACGGTTTCCAGCCAGGTCTACAACGGGGTTGCCAGCGAATTTCCTAGCACTCAAGCCGCAGTTGCTGCCACTCGCGGGCAAGTGCTTACCTATCAGGGCAGATTAGTCGAAGCCGTTTTTCACTCAACCTCTGGCGGATACACCGAAAACTCTGAAAATGTTTGGAGCAGCGTCAAGCCCTATCTGCGCGCCGTACCCGATTTTGACCAAGAAGCGCCCAACTATCAATGGAGTGTCATTTTAACTGCGGGCCAGCTCAAGCAGCGCCTACCCGGTGTTGGTAATATTGTTGCTCTTAGACCCTTGCGAACAACGCCTCAAGGGCGGATTATGACCATGCAGGTGATTGGCGATCGCGGCAGTCGGACAATCAAAGGTGGGCAACTGCGGAGTGCCCTCGGCTTAAAAAGCACCCTCTTTAGCGTTACCCCTCAAGCTAGCTTGGTGGCGAACGCTAGCACCAAAGGCAGACCCGCTTTACCTCAGTCATTTATCATCAGTGGGCGAGGGTTTGGGCATGGGTTAGGCATGAGCCAGTGGGGAGCCTACGGCATGGCTAAGCAAGGCTATACCTATTCGCAAATTTTGCAGCACTACTATCAGGGAATTACGATTACTACCCTGCCATAGGTTATGAATTAAATCTCAAGAAATCTCAAATCTTTCCCCAGCTTCGATTTGTCTCGTTTAGGATAGATTCACGCTATCAGTTCCTACTTGTTTGGCAATCAGCTAGACTGAGCGCCCATTTGTTGATTATCCTTCTCACTACAATGCCAATGAAACCAAACTCTAGACGTTTTCAACCGCTGCAAGCTGCTACGCTTGGGGGTTTAGTAATTACTACTTCTACTTTGGCTCTCTTAGCACCTGGGCTAAGCCGCTCAGTCCGGGCAGCCCTGCAAGACAGCCCTAAAGCAGTGGTTGATGAGGCCTGGCAATTGGTGAACCGCTACTACGTTGATGGCACTTTCAACAAAGTAGATTGGCAAGCGACTCGGCAAAGCTTATTGAACAAAAACTACACGTCTACCAAGCAGGCCTACGATGCTGTCCGAGTGGCGCTGAAGCAACTGAATGATCCCTATACTCGCTTCATGGATCCAAATGAGTTTGCGACACTGACCACCCAAACCTCCGGCGAACTGTCTGGCGTTGGTATTCGGTTGGGGCAGAACGAAAAAACGAAAGTGATGACGGTTGCTGAGCCGATCGAAGGTTCGCCAGCGATTAAGGCTGGCATTAAGTCGGGTGATCAACTGCTGGCCATTGATGGCAAACCCACCAGCAAAATGACGATTGAACAAGCCTCTAGCCTGATCCGGGGTAAAGCAGGCACCCAAATTTCTTTGTTGTTGTCCCGACCGGAGCGGGGGCAATTTACCCTCCAAATTACCCGCGCCGTGATTGAACTGCCAACGGTCAGTTTCGGGGTTAGAGAAGAAGCAGGAAACCGCATCGGCTATGTTCGCCTGAGTGAGTTTAATGCCCACGCTCCGGAACAAACTCAGGCTGCCCTCAATAAACTCCAGGCAGAAAACGTGCAGGGGCTAGTTTTAGATCTGCGCGGGAATCCCGGTGGATTGCTAGAGTCAGGCGTCGAAATCACCCGGATGCTGCTCGACAGTGGACTGATTGTCCGCACGGTCGATCGCGGCGGTAAAAATGATCGGATTGCGGCTGACAGTAGCTCCATTACTAAATTACCTCTGGCGGTGCTGGTTGATAATAACTCCGCTAGCTGTAGCGAAATTTTGACTGGGGCGCTTCAGGATAATCGCCGGGCCGTGGTTGTTGGGACTCAAACCTACGGTAAGGCAATGGTGCAAGCCGTTCATAAGCTCTCCGATGGGTCTGGAATGGCAGTGACGATCGCTCACTACTACACGCCGAATGGCACCGATATTAACCATAAAGGGATTGCTCCCGATGTCCAGATTGAGCTGACCGAAGCCCAGCGTAAAAAGCTGATCGATAGCCCCAATTTAATTGGCACCGATGCTGACCCACAGTATGCCAAGGCTGTAGCCAGCCTCAAGAGCCAGATTGTTGCAAGCAAACCCGCCGCTAGCAGCGTTACGACCAAAGAAGCGGCTGCGCCTGTTAAGTAAAGTAACCTGGGCGTTGCTGAATCTAATCAACCCTTCTGCTTGAGAGGAGGTTAGGGTGAGGGCGGATCGTACCGACTTCAGCAACGCTGATAATCTGCATTACACGGAAAGATCAAACCTTAAGACAATGCCCTAGTACGGCGAAAATTTCGGCTTGCTCAAATAGTTGCACAAGTTCTCCGTTCACTCTCGCTTCGGCGGCTTCTTGTCGGAGGATGTTAAGGGCTGTTGCCACCGGCAAGCTCGCTTTGTAGGGGCGATCGCTGGCGGTCAACGCATCATAAATATCTGCCACTGCCACCATCTGGGACTGAATTGGAATCTCTGGAGCACTCAACCCTTGGGGATAGCCCGTACCGTCTAAACGTTCATGATGCCCGTAGGCAATCAGCGGCACCGCCTGCAATGATTTCGTCCAGGGAATGCTGCGCAAAAAGTCATAGGTGTGCGTGACATGGGCTTCGATCGCTAACCGTTCAGCGGCGGTGAGGTTGCCCCGCTTGACCAGCAGTTGCTCCATTTCGGCAGCGGTAATCAGGGGCTTGAGTTGCCCATCAATATCTTGGTAGCGGTATTGAGCTAGTTCGCGGAGCTGGGCGATCGGTTCGCCCGCCAAAATCTGCGGCTGATTCGCCTGCCAGATCAGGTCTAAATAAGCCTCTAGCTGTTGTAGCTCCGCCACGAGCTGCTGATCAAGCTGGATCAGGTGTTGGCAGTGGGCGCACTCCGCTTGATCGTGGTGATGCGGGTGTTCAACTAGATATTTAAACTTGGCTTGGGCGCAGGTCATCTCCAGCGTCCGGCGGACGAGGGCAAACCGTTGCTGAATCAGCTCTAGCTGGTCTGGAAACAGCTTTTTTTGCTTACTGAGGACTGCTTCCGGCACGCCGACTTTGCCAAAATCATGCAAGAGGGCAGCGTAGCGAAGCTCCTGGATTTGCTCTGAGTTAAAGCAAACGCCTTTGAGCGGGCCAAGGGCGATCTCGCTGGCAGCTTGCCCTAACCGCACCGTCAGTTCAGCCACTCGTTCTGAATGCCCGGCCGTCGTCGGGTCACGGGCTTCAATCGCCTGTACAGAAGCGGTGACGAAGGCCGCAAACAGTTGCTCAATGCTTTCTTGGAGCTGATTGCGCTCAATTGAAATCGCCGCTTGGCTAGCCAGCGATCGGACAATTTGTTCTTCTGGCTCAGAATAGGGCTGGGTGAGTTGGTCAACCGTATTGGGGGAGAGCGTCAGATTAGGATCGATTTTGCGGTTAATCAGTTGCAGAACGCCAATCATGTCGCCTGAGCCATTCAGCATCGGTAGCACCAGCACCGAGCGGGTATGGTAATTGAGGGCATTATCTAAGGTGGGATTGAAGCGGTAAGGCGCATCTGGAGGCAGATTATATACATCTGCCAGATTCAGGGTTTCGCCTGTCAGCGCAACATAGCCCACCAAGCTATCAGCAGTAATCGGCAGTTGATACTCCTGAAACACAACATCAGGGCAAAAATTATTTTGAGTTGTCTTAAACCACAGGCAGGGAGTGTTCGTGCGATCGATCAAAAATACGCTGCCCGCATCGCTCCAGGTAATTTGGCGGCTTTTCGTCAAAATTAGGCTCAAGAGCTGATTCAAATCTTGAGTGGCGGAGAGGGTTGTTCCGATCGTCAGCAGCTCTTCAATCAACCAAGTTTGTTCGTGCAGCGCCTCGGAGGTTGATTGATTCGGGTTGCCCAAGTCAAACACAGAAGTCATGGCTCACCGTCTTCCTAGCCTTTGCACACAGTCGCTACGACTGTAGTATGCCCAGCTTGCCGTTGGTTGGCATCAAATTTACAGAGAATAGAGTATGGGGATACCCGGCGGTGAACCGGGACTAACCACACAACCTGCGACGGGAAAGTATTTGTCTCAACCGACGCAGCTTTATAATCAGCACAGTTCTGCTGAACCTGGACAATTAAACCTTCCAAAAAAGATACCGGCCCGTTACAACCTTGGCGGAGGATCGGGCCGGCATCTCGTCGAAAAGGAGGTGATGTGCAGTGAATTCTAACGAATTGGTTTTAGTGCTGATTCTGCTAGTTCTACTGCTGAACTTAACCACCAAGCAAAGTTCAAGCAGTGAAGAAGGGTTGCTGCCAAGGGGCGGCCCTTCTAATTCAAGACTCACCACCCTTATTCTACGGAACCGCAACGTCAGCGGCAAGGGCGTGACTGCCGGGAGAGTTCGGCAACTCAAAACAAATCGCTGAGATAATCGATTTTACGATCGCAGTGGGCACCATAAGCACATCGACTCAAAAAGATCGCCATGCTACTGCAATTGCTGTTCATTGTCCCAGCGCGCTAGTTGAAACTACCCACTTCAGTGGGAGGCTTTAGCTTGCTCGGCGGGAATCCCCACATCATACGCTTCGTTGGTGTGGGATGAAAGCCAGGTTTGTTGAGGTGGGATGGTTGACCCCTTCGGCCCGGCTCAGGGGCCAGATTCCGAAGGACAGGACGTTCGGCGAGCGCTCAGTCGAGCCGAAGACCATCACCGCCGAAACAAACAATCTTTGATATCATTGACTCACATCTTGAACAAGACTAGTGGCAACTTTCTGTCCCGACACAAACGTACAGCTTGCTGGTGAACAGTGCGGCGGATAGGAAATGCAAAAGACAAACATTTTAATCAACAGTTGGCGGGAGGACTATCTCGTGAACTTAAAACAAATTGCCTGTGGATGGGATTTGATCGGGGCTTTGTAGGACAAACTACGGCTAGACACTACCAGTTGAAGCAGGAACTTCCCACGATGCCGGGGTACAGGGGGCTGTATTCGTGAGGCGGGAAGTCCGCGCCGTACCTGAAAGGTCGGCGGCGGGAGGATGTCACTTGCTACACATCTCCCCGACGGCTGGAACAGGAGAGCATGGTAGGTTTGAGAAAAGATCGAGTTTGAGGATTTAAATCCAACTTAAATCAATAGGAGCAAAATCAGTGGGTGCCACAACCATTGCGGCGATCGCCACTGCGATTGTGCCGGAGCAGGGCAGCATTGGGATTGTTCGTCTGTCTGGCAGTGCAGCCGTGGCGATCGCCCGTCAGCTCTTTCATCCGCGTGGGCAACCGGCTTGGGAGAGCCACCGGCTGCTTTATGGGCAGATTCGCCACCCCCAAACCGGGCAGATTGTCGATGAAGCGCTGCTAATGCTGATGCTGACGCCTCGTTCTTACACCCGCGAAGATGTGGTGGAGTTGCATTGCCACGGTGGAATGATGCCCGTCCAACAAGTGCTGCAACTTTGCTTAGAACTAGGGGCCCACCTGGCTCAACCCGGCGAATTTACGCTGCGGGCATTTTTGAATGGGCGGTTAGATTTAACCCAAGCGGAAGGGGTGGCTGATTTGGTCGGGGCAAAATCGGCTCAGGCTGCCCAAGCCGCCCTAGCTGGACTTCAAGGCAAGCTGGCTGAACCAATTCGCCATCTGCGATCGCGCTGCTTGAGCCTGTTGGCTGAAATTGAAGCTCGGATTGACTTTGAAGAAGACCTGCCCCCTTTAAACGAAGCTGAGATCCGAACCCAACTGGCTCTGATTGCCCAAGAAGTTAAAACACTGCTTACCACCGCCGATCGCGGTCAACTCCTCCGCTCCGGGCTAAAGGTGGCGATTGTTGGGCGACCAAATGTCGGCAAATCTAGCTTGCTCAACGCCTGGAGCCGCAGCGATCGGGCCATTGTGACTGACCTGCCTGGCACAACGCGGGATGTGGTTGAATCCTCGCTGGTGGTGGGGGGAATCCCGATTCAGGTGCTGGATACGGCTGGGATTCGCGATAGCCAAGATCGGGTGGAACAGATCGGCGTCCAGCGATCGCGCACCGCCGCCCAGGCGGCAGACTTGGTGCTGTTGACCCTAGATGCCACCGCCGGCTGGACGGCCGAAGATCAGCAAATTTATGAACAGGTGCAAGGTCGCAGCTTAATTCTTGTCCTGAATAAAATTGACCTGATGCCGCCGGATCACCAACCCAACTTGCCTGTGCCTGCTCCAACCGTCTGCACATCAGCCAGGCATCAGCAGGGGATTAACGACCTGGAGGCGGCCATTTTAGGAATTGTCCAAACCGGACTCCAGAGCGCCAACCTTGATCTGGCAATCAATCAGCGTCAAGCGGCCGCCCTGACTCGGGCTGAAATTAGCTTGGGTCGTGTCCAAGCGGCGATCTCCGAGCAATTGCCCCTCGACTTTTGGACAATTGATTTGCGAGATGCCATTCAAGCCTTGGGCGAAATTACTGGCGAAGAAGTCACCGAATCCGTCCTAGACCAAATTTTTAGCCGCTTTTGCATTGGCAAATAAGTTGAACTGCTTTGAGCGGGCAGGCGCAAGCCCTCATCTTTCAAGTGGGGGATAAGGCAAGTGGGCATTTATGGCGAAGGTGTCCGGGCAGATCCTCTTTGTCGTATGCACGGAGAGCAAAATGCAGTAAGTTTATTGAGAATATTTTGCATATGCTGCAACTTGCTGCTTAAAACAGAACTATGACACTTACCTTGACAACCTCAGACTGGGACGAGCTATTAGAAGCGGAGGCGGCAGCTCGACCTACCTCACCAGACCTTGATCAATTTGAAATCTTTGAACCTCTGCTATCCAGGTTTGGAACGGGTGCGATACGAGGCTTCCAGGTAGCCCCAGGCTTGTGGCTCAGCTTGGCAGATTGGAACTTTCAGCAGGATTTGAGGATAAAAATTCCAATTCATGAGCATCCGATTCAAATTATGGTGATGCTATCAGTGGTGGGGGAAACAGGAATTCATCCAAATCTAGATAAAAATCGTGCCTACTTTTCGGGCGGTGGGTTGTCACCTAAATATAGCGATCGCTACTATGTCAATCAGCGATTGGCCTTCGTGAACATAGAAGTGGAGCCGGAGTTGCTAGAGTCTACGTTTGGCGAACTGCGATCGCCGCTGAAGTCGCTGCTGCTGAAGGGAGAGGACTGGAAAGCCTCGTTTTATCCCAAGGTGACTCCGGCAATGCGATCGCTGGCCTATCAAATCTGGAATGCTCCCTACCAGGGTACGGCGCGGCAGATTTATCTGTACAGCAAAGCCTGGGAATTGTTGGCAATGCAGATTGATTTGCTAACAGCGGATCAAGCGGGAACGGTGATTACAACCACCCTCCGACCCAAGACAATCGCCTGCTTGCACTATGCTAAGGAGATTTTATTCAGCCACCTGGAACATCCGCCGTTGCTTTCTGATTTGGCGCAGCAGGTGGGAGTCAGCGAGCGGACGTTGCTGCGTGGATTTCGGCAATTGTTTGGCATGACTCCGATCCAATATCTGACCCAGCAACGCATGGAGCAGGCACAGCAACTTTTGCGAGCGGGCAATTGCACTGTGGCAGAAGCGGCGCGGAAAGTGGGCTATGGAAATTTGGGATACTTTGCCGCTGCCTTTCGTCGTCAATTTGGCATCAATCCCGGTGAATGCTTGAAAAAGCAGTAAAAGGCGGTTTTGAGATCAAAGAAGGCGGTTTAGGTAATAGACGCAGCCAAGCGCTGGCTCCTACACTACGCTATTGAGATTGCAAAGAATTCGCAATAGCTTTTAGGTTGTGGTGTGGAGCGTTGAAATGACGATGGCATGGTGGTCTGGACGGTTAATATTATCGGCCTTGGTGAGTGGAGTGACTCTGGCAGTAGCTGTGGAGCAGCCCGGCGTTTTGGCCTTACCGAGAGAAACTTTGACGCCGCTCCAAGCTTCTGATTCCACGTCAGCCCTCTCTTTACCCAGGGGAGACCAGGATCAGTCCGATCTCCTTAGCATTCATGACATTCCACAATCTGCCACCACTGTCAAAGACTGGGTTGCCCAAATGGAGGCGGCAAGGGTACAGGTTACTGATGTAAAACTAGAACCGACCGCAACAGGACTTGAGATTATTCTGGAAACGGCAGAGGGCAAACCGCTACAAGTCGATGCCAGCAAATTCCGGGCTGAGGGCAACAGTCTGATTGCCGAGATTCCCGATGCGGTGCTGACCTTGCCAGCGGGTCAAGCTTTTATAGCAGAGAACCCGACAGCAGATATTGCGACGGTGCAGGTGATACAAGAGGGTAGCCAAATTCGGGTGAGTGTGGCGGGGAAGGAGGCACTGCCAAAAACCGAAGTAACGCTGAAGACAGGAGGCTTCGCTTACAGTCTCAACCCCGAAGATGAAGCCTCTGAGGAGGAGCTTGTCGTAACAGGCGAAGGAGAAGGGCGCTACTTTATCCCAAATACGTCCACCGCAACTAAAACTGACACCCCGATCCGCGATCTTCCCGTATCAATTCAGATCGTGCCAAGGCAGGTACTCGAAGATCGTGGTGTACGGAGGGAGCTTGAGGCATTAGAGACTGTCAGTGGAGTCGTTGACATTCAAGCTAATCTATTCGATGCCGGAGGTGTCGTGAATATACGAGGGTTTCAATCAAACACTCGCCTCCGAAATGGTTTAGCCAGTGAAGGCATTTTTTATATTGCCCCTATTCCAATGGGAACAGTTGAGCAAGTAGAGGTACTCAAAGGGCCAGCCTCAGTTCTATTCGGAGCAGTAGAACCAGGTGGGGTCGTTAATTATGTGACTCGGCAACCTCTGCCTGAACCTTACTACAGAATAGGATTTGAAGCAGGTAATTATGGACTTTATCAACCCACTATTGATCTATCAGGGCCCTTAACACAGGATAAACGTGTCCTTTATCGCCTCATTGCCTCCTATCAAGGTGGAGGCAATTACAAAGATGAAGTTCCTGTCGATAACCAGCGGATAGTAATTGCACCTTCCATCACATTTAATATTGGAGATCGCACAAGCCTAAATCTCTATTATGAGTATGATAATTACCAAACAACTCCCAGCGCTGAACCGCTTCTCAGCGATGGTAGTCTTATCCCCAGAAACGTCTACCCTTTGTATTTTTCGTTACAAGAGAATGAGAGTCATCGCGTTGGCTATGGTCTGAACCACAGATTTAATGAGAGTTGGCAGCTTCGACATAATCTTTCGATAAACCTTGTCAGATCGTCACTTGCTTCGCTTGAGTACACGAACCTATTGGAGGATCGTTTTCTTACAGACTTTTTTGGATTGACCGTCTCTGGTAAGGATGAGGTATATGCAGGACAGATCGATCTGGTTGGTAATTTTAGGACTGGTTCAATCTCTCATCAGCTTGTAGCTGGCTTTGACCTCACCCGTCAATTGAGTTATTACGGTGATTTTTCTGATACCTTCGATCTACCTCCTCTAGATATTCGTAATCCAAATTATGATGTTCAACTGCCAGAGCTTCCCTTCCTTCCATTCGGTTCTCTTCGGATCAATCAGTCCTATGGAGTTTACCTTCAAGATCAAATCGCCTTCAGCGGTAATCTGAAGATGCTGATTGGTGGTCGTTATGATTGGTTAACAAATGAAGATGGGCCGATCAATGGTGATAGGACATCTCAAAATGATGGAGCCTTCAGCCCTCGTATTGGCTTAGTTTATCAACCTACCCAGAATGTTTCTCTCTATGCCAGTTACAGTCAATCATTCCGACCCTCGATCGGGCGCAATCCAGATAGTAGAGTGTTTGAACCGACTAAGGGGACTCAATACGAGGTTGGGGTCAAGGCAGATTTTCTCAATGGTAAACTTTCTACAACCCTAGCGCTATACAATTTGACCAAGACCAATATCTTAACTCCTGATCCCGATCCTGAACTAGCGAGACAAGGCTTCCAAGCACAAGTTGGGGAACAACGGAGTCGCGGAATTGAGCTAGATATGACGGGTGAAATTTTACCCGGTTGGAAAGTTATCGCTTCCTATGCGTTCACAGATGCACAAGTAACCGCAGATAATTCTATACCGAGTACAGTTGGTCAACCCCTTAGAGGAGTTCCCAAACATCAAGCAAGTTTGTGGAGTACCTACATGATCCAGGAAGGAGATTTGCGAGGGCTAGGATTTGGATTAGGATTATTTTACGTTGGTGAGCGTCAGGACAATTTTGGAAACTCAGCCCAATTAGAGAGCTATCTGAGAACTGATGCGGCACTGTACTATCGTCGAAATAGGTTTAACGCAGCGATTAATGTTCGTAACCTGTTCAATATTGATTACGTAAGTTCTCCTAACTTTGGCACATTGTTTATTAATCGAGGAACCCCACTGACTATTGTTGGATCAATTAGTTGGGAGTTTTAAGGTAGCGGCAGGGTGAAGTAGGAATAGAGTAGATGGGTACTCAGTCGTCAAGGCACAACCTAATGATCCGATTCATTCAAAACCTCCGACCGCAATTCTGCACATTCATCATCAGATGCTCTCAAAATCGACGCTGCCAAAGATTGCCTTTTCCCAGTTTTTGCCGCGACTGTGAAACCGAGATGATTATGCATGGGTGAGCAACCAGGTTTCCAAATCCGCCAGAGTCGTGAAATCCAGGAATGCTTCACTGAGGTCTTCGAGTACCAGAAGTGACAGAGATGAGAAGCGCAACTTCATCTCCTCAGACAAATCTTGCTCTTCAGACTTCAACGCTAACCGCTTTTGTAGACATCGCACCAACTTTACTCAGCCGATTCTCTTTGAACAAGATAGCGACTAAACGATCGCACCGCCTCTCCCAGGTCGGTTTCAGCCATCAGCACATGGCGATTAAACACCGCTAAATCGAGCTTCATCAATCCTGCCAACTCACTCTGCTCAATTCGCTCATATCCTTCAGCTCGCAAATGATATAGAGCCAGTACCCCATCTTCCCACAACCAAACCTCCGGTACTCCAATTGCTTGATAACGCCTCAGTTTAGCCAAACTCCCACTCGTAAAAATCACTTCAATCGATAAATCAGGCACAGCTTTCTCTGCGCCAATACAGTAAGACTGATCGGGCTGCGCTGATGCAATCCCTGCTTTCTCCTGATCCGCCGAACCGACTCCGATAAATATAATTCCTTGCTGTGCTAAAAACAGTGTCAATAGAACACCGATTGCATGGGAGAACTTTTCGTGTGGTCTACCTGGCATAAAAATCTCGATCGCGCCATCAAAATAGAACAGTCTAATCCCTGGTGATGCCTCACATCCCTGCCGAATCAGCTTAAAATGTTCCCAGCTACCCTGAATTGTGACTAGACGATCCTCTGGATGCTCCTCTGAAGGAGATAGGTATTGATCGAGAGCAATGACCATGATGCGTCGCTCCACCAAAATGTTACCGCTGTACACAATAGTATAGCTGTAGCCCTAAGTACCGGATAAAAGCTTGCAAAAGCCGATGAAAAAAGGGCTTCATGAGAATTACGACATTCTAGAGATGAAACCCTATGAATCAGGTTACTTTACTGCGAGAGACCTTGCGTCCCCACTTGGGATGGCGTGGGGCAAGATTGAACTTCACCTGCGATCGCGCTGCCTGAGCCTGCTGGCCGAAATTGAAGCCCGGATTGACTTTGAAGAAGACCTGCCCCCCTTAAACGCAGCAGAGATCCAAGCCCAACTGGCTCTGATTGCCCAAAAAGTTAAAACACTGCTTGCCACCGCCGATCGCGGTCAACTCCTCCGCTCCGGGCTAAAGGTGGCGATTGTTGGGCGGCCGAATGTTGGCAAATCCAGCTTGCTCAACGCTTGGAGCCGCAACAATCGGGCCATTGTGACTGACCTGCCTGGCACGACGCGCGATGTGGTGGAGTCGTCGCTGGTGGTGGGGGGGATTCCAATTCAGGTGCTCGACACGGCTGGAATTCGCGACAGCCAAGACCGGGTGGAGCAAATTGGCGTCCAGCGATCGCACACCGCCGCCCAATCCGCTGACCTAGTTTTACTCACCCTTGATGCTGCTGAGGGTTGGACAGCCGAAGATCAGCAGATTTATCAACAGGTTCAAGATCGAAAATTAATTTTTGTGCTCAATAAAATTGACCTAATGCCGCCTGAGTACCAGCCCAGCTTGCCTGTCACCCATCCGATTGTTTGCACCTCTGCAACGCATCAGCAGGGGATTACTGACTTAGAAGCGGCAATTTTAGCCCTGGCCAAAACGGGAAAACTACAGAGCGCCAACCTCGATCTAGCGATCAATCAACGCCAATCAGCAGCCCTCACCCGCACCCAGCTTGCTCTAAACCATGTCCAAACGGCGATCGCTGACCAGTTGCCCCTCGACTTCTGGACGATTGATTTGCGGGATGCCGTGCAAGCCTTGGGGGAAATAACTGGCGAAGAAGTCACCGAATCAGTCCTAGACCAAATCTTCAGCCGCTTTTGCATTGGCAAATAGCTAAATTGTGCAGTGTAACTGCCGGAACTTTAGTGACTTCCGGCTCTGCTGAAACTGAGGGGAGGTAGAGTTAATCTTCTTGGTTCTCATCGTCAGCTAGGTAAAATTTGCCCTGATCGCACGCTGAGAATTTGGGCGGATTTTAGCCATTGAGCGTCAAAGGCGCCTAAGTGGGTGGTGGTAATTAGGGTTTGAAACCGATCTTGGATCGTTTCTAGGAGTTGGTTTTGGCGCTGTAAGTCTAGCTCTGCTAGCACATCATCTAACAGCAGCAGCGGTGGTTCGCCCAAAACTTCTTCAATTAGCTTCAGTTCTGCCAACTTCAGAGCCAAAACTAACGTCCGCTGTTGCCCTTGGGAGCCATACTGGCGGGCAGGAGTCTGGTTAATCGTGAGTTCAATTTCATCCCGGTGGGGGCCAACCAGCGTCGTGACTTGATGCTGCTCGGCGATTGCTTTTTGGGCAATTTTGTCTAAAAAGGCTTGATAGACAATCTCTGGCTGATCTTGCTCCATGCTGACATTGGGGGCATAGGCTACCTTCAGCAGTTCGCTGCTGCCGCTAATCTCCTGGTGCCAGTGCTGGGCCAGCGGAGCCAAACGAGCCACTAGCCGATGCCGCCGCCGCGTAATGTGGGTGCCCGTCTTGGCGAGCTGCTGATTCCAGAGTTGGAGTTGCGGTGCATCAGCATCGGCTAACTGATGCTTCAAAAACGCGTTTCGCTGCCGCAGCACCTGATTGTACTGCTGCCATAAATGGGCATAGAGGGGTTCCAGTTGCACCAGCACGCCATCAAGCCAGTTGCGGCGCTCAGCCGGCCCACCCCGCACTAGGTCTAAGTCTAGGCTGGAAAATTGCACCGCGTTTAGATTGCCTAAAAAATCCAGATGGCGGCGGACGGTTTCACTATTTACGGTCAGGGAGCGCCGCCCATTGCTGCGGAGGCTGAGCACCATTTCCAGCGGGCCACTGTCTCGTTCTAGTTCAGCCGTGATTTGCCCGGTCGGTTGGTCGGTGGACACCAAGTCGCGATCGCGAGTCGTCCGGTGCGATCGCAGGGTTGCCAGCAACTCCACCGCTTCTAGCAAATTCGATTTGCCCTGCGCGTTTTGACCAACCAAAATCGTCTTAGGGGCGAGAAATTCCACCTGCTGATTGTGGTAGTTGCGAAACTGACGCAGATGAAGACGTTTGAGGTACACGATACAACTTAGCCGCAGACAAACTCAAACTGCTCGGATTTCACGCTTTAGACCTGGCTCGGATCAACTTCGATCGCTGCCTGTTCACCCAAGCGAGGCTCAGTCCCCGCCAGCAGGCGTTGCAAATTAGATTGATGTCGCCAAATCACATACACACCCCCGGCGCTGACTAATAACAGGTAGGGGAGAGGCTGCTGGGTCATAAATACCATCACCACCGCAGCCGTGACCGCGCAGACTGATCCCAAAGAGACAAACCGCAAGAGGGCCAGCACTAGGGCAAATACGCCCAAGGTGGCCAGAGCAATTTGCCAGTCGATCGCCAGCAAAATCCCCAAGCCTGTCGCCACTGATTTACCGCCCGTGAAGTTGAGCCAGACTGATTTGCTATGGCCTAAAAGCGCCGCTAAGCCGCTCAAAACCACCAGCCAGGGCAACCAGACCTGGGGTTCAACCTCAACCGGAATCGCCACAGTTGGGTGAGCATAAAACCAGCGCCCCAAAGCGATCGCTGCTACCCCTTTTAGGACATCTACTACAAATACCGTCAGCCCCGGCCCTTTACCCAATGTTCGCAGCACATTGGTTGCCCCAGTTGAGCCAGAGCCATGCTCACGAATGTCAATCCCTTGCAGCCACCACCCGAGCAGATAGCCCGTTGGCAGCGATCCGAGTAGATAGCTGACCATCAGTAAGGCAACATGACAAATTAACCAAAGGGCGATCGGCGACATAGAGCTTTCCTGATGACTTGAGGCATGAACAGAGCTTAAGAAGTGCTTTAAGTCGTTTATGCTGTTCGATAGATTGAGTTGAGCAGATTACAAACTTGATCTGCTTACTATTGCAGCATTTTCCTCTACTGAGAACTGGGCAATGGAGATTGACTATATTACTACTTTAGGGCTGGTGGCGGGCGTTTTAACGACGATCGCCTACCTGCCCCAACTGATTAAAACATGGAAATCTAAATCAGCCGATGACCTGTCCTGGAGTATGCTGATTATTCTTTGCCTGGGGATTGTGCTGTGGCTGGTGTATGGCGTTTATGTCCATGATTTGCCAATTATTGCGGCCAATATCGTCACGCTCTTGTTTGCTGCGGTGATTCTAATTCTGAAGATTCGCTACAAAAAGGATGTTGCCTAGCGGGGGCTATTGTTTACGGGCAGCAATATAGGTGCCGGAAGCGATCAATGACGTGAATTTGCTTCGACCGTAAAAGCCATTTTGCCTGATTTGGCAATTCTGGGTCGGCAAGAATTTCTGAAAATCGAGCGGATTGCACAGATAGCAAGCGTCATTATCTGCCTCAAAAGGAGGCGTTAAATCCGGTTCTCGCATTGAAAACGTAGCTTTAGAATCTAAAGTTTTGACCCAAATCAGCCCTAACAGTGAGGGTACAGATCCCAGCATTTCCGGTAGAGTGTTGCCCCAAGGATGTTTGGGCATCGTGGCAGAACGCCAAAAAATGGTGGTTAATGGCCGATTTCGCCACACGTAAATACTGATTCCCCGCAGCAACTGTAATAGGCTGAGTAAGTTAGGCCCCACCACACAAAATGTGCCGCCTGGCTTGAGTACTCTCAGCATCTCCCGAATTGCTCGCTCTGGATCAGGCATGTGTTCCAGGGCTTGATGGGAAGCGACAACATCAAACGTCGCCTCTGCGTAGGGCAAATCCATGCTGCTCCCTTCAACCAACCTTAAGTTGGGGTGGTTGGGGCATTCAAAGGCAGTGGCATTGAGGTCAAGCCCCGTCACGTTATAACCCGCTTGGCAGAACAGGTAGGATGTCCAGCCAGAACCACAGCCCACGTCTAGCAGGCTGGCGGGCGGAGCCGCAGATTGGATCACAAACTGAATGTAATTTTGATAAAGAGAAATTGCTGTTGTTTCATCCAGCCCAGTCGCACGGACTGACTCGCGTCTGCCTCGATAGAGTTCCTGTAAAGTGTTTTTCTGCATTAAACGCGCTGAATATTAAGCCGAGCCGCTTACTCAAAAAAGTCGAAGGAAGTCGATCTCGATTGGCGCAACTGGGGTTCTGGGGCAAAGGCCAGCCAGAGCGGAAATTGCAGCATCGACAAATTGACCTGTTCTTCTGAGTCGTCGATCAGAATCAGCGGAATTTTATCCTCTTTGACAAGGCGATCGGCTTTTAGCACCAGCGAATCAGGGGATTCAAATAACCCAATCCCGCGATCAGGGCCGACATCATTGCGGGTAATCCCGAGACAATCTTGCAGACCCCGCCGCCAATCCCCCAGCCGCTCTGGCGAGTTAGCCAAGATCAACGCCCGCAGGCGATCGCCATACAGGTAGCGCAAAATTGAAGTCACCGCCGAGGCAATCAGAATATTTTGCAGGCGGCTATTCAGCGATCGCAGCGCCCCCCGTCCACCCAAATTAAAAAACCAAGTGGAAACCCGCTCGGCATGGATCGGCTCAAACGTCCGCCGCAACTGCCAGGGTTGCCCATAGTAGTTGGGGGTATTGCGGTACTGGTCAATCAGTTTACGAATCTGCCGCGTTTGCTCTTGAAAGGACTGTTCGGCAAATTGGGGGTTGGCTGGGGCAGGCTTCGGTTCAGAAGCAAGCACTTTTTCGGATGGGGTCGTTCCAGCTAGCGGCACGGCGGGTTTGGGCACCAGGTCTAGTTGCTCCGTTGCAATCACTAAATCTTGCAGACTGTTGACCAAATAATCTTTGAAGCCCTGGACTCGAATTGCCAAATCTTGGGAAACGCCAGCAAAGCTTTTCTTCATCTCAGCCTGCACTCGCTCTTGCCGTCGCTCTAGTTGCTCGACGGCAATTTGCAGATTTTGCTTCCGCTGCTGAAGTTCACTTAAGCTTTCTTGCACCAGCCGCCCCATCGTGGACTGGAGCTGATCAATCTGCTGCTGTAATTGAGCTTTGGTTGCGCTCAAATCAGCAATTTCCTGCTGGAGGGTCTGATAGTGCTGCTCTGGAGTCGCAGGCGCAAAATCGCTGGAGTCAGGGCTTGCTTCCACAGCCTGATCAGAGATGGGTTGTTCGTCAGCGTTCATAGACAATCTAATAGGGGCGGGCAAGGCAAAAAGCTTGATCAGCGAGTGTCAATCAGCAGTGAATGACTGTTGATGTCATTCACTGATTTTCAAAGGTGGGCTGACATCCGAGGACAGCATCGCTCTAGGCAAGTCTTGAGCTGGGCCGGGTCAAACAAAATCGGTAAAAAATGGATGCTCTCGATTTCTCGGAAGTAGAGCAAAATCGGCAGCGGCGACCAAAAAATTTGCCAGTCCATCCAAGCTGCATAAGGAAAATTTCGGATCAGGGTTTTTCCCCGGTAGATCTCTAGGGCGATTTCAGTGAAGTGTAAGCGCAACGTCGCAGCCTGAATCGTCAAGAAAACAGCAAACAGCAGCAGGAGCGCTCCTAGCCAGAGGTTGAGGAAACTAATTGCAAGCGCGACGATCGCCAACCCAAGCGGTAAGCGATAGCTGGGAGCCAAGATGGCAGTTGCTGAAGCAGAAACTGTAGAATTCATCGCTACACGTCCAGTAAAGACTGCCTCTATTGTAAAGGGTCGCGCTAAATCTACAGTCCCTTGAACACCGAACCCGACCCGCGGAACATAATCCAGGACAAAAAGAAATTGGCGACAAAGATTGCCAGCAGAGAGGTCACAACCGATGCCGTGGTTGATTGCCCAACTCCCTTCGCCCCGCCAGAGGTAGTCAGCCCCCAGCTACAGCCAATCACCGAGATCAAGGCACCAAACACGAGCGCTTTTAACATGGCGCTGATCAAATCCCAGGGTGCCATAAAATTTTTAACTGAATCGAGAAAGACCGGGTTCGAGATCCCGTACAGCACCCTCGAAACAACCATGCCTCCCCCTAAACCCGTGATTAAAGACAAAACCGTCAGGGCCGGCAGCATCAAGCAGCAAGACAGCAGGCGAGGAATTACCAGATAATCCACGGGGTCAGTATCCAGCATATACAGGGCGTCAATTTGCTCTGTGACGCGCATCGTGCCGATTTCGGCTGCGAAGGCTGAGCCAACCCGTCCAGCTAAAATAACGGCCGTCAAGACTGGCCCCAATTCACGGGTGAGGGCGATCGCCAACACGCCCCCGACAGCCGTAAAAGCGCCAAAGTTAATAAACTCCCGCGCCACCTGAATCGTGAACACCATGCCCACAAACACGGCCGTAATTAAGGTCACGATCAAAGACTCTGGGCCAACAAATGACATTTGCTCCAGGGTGTTGCGGACGTTGATTTTGCCTGTCAGCAGATGAATAATGACCTGCCCACCCAGCAGCAAGGCGGCAAAAAGCCGTCTACTCCAATTAAATAAGCCTAAACCCGACGCAGCAGCCATGGACTATTCGTTAAAAGTTAGTTGTTTCTGGCGGGGGAGCGCCAACGCCCGGCTGGTTTAAGAATTTATTTTTGTCAACATTGCTTTGGTAAAGACAGCTAATTTGGGGCGAACCGTCCAAGTTGCCAGTATAGCCAAACGTGTTCATTCGCTGCCGGCAGTCGCGCATTTGTTCAGAAGTGACCAACTTGCGTTGCTCAAGAATGGCAATGTTGTTAATTCGCATTACGCAGCCAGGCTGCATGGTCGATTGCGAGACAAATACATTAAAGGGGTTAAACGTAACAAACACTCTCGTATCAAAAGAAATGGCGCTGGCCCCATACTGAATGCAGAATTCTGGGTTGGGCGCACTTTTGTCAATAAATTCCGTGCTGGCGACATTTTCAGGCGATAGGGTCGTGGTTTTACTAAAAGCAACCCCAATCCCAATTCCCAGTACAAAAACGGCGCCGACGATCGCCAGGGTGGTAGAGTTTACCGCTGGGGGCTTCGGGCCAGGTGAGCGAGTTTCACCTTTGGCAGCTTGCTGATTTCTAGGATTAGAAGAGCGACGTGGTGGCATAAATACTCAAACCAAAACTCACAGACAGGAAAGATCCCTTTCCCAGTATGACTTGCTGAGGCAAGCTTTGCCTGACCCGTCCCCCAATCTTATTGCTTGTAACCCCCGACTTCTAGCGGCTATCTTTGGGCTTAGCTTTATTCACCCTGAGTTGCCGCCCCATCCATTCTGCCCCGTCTAATTCAGAAATGGCCACGTCTTCTTTGGCGTCTTCTTCGAGTTCAACAAATGCAAAGCCGCGCATTCTGCCGGTTTCACGATCCATAGGTAGGGTGATGCGCTTGATTGTGCCGTACTCTGCAAATACCTGTCGCAGGTCGTCCTCCGAGGCTTGATAGGACAAATTACCGATGTAAATAGTCATGCCGAGCTTACCTGATTTTGAGTTAATAATAGCCTGGGAATCTAATTCTGGGGCAACCTATTGACAATAAATTTTTGAGAAGATACAGCGATTCTGGCAAAAGGATGATATGTAGGTCTTGCCAAAGCACAAATTTTAGAGCGTTTTGCCCTTGTCTCCATGAAGATTTTTGATTCAAAGCCTTGAGGTATCAGGTTCTCAAGCATTTAGCCTAATATTTTGCCTCAGTAAAAATTGTAATGATTTCTGGACGGACTGATGCAGAAAAAATATCGCGATCCAGGATGATTGAACACCTTACTCCACCTGGTAGCTAAAGCTGAAGGTTGCCCAATCATCTACATTCCAGGCAAAAGCATCTTTAGCGAAGGGCTGAGTCTGGACAAGACTATGCTGGTCCAAATCGGCCAAAACTGCCTGAGCAACCTCCAGCGGGTTGGTTAGTGGCACAATTTGCTCTGGTGCAGGCAGTTGCAGACCTGCCATGCCCCTGACCAAGGCTGAGATCGCTTGGCTAAACGGGCGATCGCTAAAGACTAAATAAGTCACCACACTCTGACTTGTTTGGCGAATAATCCAGTCCGAGGCAATGCTGCTCCGAGGTAGGGCAACAGTAGAGCCAGGTAAAATTGGCGCTGGCTGGATCGGCTTGCTCTCTGGATGAGCCGAGGAAAATGGATACAGAAAAAATGGATCACCGCTAAAGCTGAGCAGCAAGGCATAAAGCGGGCGATCGCTGTAATTTTGCACCCGATAGCGAATTTGGCTGCCAATCGGCAGGGTTAAGCGCCCTAAATCGGCTTGGGGAATGTCGAGTAGATCTGCCTCTGGCAGCAGATAGGGGGCGCGCAGGGTGGTCAGCCGTCGCCAAACTTTCAGATCCCCATCGGGAGGCAGCACCTCTAGCGCTGCCCGCACGCCCAAACGGGAACTACCATCATTGACGGTCAGATCCAGAAGCTTTTGTCCCAGCAGGACGGATAGCTTGGGTTGCAGCCGCTTAATCGCTTGCTTGGCAGCTTCTCCGGCTGGGCCGAGGGTGTTGGGGAGCAAATTACCCGCCAGTGAGAACAGCCCGTAGCCAGTATCTCCAGTTTCTGGCTGAGCTTGGGCAAATAAATAATCTGCGGCTTGCTCGCTCACCGTCGTCGGAACAGACGCTGCCAAACTGGCAAACCCACTCACCGCATCCACCCGTTCGATTCGCTCTAAGTCTGGGGCAAGGGCGATCGCCAAACTCAGGCGGCGCGGCAGCACCCGAATTGACTCCTGTACCAACTGCCCAGGCTGGATTTGACCATCTGCCAGCAGCTTTGCTTTGACCGTCAGCCCGGTAATTGTTTGGAGTTGAAGGTGGGGCAATTGGGCAAAGCTGAACTCTGCCGCCGCCCAGGGTAAAACAGCGAGGACTGAACCAACCCCATAGTGAGCAAAAACTTGCGCCGGTAGACCCGCCAAGCTAACCTCACCCACTGGGGCATCAACCGCCAGCACAACGCCATCTGCGGCGGGGCTAGTGGTCAGATCATAGCTGGGCGTGCGTGAGCTAATTTGTCCACCCAGTAAGGGATGCTGCTGGCGACCGACCTGCCGCTGGACATGACTGATTGCCCGGTTGAGACTGATCCAAAGCGTGATCGGCGGGGAAGTCTGCCACAGGTGTTGGGTCAGGGCATAGGTAAAGGCACCCGCGCTAAATTCCCGCCACTGGCACTCGACCGCAGTCTGGTTGGGCTGCGTGGCGGACATCAGCAGGCCTGGAACTTGCCCAGACAGCCACTGCACCCGGACTTGCTCGGCGGATAACTGAGTTTGCTCTAAAAGCTGCGATCGCACTGCTTGTTCAGCAGCAGCCACCTCCATCGCCGCCGGGCAAGAGCGCACCCGCAGATTGCCCAACCGGGGCCAGCCCGGATCGGTAAAGCCAGCGTCTAAAACTGTCGTGACTTGATCGGTGGGCAGCGATCGCAGTAGCAACAGCAGCGTATCCGCCAGCAGGTCATTGACCAATCCTGCCTGCTCGCTAGGCACCCAGCCATCAAAGGGAATCAGAGCGCTTTGCGCTGTCAGCCCACCGACAGCGTTCGGCAATTGCACCCGCTGCCCATAGCCACTGAAATGGAACACCACCAAATCCCCTGGCCGGGCTTGCTCCGCTAAATGGGCGGTAAAGGCAGTTTCAATATTGCTGCGAGTGGCCGCTTGGTCAGTCAGAACTTGAATATCGCTAGGCTGAAAACCAAACCGATAAATCAATAACTCTCGTTGCAGTTCAACATCGGTTAAACAACCGGCCAAGGTTGAAAATTCAGCTCCAGAATATTGATTAATTCCCACCAGCAGCGCCAGCTTGCGGCGGGTCGGCTGAGCCAAAGCCTGCTGATAGCGATCGCTTAGCCAAATCAGCCCTGCCTCGCTCAGCCCTAAACCGGCCAGCGCCAACCCAGCCTGACTCAAAAAAGTTCGTCGCCTCAGCGTCATGATCTGTAATAATCTTTGCTGACTTTAGCAGTGTTTTTGCATCTAAAACACGCTGCCCTATCGTCATCATAGGCAAGTCATCACGACCAATGATTTCCGGGGTAAATTGAGCTACCTAAATCACATAGTTAGTAGCGGCAATTTCCCGCATCGCTTTAATTAACTCTGCTGCCACTTCTGGACGGGAAAATTCCGGGGGCGGTAGCTCACCCTTTCTCAGAAGTTCTCTCACCTTGGTGCCTGAAAGATGAATCCGCTCTTCTGGCTGACTTGGACTGGTCTTAGTCGTGGCCATCGACTGGGTGCGGGTGCAATAAAAAGCATGTTCAAACTTCATAGGAGCAATGCCCAATTCCCCTGGCTCAAACTCATCAAAGATATATTGAGCATCGTAGGTGCCATAGTAGTCGCCTACACCTGCATGGTCTCGCCCAACAATAAAGTGGGTACAGCCGTAGTTTTTCCGCACTAAGGCATGGAAAATGGCTTCCCGTGGGCCGGCGTAGCGCATGGCTGCCGGATTAATCGCCAAAATGACCCGATCGTGAGGGAAATAGTGCTCCAGCATAATTTCGTAGCAGCGCATCCGCACATCGGCCGGCACATCATCGCTTTTGGTCGCCCCCACCAGCGGATGCAAGAACAGCCCATCCACGGTTTCCAGCGCGCATTTTTGAATGTATTCATGGGCCCGGTGGATTGGGTTGCGAGTCTGAAAACCAACAATTGTTTTCCAGCCTTTATCCCGAAACAGGCTGCGAGATTCAACCGGATCAATTTGATACAAAGGAAACAGAGGATGAGCTTGCCGCTCCAATAGCCATACTGGCCCGGCCAGATTGACCTCTCCTTGCTGGTAAACCACCGCTACACCCGGATGCTTTTCGTCATTGGTGCGATAGACCTGGAGGGCTTCGTGGGTTTTGCTGTAGTGATACTTTTCGGTTAACTCCAACACGCCAACAAAGTTGCCAGCCAAATCATCCAAACGGACTAAGCTGCCTTCCTTCAGCGGTTCGGCTTCAGCAGCGGTGACGGACAGGGTAACCGGAATTGCCCAAGGCAACCCATTCACCAAATGCATTTCATCAACCACCCGCTGGTAGTCAGCTTGCCCCATAAACCCAATCAGCGGACTGAACCCCCCGATCGCAATCATTTCTAGGTCAGAGGTGGTGCGCTCATCAAGTCGCAGCCGGGGCAAAAAGTTTGCCTTTTCCAAAAACACCTGTTTCTGGTCGGCGCTAACAATTCGATTCACCAATACTCCACCGTGGGGGGCGATCGCATCTTCTTGGGGCTGACTCAAAGCAAAATTCTCCTAACTTGGGGGTAATTCAACAGCGAAATCAAACAAAAAAATTAAGTTTTCTATTATCCTACTCCGTCACCGTGGCCGATTTACCCGATTTCCAACCAGAGAATCGCCTTTTTGAAAGGCTTGCTTGACAAGACTTCCAAAAAAATGTCGCTGGATCGAGAAGATTACCGACCCATTATTATGATGTTGCTAATGCACTCTTTGCCCGCCTGTGAACTACCGCAACCCGGCCCCCACGGTTGACATCATTATTGAACTTAGCGATCGCCCTTATCGCCCGATTATTTTGATTGAACGCTGCAACCTCCCCTTTGGCTGGGCTATTCCTGGTGGGTTTATTGACTACGGTGAATCGGCCGAAGCGGCTGCCCAACGAGAAGCAACCGAAGAAACCAGTTTAGAGGTCAAGTTAATTAAGCAATTTCATGTCTATTCTGATCCCGCCCGCGACCCTCGTAAGCACACGATTAGCATTGTCTTTTTAGCCGAAGCGACTGGGCAACCCCAAGCCGCCGATGATGCCAAAACCGTCGGTGTTTTTACTGCCTGGGAAATCCCACCGACGCTCTGTTTTGACCACAATCGAATTTTGCACGACTACTGGCGCTATCGCCACTACGCCGTATTGCCCAGCTTAGAATAATCCCAGCCGCGCTGATTGAGAGGATATATGACTCTAACGACAGCTAAACGCTTCAGTCTGGATGAATACCATCAACTGACGGACTTAGGTTTCTTTAAACCTGGCGATCGCATTGAGTTAGTGCGAGGAGAAATCATCAGTATGGCAGCTAAAGGACGAGCGCATGAAACCTGCAACCGTAGGTTATCAAGAGAGCTATCTGCGCTTCTAGGCAATCTCGCCACGCTGCAACATCAAGCTCCGATCACGATTCCTACAGACGGAGAACCAGAACCCGATTTGGCGATCGTCCGCAATCGGCCTGATGATTATTTAGCGGCTCACCCGCTACCTGCTGATATTTTGTTGGTGATTGAAATTGCTGATTCTTCCCTTACCTACGATCGCGAAACCAAACTTCCTTTGTACGCTGAGGCCCAGATTCCCGACTACTGGCTATTTAACCTGTCAGACTATGTTCTAGAAGCCTATGCAGAACCGTTACGCAAACTAAATGGGCAGTTCGATTACCGCACTAAACGGATTGTCTTGCCCGCTGAGGCGCTCGCCTTACCGCCTTTTCCGAGTCTGATCCTAGACTTGAGCAAAGTCTTTCCCGGTCGAGTAAAATGACGCTGATTTACTCACCCCTGAATCGATTTGGGTCTTGCCTCTAGTGATAAAACCCATCTTTCATCCGAGTCAAAATTGCTAAGCGCCCACCAATCGGCCAATCCCGCTACCGAGTAAGTAAAAAATAAAAACAACAACATTTTGAATCAGATAAGTGACGACCAGCGACTGATAAAACTTGGCGTCTCTCCGCTCAAATAGCGATCGCCAAAGGTACCATTTGCCATGAATATAGGCAGCGGTAAAAGGCAGCGCTAACACGGGCACACTCCAAAGCGGAAACTTAGCAAAGCCTGTGTAGAGGGCGATCGCCAGTAGGCTAATACTGACAGCTATTTTTAGCATGACTCTCGTTGCCCCTGGAAATGTAGCTCAGCATCTGGAACGTAGCCAACCCCGCAAGTCTGGCAGTACAAACCGCCGACAAACTGTTCAAGCGGGGGTGGCAACAGAGCGGCTTGATACTGATCGATCGCCAATTGGTCGCGTCGCTGATAGCCGCAGTTGTTGTCTCGCCGGGTTGCCTCTGTCGCAGAATACTTAGCCAGCATCAGCAGCTTGGGTTTGACGCTGCTGCTGGAATAACAATGAGGGCAGGCTTTCAGATCAAGCATGATTGGGGTGCAACTTTTACAGGCAGGCTAGGGGCTATCAGAGCAAGATAATCAATGATCAATCATACAGACACTGCTTCTAAAAAGTCGCGACACGATCTGCAACATTCTGTTCAGTCTTCGTGAAGTTCTAAGACAGTTTCTTGTGCCGACACGCAGCAAAATGTATCCTATATTACAGAATATTTTATAAAACTATGAAATCTATCACTTCATCTCTCCCTTTAAATCAGATTTCTCCTGAGCTAGGGTTTTTCCCCCAGCCAAATCTATGGGTGAATCTGCGCGATCGCCTCTCTCCCTATAGCTTTGATCAAGCCTTACTGCTGTGCGAAACAGAAGCAGGCGATTGGATTTCCTGGGTGCCTGATTTTGGCCAAACCGTTCTAGGGCGAGATCAATTTTTTGGGTTGGACTAAAATAAGGTTGACCCAGGGCAATGAGGCTCGAAAAATCATGAGAGAATCCGATTTAGTGGATGTTCTGAGTTGGACACCGGCTGCCAAACTGATGCTCAAAGGGATTCCCTTTTTTGCCCGTACCCAGGCTCGGCAGCGGATTGAGCATTTGGCCAGAGAGCAATCCCAAGACGTTGTCACGGTTGAACTGGTTGAGCAAGCTCGGCTAGAGTTTGGCCAATAGAGCCAATCGAACTGTAGCGGAGGGCAAATCTGTTAGACAATGGTGGCGGAATCTTTGTATTAACCAGCGGTCAAACTGAAAATGCAGCGGTATCGAATTACGCTCCTGCCAGGGGACGGGATTGGCCCCGAAATTATGGCGATCGCCGTCGAGATCCTGGAAGCAATTGCTGCCCCGTTTGACCTCAGCTTTGACTTTACGACGGCCCTGATGGGGGGAGCGGCGATTGATGCTACAGGCGAACCGTTGCCTGAAGTTACCCTAGCAACCTGTCGCAATAGCGATGCAGTGCTGTTAGCAGCGATCGGTGGCCCCAAGTGGGATACTCAACCTCGGCATCTGCGCCCAGAAACTGGCTTATTAGGTCTGAGATCGGGTCTAGAATTATTTGCCAACCTGCGCCCGGCCAAAATTTTGCCCCAGCTCTTAGATGCCTCTAGCCTCAAGCCAGAAGTCGTATCTGGGGTAGACATTATGGTGGTGCGAGAACTGACCGGCGGCATTTACTTTGGTCAACCGCGGGGCATCTTCAGCAGTGAAGCGGGAGAGCAGCGGGGAGTCAACACAATGGTCTACAGCGAGACTGAAATTGACCGGATTGGGCGCGTCGCCTTTGAAGCCGCTCGCAAGCGTCGTCAAAAGCTGTGTTCGGTCGATAAGGCGAATGTGCTAGAAGTTTCTCAACTTTGGCGCGATCGCATCACTCTGCTGGCGCAAGACTACCCAGACGTTGAACTTTCCCACATGTACGTAGACAATGCCGCCATGCAGCTTGTCCGCGCCCCCAAACAGTTTGACACGATTGTGACCGGCAATCTGTTGGGCGATATTCTCTCTGACGCCGCCGCCATGCTAACCGGCAGCATCGGCATGTTGCCTTCGGCCAGCTTGGGGGCAACTGGCCCCGGCGTGTTTGAACCCGTCCACGGTTCAGCTCCAGACATTGCTGGACAAGATAAAGCCAACCCCCTAGCAATGGTGCTGAGCGCTGCCATGATGCTGCGCTACGCCCTAGGCCAGTCGGCAGCCGCCGATCAAATTGAGCAAGCCGTGCTGCAGGTGCTAGAGCAGGGCGATCGCACCCCCGATATTATGTCGGCGGGCATGCATCCATTGGGCTGCCGAGGAATGGGTAATGCCTTGCTGAAAGCCCTGTCTGTCTAAAAATTATCTATAAAAATCCAGAAT
Source organism: Aphanocapsa sp. GSE-SYN-MK-11-07L (assembly GCA_019359715.1). GTDB lineage: Bacteria > Cyanobacteriota > Cyanobacteriia > Thermosynechococcales > Thermosynechococcaceae > JAHHGS01. The sequence goes on along the minus strand of JAHHGS010000011.1, from coordinate 1,083 downwards.
TTACCTTTGCAGGGCAGGACTAGGATTAAGGGCACAAATCGAGTAGCCTGTGGACAGCAGTTGCTAAATCTGTTGTTTTAGAAGCTTGCTCTATGTGCCAATTACTTGGGATGAATTGCAACGTCCCGACTGACATTTGCTTTTCGTTTGAGGGATTCTGTGCCCGTGGCGGCAGGACTGACCAGCATCGAGACGGCTGGGGAATTGCTTTTTTTGAAGGCTTGGGTTGCCGCCTGTTTGTGGATGTTCGCCCGTCGGTTGAGTCGGAAATTGCTGGCTTGGTCAGACGTTACCCGATCAAATCGACCCATGTGATTGCTCATATCCGCAAAGCAACCCAAGGGGAAATTTTACTGGAAAATTGCCATCCTTTCCGGCGAGAGCTGTGGGGACGCTACTGGGTGTTTGCCCACAATGGAGACTTGCCCAATATTTTTAACCTCAAGTCCCAGCCTGATCAATGTTATACCGCTGTTGGCAAGACCGATAGCGAGTGGGCATTTTGCCTGATCTTAACCAGGCTGCGTCAGCGTTTTCCAACCCAAAAACCACCCCTAGCAGAGCTATATCAAACCCTGAAAGAAATTACCCAGGCGATCGCCCAGTTCGGGACATTTAACTACCTACTTTCCGATGGTGAGCATTTTTTTGTCCATTGCTCAACCCACCTTAGCTACATTATCCGGCAAGCCCCCTTTGCTGCCGCCCATTTAATTGACCAGGATATTACCGTTGACTTTAGTGAGCTAACTCGTCCCAGCGATCGGGTGGCCGTGATTGCTACCCTTCCTCTCACAGATAACGAAGTCTGGCAAACAATTCAGCCACAAGAATTGCTGGTTTTTCAAGATGGGTTAGTCGTACGAATGCAGTAGCCGCCACCCGCAAGCTTTGCCTAGGCTACTGAAAATTATTATTCTCGCTCTAGCCCAATTAGCGGACTGTAGGATCAGAAATGGGTGCGGCTCTTTTAGAGCGACGCAATCAAGCCAGAATTAGAATATCTGGGTTGAGAAATTTATCGATATGATTGCGAGTAAATTCCTTGATTTTGTGGAAGTCCCAGTATTGTTCAAAATCACC
>JAHHGS010000010.1 GCA_019359715.1 Aphanocapsa sp. GSE-SYN-MK-11-07L | reverse complement strand
GCAAGCGAAGAATGTTCCTCAACTGCTCAAGCATCGGTGTGCCTACCTCAATGGATACTTCTCAACCGCACCTCAGTAAATAGGGTGGCTAAGCATAAATGCTTAACGCAAAACTGGGATGCTCCCTGCACAGTTGAGTGGAGTGACTGAAATTACTGTTGATACAGTTCAGATCTAGTCTGCAAATTACTTCGCGATCGCGCTAATCCATCGCACCTCTCATCACTGATTTACCCGTCCTGGAAGACCTCGGCGAAGCCTGACTCAACTTCACACCCTTGGTTGATTTAGAGCAATGGTTAGCTGATCGTGCATAGTGATCGCTAAGTTGGATTGCTAAAATAACTTACTCAACTGTGTAACTTCTATATCCATTCAGGCGCGATATACAATGGAGAGTGCCCAACATTGACGGTTTAAGCGATGACGGTTGCGATTCAAACTCAGTACGAGGCGATTATTGGTCTAGAAACCCACTGTCAGCTCAGTACAGAAACGAAAATTTTCTCAACCAGCTCAACCCAGTTTGGAGCCACTCCTAATACCCACATTGACCCGGTTTGTCTGGGATTACCGGGTACGCTGCCCGTCCTGAACCAGAAGGTGCTGGAGTACGCCGTCAAGGCTGGTTTGGCTCTGAATTGCCAGATTGCTCCCTACAGCAAGTTCGATCGCAAGCAGTATTTTTACCCCGATTTACCGAAAAACTATCAAATTTCGCAGTACGACTTGCCGATCGCTGAACACGGTTGGCTAGAAATTGAATTATTAGATCAGGATGGGCAGCCCGTCCGTAAACGGATTGGGATCACTCGTCTCCACATGGAAGAAGATGCAGGCAAATTGGTGCATGTGGGCAGCGATCGCCTCTCTGGTTCCACTTGCTCCTTGGTGGACTACAACCGAGCCGGGGTGCCGCTGGTGGAAATTGTCTCGGAGCCGGATTTGCGCTCTGGGCAAGAAGCGGCCGAGTACGCCCAAGAACTGCGGCGAATTATGCGCTACCTGGGGGTAAGCGACGGCAACATGCAGGAAGGCTCACTCCGCTGCGATGTGAATATCTCGGTTCGTCCCGTCGGCAGAGAAAAATTCGGCACTAAAGTCGAAATCAAAAACATGAACTCGTTTAGCGCCATTCAGCGGGCGATCGAGTTTGAAATCGAGCGCCAAATTCAAGCCCTAACGACCGGAGAGCCGATTTATCAGGAAACTCGGCTCTGGGATGAATCGAGCCAGCAGACCTTTAGTATGCGGCTCAAGGAAGGCTCTAGCGACTACCGCTATTTTCCAGAGCCAGATTTAGGGCCAATTGAAGTCAGCGCTGAGCAATTGGCAGCATGGCGATCGCAGCTACCCGAACTGCCGGCCCAAAAGCGGCATCGTTACGAAACCGAGTTAGACCTCTCACCCTACGATGCTAGGGTGCTAACGGATGATCACGCGATTACCGCCTACTTTGAAGCTACGGTGGCGGCCGGAGCCAACCCCAAGCAAGCCGCCAATTGGATTATGGGCGACATTACCGCCTATCTAAAAACTGAAAAACTCAGCATCAGCGAAATTCCGCTGACGCCAGCCGCCCTAGCTGAATTGACAGGGCTAATTGAAAGCGGCAGCATCAGCAGCAAAATTGCTAAGGAGCTGCTGCCGGAGCTTTTAGCCCAAGGCGGCTCACCCCAAGCCTTGGTCGCAAGCAAAGGGCTAACCCAAATCTCTGATACGAGTGCTTTGGAAGCGGCGATCGATGAAATTTTGCAGGCTCACCCGCAGGAGCTAGAACAATATCGAGCCGGTAAAACCAAGCTGCAAGGCTTTTTTGTCGGGCAAATCATGAAAAAAACCGGCGGTCGGGCTGACCCCAAATTAACCAATCAGTTGCTGATCAAGAAGCTGCAAGGCTAGTCGATTTAGACAATCTAGACTGGCAACTTTCCCTGATTAATTTTTGGGGTCACAAAAGTTATTCCTGAAGTCGCTCGCTCTCCAAACCCATCTTCCAGAGCTTTATCGCACGATTAAACAACTTCAACAGCAGCAGTAATTCCCTGAGCAGGTGTTAGAGCGAGTATAGTCAACTCTGGCCCGCTCATCCATGCCACTCACTGAGGAAAACTATGACCTTGCTCACCCTGCCAGTTTTAGACCTGCCGGAATTAATTGATGATTTACCGAACATTTCGGGTTGGGAAGCAGAACTAGCGCAGGTTGTCCAGCAACAGCAACCCGTGTTTTTGCCCCAAACCAACCTGCGGCTGGCAGATATTCGAGCCGGGTTTGCGATCGCCCTCCACATGCACCAGCCCACCATTCCAGCCGGAGCAAATGGGGAGCTAATCAGCAATTTGCAGTATATGTTTGAGCATCCCCAAGAGGGCGACAACCACAATGCGGCTCCCTTTGCCTGGTGCTACTCCCGGATGGGGGAGATGATTCCAAATTTGGTTGGGCAAGGCTACAACCCCAGAGTCATGCTCGACTACTCTGGCAATTTGCTCTGGGGTTTGCGGCAAATGGGGCGCAATGATGTCCTCGACAACCTGCGCCGGATTACCTGTGATGTCGCCTACCAGCCCTACGTAGAGTGGCTTGGCACCTGCTGGAGCCATGCGGTGATTACGACTACCCCGATCGCGGATATCAAAACTCAAATTCAAGCTTGGCAGCATCATTTTGCGGCTGTGTTTGGCAAGTCAGCCTTGGCGCGGGTGCGGGGCTTTTCGCCCCCAGAGATGCATTTACCCAATCATCCGGATGCCTTGTATGCGTTTGTGCAAGCCCTGCAAGAATGCGGCTATACCTGGCTGATGCTCCAGGAGCACTCGGTGGAAACCTTGACCGGGACAGCCTTAGTTGATCCTCACCTGCCCCATTGTTTGGTGGCGCGTAACAGCCAGGGCGAGGTTCTTAAAATCGCCGCTCTGATTAAAACCCAAGGCTCCGATACCAAGCTGGTGGCCCAAATGCAGCCCTTTTACGAGGCCAAAACCCTCCAGCGGCGATCGCTAGCCGGGATCTCAATTCCACCGATTGTGACCCAAATTGGCGACGGTGAAAACGGCGGCGTAATGATGAATGAATTCCCCGGCGGCTTTGAGCGAGCCTGGCAGGAAATGGGCAAAGATGTGGTCGGCATGAATGGCACCGAGTATCTGGAACTAATTGGGGCGGCTGGGGTGACTTTAAACGATTTCCCGCAGTGCCAGCCGATCGGGCAGCACCGAATTCGGCAGCAGATTGACACTCAAGGTTCAGCCAGTGTAGAAGCGGCGATCGCCCAACTCAAGCAAGCCGACCCCAACTTTCACATGGATGGCGCTTCTTGGACGAATCATCTCAGTTGGGTGCAGGGCTACGAAAATGTGCTCAGTCCCATGTATCAACTCAGCGCCGGTTTCCATCAAAAACTTGACCCGCTGCTGGCCCAAAACCCTGCCCTGACCAAATCCACTCCCTATCGCCAGTCCCTGCTCTACAACCTCCTGCTCCAAACCAGTTGTTTTCGCTACTGGGGGCAAGGCACCTGGACAGACCACGCCACAGAAATTTTCCGTCGCGGCGAAGCGGCTCTGAATCAGGATTTCTCATGAATCGATATTCATCGGATTCTCCGAGAGACCCTACGCTCAGCAAAGCGGCGTAGGGAGGGATGCTTCGACAAGACTTCGGCGTGAGGCTTCGACGGTGAGCTCAGCCGAACCGCGCTCAGCCGAACGTTCGATACCGCGTAGATTGACACATAATCTTTGCGACTTACAGATAACCTTAGTTCTATATGAGGGTATACTATCTGTATGCAAAGAACGATTCGCATCCAACTTAAGCCCAACCTGGAAACGGCCAAAGTTTTGACTCAAACGATTGAGCAATACACTTGGTCGTTTAATGCGGTGTGCAAGCATGGATGGGAAAACAACTTGGCAAATGGCGTAGAACTGCACAAAGCAACTTACTCCGACCATCGCGCTATGACTGGCTTGCCTGCTCAATTGACTTGTGCTGCCAGAGTCAAGGCAACTGAAGCTTTGAAATCTGCTAAGGCGCTGAAAAAGAAAGGGAAAACCGTTAATTGCCCAATCTCGAACCGTTGCCCCATTCGCTATGACGCGAGATCTTACTCGGTCTGGTTTGACCGAAGTGAGGTGACAATCCTCAGCCTGAATGGACGGCTCAAGCTGCCCTTTGAAGTGGCTGAATATTACCGTCAATATCTCACCTGGAAAACCACCAGTGCAGACTTGCTGCAAGACCGCAAAGGGCGATGGTGGCTGCATATCGTAATGGAGATTAAACCTCCCATCGCCGTTGCAACGAATGAGGTTGTAGGGGTGGATCTGGGGATTGTAACTCCAGCGATGGATAGTCGAGGCAGTAAATATGGTTCCGACGATTGGAAAGGAGTAGAAGATAGAACATTTGAGTTGCGTCGAAGACTGCAATCTAAAGGCACGAAAAGCGCTAAACGGCATTTGAAAAAGCTGTCGGGTCGCCAGAAACGTTTCAGAAAAGATTGTGACCATGTGCTGAGTAAGCGTTTGGCTCAATCGGTTAGCAGTGGCGCAACATTGGTATTTGAAGACCTCACAAACATTCGCGGTAGAGCCAAAATGAGGAAGGCTCAACGCCGTAGACTGCATGGATGGAGCTTTGCTCAATTCCAAGCATTCGTGACTTACAAAGCTGAAGCTAGAGGTGTAAACGTAGGTTTCCTTGACCCGCGCTACACCAGCCAAAAGTGTTCTAAATGCGGACACATTGAGCGAGGTAATCGCCCGTCCCAAGCTGAATTTCGGTGTAAGAAGTGTGGTTTTGAGTGCCATGCAGATTACAACGCTGCCATTAACATTTGTGAGGACTATTTGAAATCTAGGGCGGCGGTCAATCCGCCTATTGCAGTCTGCTCGGAAACGGGAACTTGAATTGCAAGCCCTAAGCTCAGCCTTAGCGGCTTAGGGTAGTTGACTCAGTCATACAGTTCTCACAGACAAGCTCTCGGCTGTCTCCCGTAACGAATAGCTTAAGGTCGTCGAATTAGACTTAAATTATGGACTGTAGACTTCAGCCTTCCTAATGGCTTCAGCGTAAACCTTGCTAACGAATTCGCCAGCGATCGCAATTAGTCTGTTTTTGATTGGCATCGTAACTGGAATTTTGTCTGGGCTACTGGGGATTGGCGGTGGGTTATTGATGGTGCCAGCCCTGACTTTGTTTGGGGTGTCGTTGGTAGAAGCCACGGCGACCAGCTTAGTCGCTGTGTTTCTGAGTGCGGCTTCTGGCAGTCTGCAAAATTTACGAATGGGGGACTTGGACAAATCGGCTGCTTTATTGTTGGCTGGCTTTGGAATTCTGACTGCCCAAGTGGGAGCTTGGTTGGGCGATCGCCTACCAGAGCGAACTTTGGCGCTGGGCTTTGCTGGACTGCTGCTGGTCACAATTTATATGATGGCGCTCAAGCAGCGGCTGCAAAGACGCGAATCGGCCCTGCCGCCCGTGCAAGCAGCGCCTCAGCAATCTTTACTGCCCCACACGGCTGGGATTGGCATCTTGGCGGGGTTATTGTCGGGTCTGTTTGGCGTTGGCGGTGGGGTGGTGATGGTGCCCTTGCAAATGCTGCTGCTGGCTCAACCGATCAAAATTGCGGTCAGAACCAGTTTGGGGGCGATCGTTGTGATTGCGATTTCCGGCATCGTTCAGCATAGCCTGAACAATAACGTCCTCTGGGTGCCAGGCTTGTGCTTAGGGATGGGGGGAATTGTCGGGGCCCAGTTGGGGACGAGGCTACTGCCTAAGCTGCCAGATCCGATCGTCGGCAGAATGTTTCAGGCGCTGCTGCTAGGTTTGGCAGTTTACATGCTGATTAGCGGTTTGCAATAAACTGCCTCATCTCAGCGCTTGGGTTGACCTCTGCCCACCGTGACTGGCACGTTACATTGTTTGAAGTTTCTTCGCTAATCTCTAGAACTGGTCAAGGCACTGCGGTAAACTTTATTTCGTTCGGGAGATTTGACCTTCTGGCTCATCCCTAACCTCCCAGCAGCAGAAGCCTACCGTAACGTCCTTATAGATAGGAGCATTTGCATTAATGTCTCACACAGTCAAGATTTATGATACTTGCATTGGCTGCACTCAATGCGTTCGAGCTTGTCCCACCGATGTTCTAGAGATGGTTCCTTGGGACGGCTGTAAAGCAGCTCAAATTGCTTCATCCCCTCGGACAGAAGACTGCGTTGGCTGCAAGCGCTGTGAAACAGCTTGCCCGACTGACTTCCTGAGCATTCGAGTTTATTTGGGTGCCGAAACAACCCGCAGTATGGGTCTAGCGTACTAGAGCACGGCTCAAAAATAAGGCGATGCTCCTGCATGAAGGCAAACGCTTGCGATAGGCTTAGCGTTGCTTGCCATGTGCAGAAATTGCTATTTATAAAATGTGCCTGAATCTTTTTTGTAGGGTTTGGGCACGTTTTTTTCGCTGTTTGAGCGCTGTTCGTCCTTAAACTAGGAGTAGCACCTGTCGTAGATGGAGGTCAGCAAGTGAAAATTTGGGTGAATGAGCAGCTTGATCCGACTGGACTGCTGTATGCCTGCATTGCCTGCGCCAATGAATCGCAGGCTCAGGAATGTCATGAATCTTTTGAGCAAAATTTAACAGCAGCCCAAAAGGCGGCGGGGTGGCAAGCTCGGATCAGAACGGTTGCCTCCTGGGAAGAGGTGCCGGCCACTGCTTTAAAGTTAAGCTAATCGCCTTTGATCTCTTTCAAACCAGCGATCGCCGCGCCAGATCTTTCAGGCTGACTCTACCGGAATTGGGATCGAAATGAAAATTGCAGTTACAGGGGCAACGGGTTTTGTGGGCACTCGCTTGATGGAGCGCTTGCTGGCCGAAGGTGATCAGGTTGTTGCCTTGGTGAGGAACCCTGCTAAGCTGGCTCAGCTTTTTCCGCCCGATCGCTTTCCTGGCTTAACCACTATTGCTTACACGCCCAAAGTCGCTGGCGACTGGCAGCCAGCGATCGCTGGCTGTGATGGCGTGGTCAATTTGGCCGGGGAACCGTTAACCGGCGAGCGCTGGACGCCTGAACGCAAGCAAGAAATCCTCAGCAGCCGCCAACTGGGCACCCAAAAGCTGGTGGAGGCAATCGCCCAAGCTCAACCTCGCCCCCCAGTGTTGGTTAGCACGTCTGCGATCGGCTACTACGGCACTAGCGAAACGGCCACGTTTGATGAAACCAGCCCGCCAGGGAATGATTTTTTGGCTCAAGTCTGCCAGCCTTGGGAAGCCGAAGCCCAAAAAGTAAAGGAGTATGGAACGCGGCTGGTGATTTTGCGGTTTGGAATTGTGCTGGGGATGGGCGGAGCAATGGCCAAAATTTTGCCACCTTTCAAGCTGTTTGCGGGTGGGCCAATCGGCACTGGGCAACAGTGGTTCTCTTGGATTCACCGGGAAGATTTAGTCAACCTGATCCTGCAAGCTTTAACCCGCTCAGACTTAGAAGGCGTCCTCAATGCCACTGCCCCGCATCCAGTCCGGATGACGGAGTTTTGTGCAACGCTGGGACGAGTCCTCAACCGCCCCTCTTGGCTGCCGGTGCCCGACTTTGTTTTAGAACTATTGCTGGGTGAAGCGGCTCAGGTTGTTTTAGAAGGGCAACAAGTTTTACCCCGCCGGGCCGAGAGCTACGGCTTTAACTTCCAGTTCCCAACGATCGAAGCTGCCCTGAAAGAGATTCTGGCAGAGTAGCAGGAGACAAGGATTAGACTCTTGCAGGCATTTGACATGATGACCTAAGCCTGAAGTAGGCGATGTAGGCTGATCAGCAGGTCTTCGGTGGTATAGGGTTTTGCTAAAAACAGGCTAGCGCCTGCACTCAGCACCGGCTCTCGATTGGCTGCGAGTCCACTAATGGCAATAATTTTTGCTTGGGGATTAATTTTTTTGAGCGTCCGAACAGCGGTGATGCCATCCATTTTCGGCATCATGATATCCAGCAGTACCGCCCCAATCTGATCTTGGTGCTTGGCATAGCATTCGATCGCTTCTAGCCCATCATCCGCAATCAGTGTTTCGTAGCAATAGCTTTCCAGCAGCGCTTGATTAGTTTTTTGCACATCAGCGTCATCATCGACAATCAAAACCAGTTCTCCGTGCCCTTGCGGCAGTTCTTCTGTGGGCTGACCTTCGGTTCTAATTTCCTCAGTTGTGGGTAAGTAGACAATAAATTGACTCCCTTGCCCAACCTGACTATAGACTTGCAAAAAGCCGCCGTAGCTTTTGATAATTCCTAAAATCGTTGAAAGCCCTAAGCCAGTGCCTTGTCCGGGTGCTTTGGTGGTGAAGAATGGGTCAAAGATCCGATCGCGAATTTCGGGTGGAATTCCGCTGCCGGTATCAGAAACGGCAATTACCACGTAGTCACCGACCTGAGCATCTAGGTTCAGTTGGGCAAAGTTGGCATCAACGAAGCGATTTTCGACTGAGAGGGTAAGAACACCACCATTGGGCATCCCATCACGAGCATTTACACACAGGTTCATCAAGATCCGATGCAGTTGAGTCGGATCAGCGTAAATCATCCCCAGGGATTGGGGCGAAATGGCAGTCCGAATTTGGATTGATTTGGGCCAGGTTTGCTCTAAAACTTTAACTACTTCTAGCAGCAGAGGTCTGATTTGGAGTGTGGTGCGTCTGCCTTCGGTTCCCCGCGCAAAAGTGACGATTTGTTTAACCAAGCCAGCTCCCCGTTTGGCACTATTTTCCAACATTGCTAGCATCTCCTGCGATCGCTCGCTTAATTCGGTCTGAGTTGTCGAGCGCATCAACTGAGAAATCGCCAAAATGGGCGTAAAGATGTTGTTGAGGTCGTGGGCAATGCCGCTGGTTAAGGTGCCTAGGCTCTCTAGCCGCTGGGTGCGGTAAAACTGAGCCTCTAATTGCTTCTTGGTGGTGATGTCGGTGTTGACAATCAGGATTGATTTGGGCTGTCCTGACTGATCGCGCATCAGCGTCCAGCGACTGGCAACAATGATGTTTTTACCTGTTTTTGTCACCTTTTCTGGCTCTCCTTGCCAAAAGCCAGTGCTCAGAACACTCTCCATCTCTGCGGTTAGGTCAGATAAATTAGGGTGTTGCAACGTCTTAATTTCTTTACTCAACGCCTCCTCTGCCGTCCAGCCAAAGAGTTGCTCAGCACCTCGATTCCAAAGCAGAATTCGACCTTCTAAATCAGAGACAAAAATAGCATCAGTGGCAATGTCAATCAGGGCCGCTTGCTCCCGAATTTTTTGTTCGGCTTGCTGGCGTTCGGCTGCCAGCCGCTTTTGATCACTAATGTCTTGAATTTGGGAAATAAAGTATTGGGGCTGATCCTGAGCATCGTAAACCATCGAAACACTGAGCAGTATCCAGGCCAGATGCCCTAGTTTATGGATGTAGCGCTTCTCCATTTGGTAGGTGCGAATCTGTCCGGCCAGCATTTGGCGCACAAATTCCAAATCTTGCTCCAGATCTTCGGGATAGGTAATCGCTTGGAAGGTGGTAGACAGCAATTCTGCTTCTGAGTAACCGACAATTTCGCACACGGCCCGATTGACTTGCAGCCAGCGACCGTCGGTTGCCACCAGGGCCATGCCAATGGCGGCATAGTCAAAGGCTGATCGAAAGCGTTGTTCGCTTTCCCGTTGGGCCGCCTCCGCCTCCTTGCGATCGCTGATCTCGTTGAACAGAATGCCAAGGTGATGCAATTGTGGATCTGCAATTGGAAAGGCGTAAACGTCATACCAGCGCTGAAGTTCGGCTGCGTAATTCTCGAACCGGATTGGCTGCCCCGTCAACGCAACCTGGCCAAAAATCTCAAACCAGTATTCTTCGTGCTGGGGGGCGATTTCGCGGATTCGTCTACCTACCGCATCTTTGATCCCAGTTTGCTGCTCGAACTTCGGATTGACTTGGAGAAAGCAGTAATCCACTGGCTTTTGATTTTGATCGAATAAAACTTCAATCGCGCAAAAGCCTTCATAGATCGACTCAAACAGCGATCGATATTTTGCTTCCGATTCACGCAGGTTGGCTTCGACGTACTGGCGATCGACTTCGAGTTGCTTGCGGTCAGTAATATCTTTCAAAAAGCAATAATGCCCGATCAATTGTTGCTGTTCGTCTTCCGCCAGGATCATCAGCAGTTGCTTGTCAAAAATGGAGCCGTCTTTCCTGATCCCTCTGGCCTCCACTTCGACTTTGCCGGCGCTAAGCATTTGCTGATAGGCGGCATTTACCGCTGCCAAATCATCCGGATGGACGGTGGTTTGCCAGTTGATGCCGACCATTTCGGGGGGCGAGTATCCCACCATGCGAGCATAAGCATCGTTGACGGAAAGGTAGTTTCCGGCTGAGTCTAACCGAGAGATGCCTTCTACGGCATGGCTCAAAGCGGTGCTGATTTGCCGCAGTTCGATTTCGAGTTGCTTGCGATCGGTGATATCAATCGCCGTCCCCATCATCTGCTGCGGCGAACCATCAGCCGTCCGATTCAGAACGCTGTCTTTGCTTTGGAGCCAGCGCCACTCTCCATTGGCATGGCGCATCCGATATTCAATTTCAAGCCAATCGCTATCTTTGGCAGTTAGGCACTGTTCAATTTGGGCAAGAACTCTGGGCAGGTCATCTGGGTGAGCCAGATTAATGAACAGATTGCTTCCCATGGCTTGAATTTCGGCTGGAGAATAGCCCAAGACAACAGAAATTTGAGGATTGACATAAATATTCCGCTGGTCAAACAGGTCATAAATATAGAGAATGGCGGAGGTGGAGTTGGTGATTTGCTCAATTAAATGCTGTTTTTCGAGCAGAGCGGTTTCGGCTTGCTTGCGTTCGGCTTCCAGCCGAACTCTATCGCTAATGTCGCGCTGAATGCCAAAGTGCCCAGTAATTCTGCCTTGGCGATCGTAAAGGCAAATATAGTCGCCTTCAATCACCATTGAGCTACCATCAAATTTGCGCTCATTGGTTTCAACGTGCAGGTGTCCGGCATCAAAGAACTCGCGCCAGACGGTTTTGCCATGATCGAGGTCATGGGCAAACAGATCCGCTGGGGTTAGTCCCAAAAATTGCTCACGGGTGCAGTTGTACTGAGCCAAGACGGCATCGTTAGCGCGAGTCATCTGCTGGTGGGTAAAGGCATACTCGATCGCGGCAGCTTTGTCGGTGGTTTGATCCCAGTCCAAGGGCTGATCCAGCATCATAAAGAAAAACCCATCCAAAGACTGCGAGAAAAACAGACTCAGGAGTTCTTCACTCTGGCGGAGGTCTTCATCGGCTCGCTTGCGATCGCTAATGTCTCGCAAAATCGACAGGTGGCGATGGGGAATGAAATTGGCGATCGCGCTAAATTCTGTCTCCCGCAGCGTTCCATCTGGGCGCTGTACCGGAAATTCTCCTAGCATTTGTCCCTGCTGGAGAAATTGCTGCCAAAGCTGAGCAATCTCTGAACGGGCTTCGGAAGCAGCAAAATCGGCAATGTTGAGATTTAGCAAGTCTGGTTTAGACACGCCAAACAAGTCACAGGCGGCTAAATTCGCATCGACGTAGTTACCCTCGTCATCTGTGATGGCGATCGCATCAAGCGCATGATCAAACAACGCCTGCCACTGATGTTTTTGCTGCTGCAAGTTAATGTTGGACTGAATCAGTTCAGCCGTCCGCTTAGTCACCTGCCGCTCGAGTTGATCATGAGCCGCCTGCAACTGCTGCTCCACCTGCTGCCGCTGCTGAAGTTCTTGCTCAACTCTCTGGCGGGCAATTTCTAACTCAGTATTTTGCCGTTGTAGAGCGGCTTGGGTGGCTTGCAGTTCCTCCAGCACCGATCGCAATTCCTGGTTGACCGACCTGAGTTCGGCAATGTGCAAAGGCGACTCCTTGGTCTCGGTCGCCAAGGCAGACGAATAGAGCGGATTCAGCCGATAGCCGACCCGATAAATGGTCTTAATCAAGTCTTTGGGAGCACCGGCTGCCGTTAATTTTTGGCGCAGCTCTTTGATATGCACCCGCACGGCTTCTTCCCCCGGCGATTCGGCAGAACTCCAGGCATGGTCGAGAATTGCCCTAGCGCTAAACACCTGCTGGGCGTGACGCAGAAATAGCTCCAGAATCGCCGATTCCTTTGGGGTTAAGGTCAAGAGCTGGGTGCCATAGTTGACCTTCTTGCTGCCGGGATCAAGCTGGAGGTGCCCCCATTCCAGCACAGGTTGAGCAACAGCACCCCCCCGCCGCAGCAGCGCCTGCACCCTAGCCATCAATTCTTCTGAATCAAAGGGTTTGACGACATAATCATCAGCACCGGCATTGAGGGCGATCGCTTTTTGGTGGCTACCGCCCTGCCCCGTCAGCAGCAAAATCGGCACCCGGAATCCTTTGGCTCTAATCTTTTGACACAGACTAATCCCATCTATCCCAGGCAGAAGCACATCCAGCACAATCAGGTCGTACTCAAAGGCATCCACCATTTGCCAGCCAGTTTCACCGTCGGTGCCAACATCAACGGCGTAGTGATAGCTAGAAAAGAGCAGCTTTAGAATTAGCGCGACATCTTGATCGTCTTCTACAACCAGGATTTTCATAGTCAACTCCTGAGCAAGCAGGTGCTAAATCTATTGTCAAGTCAATGATCGATAAGTTCCAACTAAAATATCTTGTTTTGATCATCAACTCTTAACCATTTTTTTTGAGCTTCACAGTTTCCTTACAACTTATCTCTAAAACTGAACCTAGAGATAAAGTAGCTGACTGGTTACTCTGCTCTATGGCTTCGGCTAGGAAAACTCCAGCAGCGCTCTTTGGTTACAAAGAGAAAATAATGCAGCAGGAGATCCATCCCGGTTGGTTTGTTCGGAAAACATTCAGAGGTGTGTCAGTCGATTCGCCCTCTGAAGCAAAATCTGAGGATCAGACATGGTAAACACTCACGATATGGCCTACTCCGCTTGTCTTAGCTTGCCCCAACAGTTAATCAAAGCGCTGGGCAGCCTTCAGGCGCACGCGATTAACGCGATTTCAGGCAGCATTTACATCTATGACCTGGTTGATCAATGCACGATCTGTGCCACCTCGTCGGTTTCGGCGATCTTGGGCTACACAGCCGCAGAAGTTGAAGCAATGGGAGCTGTTGGCATGGCGGGGCTGATTCATCCCGATGATTTAAACCGAGTTTCAGATCACTATCAGCGCTCGATCAGGTTGCGCCAGGGCGAAGTGATTGAAATTGAATATCGGATGCAGCGCCCAGATGGGACTTGGGGTTGGCTGCGATCGCAGGAAACTCCCCTCGTGATGGCGAGTGATGGATTTCCGCTCCAGGTCTTGGGGATGATTCAAGATGCATCGCAGCACAAGCAAGCGGAACTGTGGGAAGCCTTGTCCTTCTTGATTGATCATCGTCCAGAAATGATGACGATTACCAATCAAGCAGGGGTGATCACCTACGTTAATCCAGCCTTTGAGCAAATTACTGGCTATAGTGCGGCTGAGGCGATCGGTCAAACGCCAGCGATCTTGAAATCGGGTCAGCACGGAACCGCTTTCTACCGCCAGCTTTGGAACACGCTGCAAGCCGGCCAGGTGTTTGAGGCAGAGTTTATCAATCGGAAGAAAAATGGCGACCTCTTCTGCGAAGAAAAGATTATTACACCGCTCAAGGATGGAAAGGGCACCATTCACTTTGCCGCATCGGGGCAGGTTGTCCGCGATTATCAGCCATTTATCGGATCGCCCACTCATTCCACCGTCCCGGACAGCGGCAAACTCAAAACCAAGATTTAATTGACTATTTTGGTGAGAAGATACAACTCCTGATCAAAATCAATAACCTATCGGTGTGAATGGGTTTTGCTGTTTAGCAAAACCCATTCACACCCTTAATTTTCAGCATGTTTTATCAAAATCATCAGCATCAATTGAGCAGCGATCGCTAGGGGCATCAGATGAAAACAAAAAAATCAACTCAATTGATCAATTTCTTGCAGAATGATTTAGCGATTCCAGCGGCTGAAATTCAACTTGCCCTCCGGCAAGCCGAGCGCACCTCTGGGCTATTGCCGATCGTGCTTTGGCAGTACGGACTCGTGAATATTGCTCAGCTCAATCAAATTTTTGATTGGCTAGAGCATGCGCCTGAAGGCTAAGCCTGCGTCTCTCGTGTGCTGTCAAACCAGCAGGCGCGATCTTGACCCACTGTGCGTGTATGAATAGAATTGGAGTACTAATGTACCTTGCGAGACTCAGGCATCAGTAAATGTGCTGAGTTTTCGATGCGATCGCGGTTTCGAGCGGCTTCCTGATGCAACTGATTCAACAGACAACACTACTGTATCAAGAGGGTCGCTCAGACAAGATTTACGAGTTAAAGGGTAAGTCTTGGTTGAGATAATCAATTTGTTGCTGTTCTTGTTGATTAATTTGGTTGATGTAGCCGGTTAAGATTTGGCTGAGCCGGGGGTCGTAAAAGCGGTGCAGACTGTAGTTGGGGCGAGCTGGGAAGCCGCGCCGCATTTTATGTTGTCCTCCGGCTCCGGGGTCAAACATTTGAATACGGTTGGCGATCGCCCATTCAATCGGTGAGTAATAGCACGCTTCAAAATGCAGGCAGTCAATTTCTTGCAGGCTGCCCCAATAGCGACCATAGAGGCGATCTCCCTTGGTCAAACAGAAGGACATCCCTAGAGGTTGACGCGGATTTTGCGGAGCCTCAGCCACCACAAACATAACCCGATGGGCGTATTTGGGATAAAGCTGCTCGAAAAACTTTTTGGTTAAATATTTGCTGCCACCCCAAAATTTGTCACAGGTATCGCCATAAAAGTGGTGCATCAGCGAAAACAATGACTTGGGGATCTCTTCCCCGGTCAGGATTTGCATCTTTAGCTCAGCGGTGGCGATCGTCTTGCGCTCGCGCTTAATGTTGCGGCGCTGGTTGGCATTAAAACTGGTCAGATAATCGGCAAAGGTCTGGTAGCCCTGATTCTGCCAAATATAGCTGTGGTGCATCCAACTGGCATAACCCAGCTCCGCCATTAGTAACCGCCAAGTCGGGTCAACAAACAGAAAATTACAGCCAGACAGCGCATTGCGATCGCAAAAATGGTCAATTTCTCGCACCATTAGGGCCGTTAGTTCTGGTTCATCTTCGCCTTCAGCAATCAAAAACCGATAGCCTTCGGCCGGAGTAAACGGCGTCATCCCTAACAGCTTGGGATAATACTCAATCCCTAGCCGATAGCCCAAATCTGCCCACTGCTGGTCGAAGACAAATTCACCGTAGCTGTGTCCCTTCACATAGAGCGGGGCGACGGCAATTAAGCTGCGATCGCGCCACAGGGTCAAATGATTGGGCAACCAGCCTGTGCGGGGCGTGGCGCTGCCAGAGGTTTCAATATTGTGCAGCCACTCCCACTCTAAAAAAGGGGTTGCCAAGGGCAAAGCTAGAGCATCCCAAGCCGACTGCGGAATTTCGCCAATGTTGTTAATCCAGGCAACCGAAACGTTGGATTTGATTTGTTCCAGCATGACTAGCGCGCAAAACTTTCTTTAGAGTAAAGGATTGCGAAAAAAATAACTTCGCCCTGCTGCCAATTCCCTACTGATTTGCCGCCACGCGATTGCGCTCATCGGTAATTTCTTTGGCAAAGGGAGGTGGAAGCTGATCGAGTTTGGTTACAACCTGATCAAACAGTTGCAGGCTTTCAGCCTTTTTGCCCTGGATATTGAGGATTTGCGCCTTTAGGTAAATCAGTTCTGGGTTGTCTGGAGCCGCCTTCAGGGCTTCGTCCACTGCCACCAGCGCCTGATCAGGCTGATTCATATCTCGATAGGCGAGGGCAATCCCCCGATAGCTGAGGTAATTGGGAGCAGCGTAGTTTTGCAGGCGATCGATCGCTTGTTTGGGGTCAAACAGACCCAAATTGCTGGCAATCACCCAGTCTAGAAAGCCTTGCAGCAAGCTCAGTTCTGGGTCTTTGGCATCAACCGCTTTCGCTTTCTCAATAAAATCTAGGCTTTGCTGCACCTTTAGCAGGGCTTGGGGAGTGCCGATCGCCGTTCCCCCGCCTCCTTCCGAAATGCTGTAGGCAGCCTGGAGGAAATTGCCCACACCTTGGTACAAATTGCCCCGCAGCGGATCAGTCGGCATTAGCTTTTCGGCTACTTTAACCGTTTGATCCGCATAGGTGCTCATTGCCGTCCAATCGTTGTCTAAAAAGGCAACGCCTGCCGCTAGGGCATAAACCATTGGCTCCTTGGGGTCAGACTTCAGCGCTTTTTGGACATACTGGCGAGCTTCTGGATAATTGCCGCGTTGGAACACCGCCGTAAAGGCGGCTTCGGTGTCTGAGTCAATTGGGCGGGCGGTTGTGCCTGTCCGAAACGGGTCTGCGGCTAGGGCCGAAATTGGGGCTACACTGACAAATAGCAGGGCCGTCGAGGCCATAATGGTGGTGAATCGTTGCGCCGGGAACCTTCTTTTCATCACGTTAACGCCATCCTTTGGAGAAATAGTTTGCTCTATTTGAAAAATCTGGTTTACCATCCACCGGCGGCGGCTAGTGCAATTCTCAAGCAGATTAATCTGGAATTGCCGCCTCAGCACATGGGATTGGTGATTGGCCCCAGCGGCTCTGGCAAAAGCACCCTCCTAGAAATTTTAGCTGGATTAGCCGAACCGACAAGCGGAGAAATATTTTGGCGGCAGCAAGAATTGACCAATTTACACCTGCAACAGTTGGCTGGGCTAGTATTTCAGTTCCCGGAACGCCATTTTTGCGGTGGGACTTTGCTGGAAGAACTGCGGCTGGGGCATCCTGAACTGGGCGTCGATCGGGTTAACGAAGCCCTGCGAGAGGTGGGGCTAGAGCATTTGCCTGTATCAACCGCGCCCCAGTCCCTCAGCGGCGGGCAGCAGCGGCGCTTGGCCTTAGCCGTCCAATTGATTCGGCAACCCCATTTGCTATTGCTAGATGAACCAACCGCTGGGCTAGATTGGTCGATGCGGCGGCAGTTAGTGAATTTGCTCGCCAAGCTAAAAGGTCATTGGAGCCTGCTGATTGTCACCCACGACGCCAGCGATTTGATGCCGATCGCCGATCACTGCTGGACGCTCAACCACGGCGAACTGCAACCGTTTGATCCAACCGGAATTGATCAACCCTTGAGTGCGTCTCTGGCGGGATAGATGTCTCAGCTTCCAGACCATTTTGATCTTTGGCGGCAAACGCTGAATTGGCAGCCGACTTCCCAACAGCAACAGCAGTTTCAGCGCCTTTACGAATTAATCCTAGCGGGCAATCAGCGCCTCAACCTAACTCGGATTACCGCTCCAGAAGACTTCTGGGAAAAACACCTCTGGGATTCTTTAAGTGGAGTTGCTCCCTATCTGGTCGAGCCAGATAGTGCCCGGACAGTAATTGATATCGGCACTGGCGGCGGATTTCCGGGACTGCCGGTGGCGATCGCTTGCCCCAACTGGCAGGTAACGCTGTTAGACTCAACCCACAAAAAAATGGCGTTTTTGACCGACCTCTTGCCAGAATTAGAACTCCAAAATGTGAGCTTAATTTGCGATCGGGCAGAGCAACTGCACCAATCTGCCCAGTGCCAAGAGTTTGATTTAGCTTTGGTGCGGGCAGTCGGGAGTGGCGATCGCTGTGCTGAATTCGCGTTGCCGCTGCTCAAACCCGGCGGACTGGCGATTCTATATCGGGGGCAATGGTCAGAAACAGAGGCGGAGTCCTTACAGTCTGCCGTCCCAAAACTGGGAGGCTCTATAGAATCAATTCAGTCTTGGCTGACTCCCTTGAGCCAGAGTAGCCGCACTTGCTTGTATCTTCGTAAGCACTCTTGAGCACACCAACACTAAACTGATCTCAAATTTCATAGGTGTTAGTGTTACTTTCCAGGGAAATCATGTTGTGCCGCTTAAACCTCGGTTGGGGCACAGCCTGAGTGTTACGAGTTGGTTGCTGTTTATTCATCTCTTCTCCTCCAATTGAATCGATTGAATCCCAGACTGAAAATGCAAATGCCACAATTGGAGCGACGATAATACCGTTAAACGTATGGAACTCCTTCTTATCGGTCTTTTGGTCTTTGGCTTTGGTTGCTCGATGATCTTTGCAAGAGGACTGTGGTGGGAACTACAAGTATTGTCAAATCAAATTAAGGGACAAACCTCTGAGCGCACAACTGTCTGGGACGCTGGTCAAATTATTATCGGTGCGATCGCGATCGGGCTGAGCATTTTGCTCGCTTGGCAAGGAGTTGTGAAACTCTCGCAACCCGTGGTTCCTAAAGTTTGTACTGCCTTCTTGTCCTTCGACGAGCCACCGAGCGTTCAAAGGAGTACCAGTGCTGGATGCAAAGCAGCAGAGAAAAAAGACTACCAAACAGCACTCGCCCAGTTCAGACAAGCCGCGAAGCAAACTAAGCAAGGCGCTGATACTTACTACACTAGCTTCGAGCGATCGCTTGATCAAGCAGTCAAACAGATGGAGCAGCAAACTGGCACAACTCGTTAATGCCGCTTCTAAAAATTAAGTCACTACACTGTCCACTTTTTTTTAGTTTGGTGGAGTGACCCTCGATTTTTGGAGCTTTAGCCTAGATCTGTTGCCGCAATACATTCCCGATCGTCAATGGCGGCATTGTTGACGCGCTTGCTGACCGGATAAGCGGTCATTTGATCGGCAGGGAAAGGCTGGAGTAAGACTTGCAGTGCTTCAACATCCTGAGTTTGCCAATTGAGCCACTGATCGTAATCTTCTGGCTTCAGGATAACGGGCATGCGTTCATGAATTGGCTGAAGGAGTGCATTGGCGGCAGTGGTGAGGATAGTGCAGGTTTCAATCTCTTGCCAAGATTCCCACAGACCGGCGATCGCAAATAGCTCCTCATTCTGCGGCCGAAAATAAAAGGGCTGTTTGCCTGCCTTGGTTTTCTGCCATTCAAAAAAGCCACTGGCCGGAATCAGGCAGCGGCGGCGTTTAAAGGCTGTCCGAAAAGAGGGCTTTTCGGCAACGGTCTCAGCCCGCGCGTTGATCAGCCGATTGCCGATCGCTGGATCTTTGGCCCAAGCTGGAATTAACCCCCAGCGCATCAGCCGAAAATGTCGCTCTGGCTCGTCGCTCGTCTGGACAATCACCGCAACGGGTTGGCTAGGCGCAATGTTATAGCGGGCAGGAAAGTCCGGCACTTCGTCCAGATCAAAGAACTCGACCAATTCTGCTGGAGCCACTGCAAGGCTAAATCGTCCACACATAGGGCATTTATTTTAATTCGTCTGGATTCACGCTAATCCGCCACAGCCCTTCAAACGGACGGGGGCGAGGTGGCTCCGTATTACCGAGGTAGCTATCGGCAATGCCAACTCGGAAGACGCCACCTAGACTCCAAAAGAAAGGCCGCCCCCAGCCGACGATGTCTGAAGGGTCGCTGATGATCGGGTTGTTGAGCAAAATTGTTTGCTGACTGCCATTCACAAAATAGAGCGTGGCTCGTTTTTGCTTGAATATCACCTCAACATCAAACACACCGCCAGTTTCAAAGCTATAGACTTGTCCTGAAAACTTGCGCCCGTCAATATTTTGACCTTGATACTCAGCGGCGATCGCCTGTCCAGCCATGATTGTCGCCGGAGCAAAGATCACAGCCATGCCCAAAATCAATCCCCAACTGAGCTTCATGACTAAACGCCCCCATCGACTTCTTGCCGGACGAACTTGCCGCCACAACTCTATTCTAGCTAAGGGCAACCCTTGACTTGGGGAGCTTTATAGGAGCCACAGAAGCCAGAAAGCCCGGAAATCTATTTAGTCGTCCCTGAAAAACCATCTGAAGCCAGTTAGAACGAGGGCATCAAGGTCTGAGTAAAACCAAAGATTAGACCTCTTGCAAAAGTCAGCTTACTGCCTCTGGTAATTGCTCAGTGAGAGCAAGCTCATAGTTGTACAGCCCTGCAATCAAATTGAAGCGCAGTCCAAAACGCTTTCTGCGATTGCGATAGC
>JAHHGS010000009.1 GCA_019359715.1 Aphanocapsa sp. GSE-SYN-MK-11-07L | reverse complement strand
ATCGACAACGAATCCACTCCACGATTGGATATCTTTCCCCGGTTCAGTTTGAAGCAAATTACTGGAGCACTCTCAATCACCCGATCGCCGCTTAAGTCACCTGTCCACTTTTTCGGGGTAAGGTCAGGTTGGCGAGTTGAGAGTTGGTAAGGAATTGAATTTGAATCCAGCTCAGTTGAAGAATGGCTGAGATGTTAGGATTGCTGGCTGCTGCCAGTTCATTAGCAACAGCCTCAGGAATGATAACCGTTTGGTAAATGGCTTCTAGCAACCACAGATGATCGACAAGGGCAAGATTTGAGAGGGCAGATGTGTCGCTGACAATGATCATAACCAGCCGCGATCTCGCAGGTTCTGAACATCCTGCTCAAAATCTTCCACATCGTAATGTACGCAAATGCCGCGATCTGCCAGCAGCTTTTGAAAGTCCATAATTTCCATCCCGGCAATCTTGCTGGCACGACCGAGGGAAATTCGCTCTTGCTGAAATAGGGCAATGGCAATCTCCCGGAGCCAGTCGCTCTGGTTAAAGGTTTCGGTTTGGCTGAGACCTTCAGGTAAGTTCAGGGTGATTTGCATCGGGTTGCCCTCACGCACTTACCTTTAATTCTAAGGTTTTGACAGATATGCTTTTGCCACTACCAACACTGAGGATTGAGCCAGTTAATGGCAAACTCACCGGACGCAGATAGACTTTGCAACTCAATCAGCCAACTTGAAATGTTCTGGTGCAGCGCGTTTGTCAGGCAATTTCAACTAGTAATTTAAGTTAGCATCCTTGTCCTCAATCTTTTTCCAAGTTTTCTCTGAGACACGCGCTGCAGACTTCCTACATCTCAACAAAAGCTCGCAAACATAAAGATAGTTTCTTAATCCTTGCTTTTCTTGCTTAGAGGGTTACTAGATTTTAATGCCAACAGATTAGCTTCTGGGTTCCTTTCATCACAGTACTTCCGGTAGCCTAACTACGATTTAGGTCTTAGTTTGAGAACTAATGAGAGCAAGGTCAGGTTTCAAATGTCAACGCTTGACCCCGCACCTCTGTATTAAGCTGTCCGCGATCGTAGACAATCTGCCCACCAACGATGGTTACGACCGGCCAGCCGGTTAAGTCCCAACCCTCAAACGGACTCCAGCCGCATTTAGTTAGCAGTTCCGATCGGAGCACCGGGCGGTAGGTTTTCAGGTCTACGAGGACTAGGTCAGCGTCATAGCCAGGGGCAATCGCCCCTTTATTCGGGATGCCGTAGGCTTGAGCCACCGCCATTGACATCCAGTGGGCAACATCGTCCACGTGGCAGCGCCCCTGCATGGCTTGGGTGAGCATGATCGGCAGGGAAGTTTCGACACCGGGCATCCCAGACGGACTGTTGGGGTAGGGCTGGGCTTTTTCCTCCAAAGTGTGGGGGGCATGGTCGGTGGCAATAAAATCAATTACACCATCCCGCAGGGCTTGCCAAAGAATTTCATTGTCTCGTGGCGATCGCAGGGGCGGGTTCATCTGGGCCAGGCTGCCAATTTTAGCGTAGGCATCAGTGTTTAAGACCAAATGCTGGGGGGTAACTTCGGCTGTCACCCACAGCGGCTTGTCTTGGCGGAGCAGGTTGGCCTCTTCACCCGTGGAGAGGTGCAAAATGTGCAGGCGGCGCTGATATTTTTTGGACAGCTTCAGCGCCAGTTGGGTGGCATTGAGGGCCGCTTGATTGTCTTGAATCTGAGAGTGAATAGCGGGATCGGTAATGCCAGCAAACTGCTGACGGCGCTCTAGGATGCGGGCTTGGTCTTCAGCGTGGACGGCAATCAGGCGATCGCCTTGGGCAAAAATTGGCTCCAGATTGGTTTCTTGGTCAACCAAGAGCTGGCCATGCATTGACCCCATGAAAATTTTGATTCCACAGACTGGATGAGCCTGGAGCAAGTCTGGCAGGTTCTCAGCCGTTGCCCCAATGAAAAAGCCATAGTTGACCAAGCACTTTTGAGCGGCCCGCGCCAGTTTATCGTCTAGTGCAGCTTGGGTGGTGGTGAGGGGACGAGTATTTGGCATTTCCAAAAAGCTAGTCACTCCCCCCTTGGCGCAGGCACAACTTGCAGTAAATAGGTCTTCTTTGTGCTCTAGTCCTGGTTCCCGAAAATGCACCTGCGGATCAATCACCCCAGGTAATAGGGTTAGCCCTGCCGCTTCCACAACAGTCGCCTCTGAGTCTGTAATGGCGGAAGCAACGCGGACTATGTTGCCCGCACGGACAAGCACATCAGCTACTTTCAAGGCTCCGCCCGATAGCAGAACGCGGGCACCTGTAATCAGTAGACTGTCAGCAATCGTCATCTTGTTTTTTTGAGTATTCTTTAAGGATCGATCAGCGGTCTTGGCTGACTTTCTGAGTCAGAATTGTCTCTAGGCGTCTGATGCAGCACCATCAAGCGATCGGCTTAAACATTAAATGACTGTCAATTTAGGAGTGCAATTTAGGCATCCCCATGCTATGTCATTCTGGGGTACCCTTTAGCAAAGCCTCAGAGTTCTTTACCGTTGGGTTACAATCCAGAAGCTAACCTCAAGGGATATTCTCACTCACCCTACATTCAGCGTTCTCTATGCAAGACGAGAAGTTTCAGCCCACGCAGCCCCCATCTGAGCCGCAGAGTCCCGACTCAAATTTTCAGCCCCAGCCCGTTAGTAAAATGGCGAGTCAGACCCCAGAGCGCCAGGAATCGCTCTTGGTCGAAGTCGCCAAGACCATTGGCTTGAGTCTGATCTTGGCGTTTGGGATTCGTCAGTTTGTGGCTGAAGCCCGCTATATTCCTTCCGAGTCAATGGTGCCAACGCTGCTGGTTAACGATCGCCTGATTGTGGACAAAGTTGGCTACTACCTGCACTCCCCTAAGCGGGGAGACATTGTCGTGTTTAACCCCACCAATGCGCTGGTCAAAGATGGCTTCAATGATGCATTTATTAAGCGAATTGTCGGGATGCCGGGCGACCAAGTTGCCGTTGCCAACAACCGGGTCTACATTAACGGCAAGCTATTAGCTGAACCCTACCTGGCTGCTAAAACTCAAACTACCCTCAACACCTGTGGCCCCGAAAACGTTTTTCTAGCCGAGCCTCAGGTCGTGCCCACCAACGCCTATCTTGTCTTAGGCGACAACCGCAATAACAGTTTTGATGGTCGCTGCTGGGGATTCGTGCCCCGCAATAACATTGTCGGTCGGGCAGCCGTCCGGTTTTGGCCGCTCAACCGCTGGGCGATTATTGCAGCGGGCAAGCAAAAATAGGCTTAATTTCAGCCTGAAAGCTGATGAAAGTCCTACACATCTACCCTGGAAATTTGTTTGGCGGAATTGAATCCCTGCTGATCACCTTGGCCCAAGCGCGTCAGCTTTGCCCCCAAATGCAGCCTCAGTTTGCGCTTTGTTTTGAAGGCAGGTTGAGTGACGATCTGCGATCGCTGGGTGTGCCTGTCTACAAGCTAGGCGAGGTTCGCACCAGCCGCCCTTGGACAGTTTGGCGAGCCAGACAGCAATTGCGCCAACTGCTTCAAGCTGAATCCTTTGATCTGGTGGTCTGCCATGCCTGCTGGTCGCAGGCGATGTTTGCCCCCGTGGTCAAGCGCCTGGGGCGACCACTGGTGTTTTTTTGCCATGATGTGCCGCAGGGGCAGCACTGGTTAGAACGCTGGGCTAAATTAACCCCGCCCGATTTTGTCTTGGCCAATAGCCAATTTACTCAGGCGGCGTTGCCGAAGCTTTACCCGCAAACCTCTAGCCAAGTGTTTTATTTGCCGGTGCTCCATCCTCCGCCCACAGCTGCGCGGTCAGCCGTCCGATCGCCCCTGCAAACCTCTGCTTCAGCGGTAGTGATCATTCAAGTCTCTCGCTTAGAGCGCTGGAAGGGGCAGACCGTCTTACTAGAGGCGTTAGCCGAACTGCAAGACCTGCCAAATTGGGTTTGCTGGATTGTCGGTGGCGATCAGCGCCCCCAGGAAACGCTCTACCTAGAGGCGTTAAAAGCACAGGCTGCTGAGATGGCTGAGCGAGTCAAATTTTTGGGGCAGCGCCGCAATGTGCCTGACTTACTAGCGGCGGCAGACATTTTTTGCCAGCCCAACCTCAGCCCAGAACCGTTTGGAATTGTGTTTGTGGAGGCACTGTTGGCAGGGCTACCCGTCGTAGCGACCCAAATTGGTGGGGCAGCCGAACTGATCAGCGATCGCGGCTTAGTCCCACCCGCTGACTCCAAAGCCCTCGCAGCCGTTCTGCGACCATTAATCCAAAACCCAGTCGCCAGAGCGGAGTTGGCTCAAGGGGGGCGATCGCGGGCTAAACACCTCTGCGACCCGGCTCAGCAACTCCAGCAGCTCTATAAATTGCTCGCAAGGGTGGTCTGATATGTAAGACTGGGTTTGCAAGGCGATTGTTTGAAAGGATTAATACCTATGGCTTTATCTGTTGCAGAAACGGCTCCGGCTTTCACAACCAAAGACACCCATGGCAATACCGTTGCTCTGTCTGATTTTGCTGGTAAGACCGTGATTTTGTACTTCTACCCCAAGGACGACACGCCTGGTTGCACCAAGGAAGCCTGTAGCTTCCGGGACAACTATACGGCTTACCAGGGTAAAAACCTGGTGGTGCTGGGGGTGAGTGCCGATGATGAGGCTTCGCATCAACAGTTCACGGAGAAATTTAATTTGCCCTTCCCGCTGCTGGCAGATGTTAATCATTCAATTATCAAAGCCTACGATGTTGATGGCGGCGGTTACGCCAAGCGCGTTACCTATGTGATTGACGGCAGCGGCAAAATCAGCCACGTCTACAGCAGCATCAAGACCGATACCCACGCCACGGATATTTTGGCTGACTTAGGCTTGTAGGGCAGGCTTCACAGTGGGTTTAATCCCCGTAGGGGGTGGGCTTGCTCCGTTGGGGTAAGCCCTTTTGACTGCACCAAAACCCCAAACCCACCTAGTCTCATCGGATTCATGAACTGGTGCAGCGCCTCTCGCCGCTGAATAACTTGAGCCAGATCAGCGCTGAAAGCCCCCGTATTGTTGGCGAATAGGCGATCGCCCAAGCCTAGTCCCATTAAAAACAATCCCTGCTGGGTAAACCCAATCTGTTCCAATCCAGACTGCTGCCCTTGCTGTTCGAGGGCAGTAAAATTCACATGGGCAGTAATATCTTGCTGACCAATATTTAAATAAGGGTTGGCATGGCTACGATGCTGGCAAAAGCATTGCAGCGTCCCCTGAGAGCGGGCTGGGCTGTAATACTGGCTGGCAGGATAGCCATAGTCAATCGTCAGCAGATAGCCCCGTTGCAGCCCCTTGGCGACTGCCTCTAGCCAACTCAAAGCTGCTAAATTGACCTCAGTGCTATATTCATCTGGGTAAGCAGCAGATGTAATATCAATTTGATTCAACTCAAAGTAGCTGTTCAACTGGGCTGTAGAGGGGTCTGCTATCACCTCTTGGAAAGGAGAATCTGGGCTGGCATCAGCCCCTAAATGGACATAAATTTCTTGCAGTTTGCCCTGCCGAAGCGTAATCCGATGGACGGGAAACGCATCCACCAACTCGTTCGAGAATAGGCAACCCACGATCGGGGCGATCGCCAGTTCCCCTAAGGCTGACCAGCCTACCTTCCCTTGGCTAACCCAATCCCTCAACCGCTGCTGCTGTTCAGCCACCAAGCCTTTAGCTTTTTCGACAATCAGATAGCTTAGAGCCGCAAAAAACTGGGGCTGCTTGGCCTGTAAGTAGGTCAAAATATCAGCGGCAGCAAGTCCTTGTCCCGCCCCCATTTCAACTAGGGTGAAGGCGGCGGGTTGACCCATTACCTGCCACATTTGGACAAACTGCTCTGCTAGTAGCTCCCCAAAGTCCGGCCCCAGGTGAGGTGCAGTGTAGAAGTCTCCGGTTGGGCCAATCTGGACTTGGTTGGTGGCGTAGTAGCCAAACTGGGGGTCGTAGAGCACCCGCTCCATGTACTCAGCAAACGTGATCCGCTGCTCAGGGCTATTGGCGATCGCCTCGGCAATCACTTTTACCAACTGCGGATTTGATTGATCTAAGGTTTGCATTTCTGGGTGTAAGGACACAGGTCACGACTTTAAGGAGTAACTGCGCCTCAAAAGCATCACAATTTTGAGATCACCCTTTACTTTTTGCCCTCCAAGGCATCCAAATCGATCGCCTCAGAGCCACCCTGCTCTAGCAAAACCAGTAATTTACCCAACTGCGACCAGATTAGGGCGGCTGTACCTATGGTTAGCAGCACCGAAAGCAGATAGCTCAATTGCATCGGAAGCCCAAATACCGTCAGCCCAGAAGCCAAAAACACGCAAATTCCAGCGCACATGCCCCAATAGGGGATCAAAAGCTGGCTGCCATGCAGATTGCTGAGAATGCGGCTAGAGCGAGTTCTCGCCCATTCATTCACCAATTGCTTGAGTGTGACTTCAAACGCTTTACCGGAGGCTAGACCAGCCAGCAAACCAGCGACCAAAAGAAAATAGGGGGGATCGGGGAAGCCAGACACAAACACTCCTTAAGTGATCAAAAATAAATAATTAACGACGGGCTAGCACTGCTGTCGGTGCATTGCCGTTGTTACTGTCATTTGACAACCCCGCTAAAGCTCCCCAGGCAGCATCCAGCAACCGGGATGGCTTGAGGTCATCCTTAATCAAGTTCCAGAGGCGCTGGATCTCTTCTGTATGCAGGCGATCGTCCTCGATCAAGGCTAACACTAATTGCTGCCGCAAAAACTGCCCCTCGGCGGAAAACAGAAACTGCAAGCTGAGGGTCGCCGTTGGCATCAGGTCAAAGCCTTCGTCAGAGCGAGCGATCGTAATCAGGTTTTCTAACCGCTGCCACTGAAACTTACCGCCCTTAAACAGCACTTCTAACAGCCGTCGGCGCAGTTGAGTTGACTCACCCCGTAGCAATCGCTGAGCAATATAGGGATAACCCACATCAACAATCCGAAAGTCAGGATTGAGGCAGAGCGCCACCCCTTCTTGGGTAATTAGGGAGCGAATGATCAGGGCAAACTTGGCGGGCAGCCGGAACGGATACTCGAACATCAACTGCGAGAACCGATCGGTAATCGTCTTAAAGTTAAAGTCCCGGACGCTAGACCCCATGACATCCCCTAGCACATCTTCTAGGGCGGGCACAATCGGCAGAATGTCTGTTTCTGGGGTGAGAAAGCCCAGCCGGACAAAGTCTTGGGCTAACAGGACATACTCTTTATTGATCAAATGCACCAGCGCATCCACCAGGGTTTCCTTGGTCGTTTCTTCTAGCTGATCCATCATCCCAAAGTCAATGTAGGCCATCCGCCCATCTGCCAGGGCAAACAGGTTGCCAGGGTGAGGGTCAGCATGGAAAAAGCCAAATTCTAGCAGTTGGCGCAGCCCTGAAATGACGCCAATCCGGATTAGCTGATCGGGAGAAACATGCCTAGAAACCAAGCATTCTGTTCGGCTCAGCTTAACGCCTTCAATCCACTCTAGGGTGAGGACGTGCTGGCTGCTGTAACGCCAGAAAATCTTGGGCACTTTAACCGTTGGATCATCCCGGAAGTTATCGGCAAACTTTTCGGCGTTGTGGGCTTCGCTAACATAGTCAATTTCTTCAAACAGCTTGCTGCCAAACTCATCGACCACCAAGCTCAAATCGTGACCCAGGTTCAAGGGCAACCACGGGCCGAACCATTGCGACAGCTTCCGAATCAGGTACAAATCCCGTGAGAGGGTCGGCAACAAGTGGGGGCGCTGCACCTTGACCGCCACCTCTTCGCCGCTGAACAAGCGGGCCCGGTAGACCTGCCCCAGGCTAGCAGCGGCGATCGGATCCTCAGAAATTTCTGAGTACATTTCTGAAATCGGGCGACCGAGTTCTGTTTCCACGATCGCAAAGGCGACCTTATTGTCAAAGGAAGGCAGCTTGTCTTGCAGCAGCGTCAGTTCATCTAGGTAATCTTTGCTGACTAAATCGGGGCGAGTTGAGAGGGCCTGCCCAATTTTGATAAAGGTTGGGCCAAGCTTGGTCAGCAACCGGCGGAGCTGCATCGCCCGGCGGGGCTGCTGCTGTGCGGTTTGCCCTCGCCACTGGTCTAGCTGCACGCCGAGCCAAAACCAAAGGAACTGGCAGAAAATTGAAATGGTTCGCCACAGGGTCAACCAGGGGCGACGGCTGTAGTAGCGCCCGATCGCCGCTGCATTGTACTTGCGTAACTGGTGCAGCTTTGGAGACGGGCGGGCTGCTTCAGAAATCACTGGTGTTTCAGTAAAACTGGCGGAAACGAACTGATCCTGCACCACGTTCTAACTTGCCTCTTAAACACAAAATTTAAAATTACCCAGATCTTTCAGAAGTCGCTAGAGCCTAGATTTGGTTCAGCGATCGCAGAAACCTAAAAGCTTCTATAGATTTGTAGACTTTCAAGCCCCTGATCTGAAAATTGCCTGCGTTTAGGTCGAATTTTATTGCTTTAGGTTAAATATAGTATAAGAAAGTACAAATTTCCTTGCAAAGTTAGGCCAAATACGTATTGAAAATTTACGCACTATTACATAGAGAAAAATGCTTTTTGGACAGGGGCTGGGGGGCTAGTGATGCTCAAACGAAGGTGACGGCACCTATAAAAGCCTCTGCAAAAAAATCTGTGGTGGACAGACTTTAATTTTGACTGGTTCGAGCTTTAGACAAACTCCTCTCAGCCCAAGGGTTTCGTAATGCTGGTGGCTAAACAGCCAATGCCGTTGCTTTCAGCTCAAAGATTTTTTCCAGAATATCTGCCACCACCTTATCGGGAGTAGAAGCTCCGGAAGTTACGCCAATCACCAGCGGCCCGTCCGGTAGCCAGTTTTCTTGCACTTCTAAATCTCGGTGCAGGGGCTTGTGTTCAACTTGGTTGCCCGGCCCAATCCGATCGCCGCTGTCAATGTGATAGGAGGGAATATTGCGATCGATCGAAATTTCCTGGAGGTGGGTGGTGTTAGAGGAGTTAAATCCGCCAATCACCACCATTAAGTCAAGGGGTTCTTCCACCAGTTGGAACATTGCGTCTTGGCGCTCTTGGGTGGCATCGCAGATCGTATTGAAGCTGAGAAAGTGCTGATTAATCTCGCCCGGCCCGTATTTACGGATCAGGGTGTGCTCAAATAATTTGCCAATTTGTTCGGTTTCGCCCTTTAGCATCGTGGTTTGGTTGGCCACCCCCAGCCGCTCTAGATCCGTATCGGGGTCAAAATCAGCAGAATAAGCGTGGCGGAACTTGGCTAAAAATTCACTGCGATCGCCGCCCTTCAGGATGTAGTTGCAAACATACTCGGCTTCTTTCAAGTCCAGCACAATCAGGTACTTATCGGCGTAGGAGCTAGTCGCGATCGTTTCTTCGTGCTTGTACTTGCCGTGGATAATCGAGGTGTAGCTGCCTTTTTTGTGCTTCTCAACGCTGTTCCAGACCTTAGACACCCAAGGGCAAGTGGTGTCCATAATTTTGCAGCCCTTTTGGTTGAGCAGCTCCATTTCTTGGACGCTGGCCCCAAAGGCAGGCAGAATCACCACATCTTCGCCGGCGACGACTGAAAAATCTTTTTGTCCCTGCGGGTCAACCGGGATAAATTCAACCTGCATGTCCCGCAAATTTTGGTTGACGGAGGGGTTGTGGATAATCTCGTTCGTAATCCAGATTCGCTCTTGGGGAAACTGCTGCCGGGTTTCGTAGGCGAGGGCGATCGCCCGCTCGACGCCCCAGCAAAAGCCAAACGCTTCGGCTAACCGGATTGTGACTTCGCCTCTTTGCAGCCGATAGCCGTGATTGCGAATCTCCTGAATCAGCCCACTTTGGTACTCAAACTGAAGCATCTCGTTCACTTCGGCGTCATGCCCAAATCCCTTGCGGTGATACTGGCTAGAGCTGTGCAGCGATCGCTTAAAGGCCTTGGTATCCATGTTTTAACCTCGATTTTTCCCAGTCCCTTGATGTGCGAATGCCATACCGGAGCAATAGTATAGTCTGCTACATTCTATTCGGCTTAGCCGCAACAGAAATTATAGGCTGTTGGGGCTGGCTTTCCTAGCGCTAATAGACTGAACAAACTGGGATGGTTAAAAATCGCTGGATTCAGTATCAAATTTGACAGATTTAACAGATGTTTAGAATGGCGGCTTAACCGAACCTTTACGAACGGCCTGTATGATGCCATGCGATAAGTCTGATCGCTCCAACTTGATTTTTTAACGGGAACACTGATTGTAAAACGATGCGAATGAATTTGACTCTATCTGGTTTGGCAACTCCCCTAGCCGTTGCTACCCTGACTTTTGGACTTGTTTCTTGCGGTGGTGGTTCGCCAACCCCAACTGCTGATGCCCCGCCCGGAACTGCACCGATTGTTGAAGGCAAGGTTTCCTTAACTGGGGCTGGCGCTTCTTTCCCGGCTCCTCTCTATCAGCGCTGGTTTTCCGACTTTAACAAGAAGAACCCGAACGTCACAATTAGCTATCAATCCGTTGGCAGTGGAGCCGGAGTTGAGCAATTTACCAAGGGCACAGTTGATTTTGGGGCCAGTGATGTGGCGATGAAAGACGACGAGATTGCCAAAGTTGAACGGGGCGTTTTGATGCTGCCGATGACGGCTGGGGCAATTGTCCTGACCTACAACTTGCCAGAGGTGAAAACGCCAATCAAGCTGTCGCGGCAAACCTACACCGATATTTTCTTGGGCAAGATTACCCAGTGGAATGACCCTAAAATTGCCGCAGACAACCAAGATCTGACCCTGCCCGACAAGAAAATTCAAGTCGTCCATCGCTCTGATGGTAGTGGAACCACCGGGATTTTTACTAAGCATCTGAGTGCAATTAGCCCCGAATGGAAACAAAAAGTAGGCGATGGCAAAACCGTCAGTTGGCCAACTGGAGTCGGTGGTAAAGGCAACGAAGGCGTAACCGCCCAAGTTCAGCAGCTCGACGGGGCGATCGGCTACGTTGAGTTCGGCTATGCCAGCCAAAATGGTCTGCAAATGGCGGCGCTCCAAAATAAAGAAGGCACCTTTGTTGAACCAACAGCAGACTCGTTTAAGGCAACCTTGTCAGCGATTGAATTGCCTGCCAACATGCGCGCCTTTGAGTCTGACCCTGCCGGCAAAGACTCCTACCCCATCGTCAGCTATACCTGGCTCCTTGCTTACAAGCAGTACGACGACCCCAATAAGCTGAAAGCGCTGCAAGCCGCGATCGACTATGGCTTAACCGAAGGTCAGCAAGTCTCGGCTGAGTTGGGGTACGTGCCCCTGCCAGAGAGTGTCGTCGCTAAAGTGGAAGCGGCAAAGGCTGAGATGGTGGCTAAAAAGTAAGCTAAAGCTGAGCCTGTTTGTTTCTATTCACTACATTGCAACTCAATTCCCTAAGGAACAATCATGACAGTGCGAAATCCATCCTCCGTGACTCGGCCTCGATCGGATACGGAAAGAATTTTAGACCAAAGCTTTCTCTGGTTGACTCGCCTGTTAGCCTACGCGATCGCCGCCGTTCTGCTGGCGATCGCCTTTCAGGTCTTAGTTCAATCGCTGCCTGCGATCCAGAGGTTTGGCGTGGGTTTCATTTTTAGCCAGGATTGGGATCCCGTCAAAGAGAGCTACGGGGCACTGCCGATGATCTACGGCACCCTGGTCAGTGCTTTGATCGCCCTCCTGCTGGCGGTTCCGATCGGGGTTGGGATTGCAGTTTTCTTGAGTGAAAATTTCTTGCCTTTGCAGGTGCGAACGGTGCTGGTGTTCTTGGTCGAATTGCTGGCAGCAATCCCCAGCGTCGTCTATGGGCTGTGGGGCATTTTTGTCCTAATTCCAATTCTGCGCGGGTTTGGGGTCTGGCTGTTTGAGAATTTTGGCTGGTTTCCGCTGTTTTCAACCCAGCCTTCTGGGCCGGGGATGCTGCCGGCCGGCGTGATTCTGACCATTATGATCCTGCCGATCATTACAGCGATTTCCCGCGACTCTTTGGCCTCTCTGCCACCGGAGTTGCGCCAGGCCTCAATTGGCTTAGGGGCAACCCGCTGGGAAACGATCATTCGAGTGTTGATCCCCGCCGCTTTTTCGGGGATTGTTGGCGCGGTCATGCTGGCGCTGGGGCGGGCAATGGGTGAAACCATGGCCGTGACAATGCTGATTGGGAACGCCAATACCGTTAATGTTTCCCTATTGGCTCCTGGTAATACGATCGCCTCTCTGCTCGCCAACCAGTTTGCAGAAGCGAGTGGCTTGCAGGTGGCGGCTTTAATGTACGCTGGGTTGATTTTGTTTGTGCTGACGTTTATTGTCAATATCTTTGCCGAGCTAGTCATCCTCAAGGTGAAAAAGTTTTAGGTGAGCCGGTTTGATTGATCGCTGGTCTTGCTGATTTTGGTTATCCTGTTCCTTCTTCCCCCTCCACCGCTATGGCGCTCACCTCTCCTGAAATTAGTCCTCCCGTTATTGATTCCTTAGAGCGTAAGAACTCGTTCAGGTCGCTGTTTGATATTGTGATGACGGTTGTGGTCGCTGTATTTTTGGCGATCGCCCTTGTCCCCCTGATTGCTGTGATTGCCTACGTCATAATTCAAGGCGGCAGCCGGATTAGCCTTGACTTATTTACCCAACTGCCGCCACCGCCGATGGTAGATGGCGGCGGGTTTGCGAATGCGATCGTCGGGACGCTGATCATGGTCGGGCTGGCCGCTCTGATTAGCGTCCCAATCGGAATTTTGATTGCAATTTACCTGTCAGAATTTAGTCCGCCGTCCGTTGCCCGCGCGATTCGATTTGCCACCAATGTTTTGAACGGCGTTCCCTCAATTATTGTTGGGGTGTTTGCCTACGGCTTGATTGTGCTCACGTTCAAAACGTTTTCGGCCCTAGCGGGTGGGATTGCGCTCTCAGTCCTGATGTTGCCGATTGTGATTCGGACTTCCGATGAAGCCCTGCAAATTGTCCCGCCAGATGTGCGGTGGGCATCGGTGGGCTTGGGCGCTTCCGACTATCAAACGGTTCTCAGGGTTGTCGTTCCAGCCGCCCTACCCGCGATTGTGACGGGGGTAACGCTGGCGGTGGCTAGAGCCTCCGGTGAGACGGCACCGCTGATTTTTACGGCTCTGTTCACCCAGTTTTGGCCGCAGGGGCTGCTGGAGCCGACCCCTTCCCTGGCCGTGCTAGTTTACAACTTTGCCGGCGTCCCGTTCAAGAATCAGCAGGAATTAGCCTGGGCAGCCTCATTGCTGTTAGTCCTGCTAGTCTTAATTACCAGCGTGATTGCTCGCTTCGCCACCCGCCGCAAAATCTATTAATTTTCTGATTTTCTGATTCCCTTAGTCCTAATCTAGCTTTGACTTCCTATGAATCCTCAAGATCGTCCGTCTCACTCCGTTGGTAGTCCCAAAGCAGCTTCAGCAACCCCCGTCCTAGAAACTCGCAACCTGAATATCTATTACGGGTCTTTCTTGGCCGTGCGGGAAGTCTCGATGTCGATTCCCAATAACCAAGTCACCGCCTTTATTGGCCCCTCTGGCTGCGGCAAAAGTACCCTGTTGCGCTGTTTTAACCGCCTCAACGACCTGATTGAAACCTTCCGCGTCGAGGGCGACCTCAACTATCATGGGCAGAATCTCTATGCCCCTAAGGTCGATGCGGTAGACGTGCGGCGGCGAATTGGGATGGTGTTCCAAAAGCCGAACCCGTTTCCGAAGTCAATTTATGAGAACGTGGTCTACGGTGCTCGCGTCAATGGCTACAAGGGCGATTTAGATGAGCTAGTGGAGCGATCGCTCACCCAAGCCGCCCTTTGGGATGAAGTCAAAGACAAGCTGAAAACCAGTGGTTTAGCCCTGTCCGGGGGGCAACAGCAGCGCCTCTGCATTGCCCGCACGATCGCCGTCCAACCAGAAGTGGTGCTGATGGACGAACCCTGCGCTTCCCTCGACCCGATTTCCACCCTCAAAATTGAGGAACTAATGCATGAACTGAAGCAGCAGTACACGATTGTGATTGTTACCCACAACATGCAGCAAGCTTCGCGGGTTTCCGATGTGACCGCCTTTTTTAACGTGCGGCTGACGGATACCGGCAAGCGATCGGGCTACCTAGTTGAGCACGATCGGACAGAAAATATTTTCCAAAACCCCAAAGAAGAATCAACCCAAGAGTACGTCAGCGGTCGCTTTGGTTAATTAGAATCAAGATTAGCGTTTTAGACCTCTATGCTGATGCTCAAAATTAAATCGAGCAATAGGGTTTGAACCCTACTGCTCGATTTGTTTGCAAACATTAGGTAGGTTTCCCGCAGCGCCGTCTTACCTCAGTTTTAGACCTGGAAAATCCAGGTGGGAGCCTTTGCTGTAGGTTTAAAGTTTCCAGGTACATGCCTGGTTTACTGCCACCTCAACGTCTAGTTCCCGTTAGCACGAGTTATAGATCAAAAACAATATTGGCAGTCACCAACGCCGCAGTGAAACCTAAAGTCATTTTAGCAATAAAATTCAATCAGGCTGTGCGGACAACCGATCATTTACCGAAAATCCTTTTGCTGTATCAAATTTTAAGACTCAAACTTGAGCATTGGCTTTTTTGTCTGTAAGTCTGGATTAGACATCCAAAAACTTTGCCTACCGTTTCAGGTAGGATGAATTTGTACTGGAGTTATTGCCCATGAGATACCTGATCACCTCTCGCTTGAGCAGCAAACCCTGGCGGCGGCTGTGGGGGATGGCGATTGCCGCTATCCTCTGGCTGGCAACAATTGGCGTCCAACCCGCCTTTGCGACCGGAGTCTATGATATTCCTCCCCTTGATCCCAACCAGCCGACCTGGGTGCTAGATCAGGCAGATGTGATTAGTCCCCTCAACCAGGGCAAGCTCGATAAAACCCTCAGCAACTTGGCTCAGCAAACCGGCAACCAAGTTCGGATCGTGACGGTGCGGCGGTTGGACTACGGCGAAACGCCAGACAGTTTTACATCAGACCTATTTACCCAATGGTTTCCTAGCTCGGTCGAGCAAGCCAATCAGGTATTAATTGTGCTAGATACCGTCACCAATGGCACGGCGATTCGGACAGGAGAAAAAGCGCAGACTCAACTGCCCCCAGACGTAGCCACCAGCGTTGCGCAAGAGACCATGCGCGTGCCCCTGCGAGAGGGCAACTACAACCAATCTTTAGTTGATGCTGCCAATCGTCTGAGCGCGGTGCTCTCCGGTGAAGCTGACCCTGGCCCGCCAGAAATCAAAGTGGCGGTGGCCGAAAGCACCTTCAAAAGCGCGGAAGAAACCGACGACCGGAGCGCCACGATTATTGTGATTGGATTGCTAATCGCTGCAACGGTGATCCCAATGGTGACTTACTTTATGTATCAAAGCGGTTCGTGAGCTTTGGTGGAGTTGAAAATTTTTGGTCAGCGGATATCAAGAGATGTTAACATCCGTGATGTTTGCGCGTGTCTCGCCCTTTTCCGTTGAGGCAGGGAATGCCTGCTATTTGCCCCATGAAAGTATTTGTGTATCATAGCCCTGAGCTAGTGCCAGCGGAAACGGTTGCCGATTGCGCGATCGCCGTTGACGTTTTAAGAGCCACTACCACGATTGCGACGGCTCTGGCGGCGGGTGCAGAAGCAGTCCAGGTCTTTAGCGATTTAGATCAGCTTCTAGCCACCAGCGAAGTCTGGCCGGCTGATCATCGCATTTTAGTCGGGGAGCGGGGTGGCAAAATTGTGCCAGGCTTCGATATGGGGAATTCGCCCTTTGACTGCACGCCTGAGCGAGTCAAAGACTGTCGATTGTTTATGAGCACCACCAATGGCACTCGGTCTTTAGAGCGAATTCAAGGCGCAAAAACAGTGCTGGCAGGCGCACTGGTGAATCGGGCGGCGGTGGTCAACTATGTGCATGCTCTTAACCCAGAGACAGTTTGGATTGTTGCCTCTGGTTGGGAAGGCAGCTATTCCTTAGAAGACACGGCCTGCGCTGGGGCGATCGCCCACAGTTTGCTGGTGGCAACCGGAACTGCCGCCGCCGAGTTTGCCGGTAACGATGAAACCCTGGCGGCGATCGCCCTCTATCGCGCTTACCAAGATGACTTGCTGCCGCTGCTGCATCAAGCCAGCCACGGTCAACGCTTATTGAATCTGAACTGCCAAGCCGACCTCAAGTATTGCGCTCAAACTGACCTGCTGGATGTCTTGCCCTTACAGCAAGAAATGGGCGTATTGACTAGCCATTGAATACCCGACGCTTCACCTGGCCCGAACTACCGGCCTTCCGATCGCCTAATTTTCGACTCTGGTTCATGGGGCAGAGTCTGTCGTTGCTGGGCACCTGGATCACCAACTTAGCCTTGGCCTGGCTGGTTTACCATCTAACCAATTCAGCCTTCTGGCTAGGGGTAGTTAGTTTCTGCGCTCAGGCACCCGTGTTTGCCCTCTCGATTTTGGGCGGCACCTTGGTTGATCGGCATCCTCGGCGACAAATTTTGCTGATTACCCAGAGCCTATCAATGCTGCAATCTCTTGCCCTAGCAGTAATGGTCTTAACGGGAATGATTTCTTTACCAGCAGTGATCTGCCTGGCGATATTTCAGGGAATTGTGAACGCCTTCGACACCCCGGCGCGGCTTAGCTTTGCCCCTGATTTACTGCAAGAACCAGAGAGCTTGGCGAATGGAATTGCCCTGTTTGCGTCTCTGTTTAGTACGACTCGCTTCATTGGGCCAGCGATCGCCGGGATGGTGATTGCGGCGGCTGGGCCAGGCGCTTGTTTCCTGCTGGACGGGTTAAGCTATCTGGCGGCTCTGGCAGCCTTAATTAAGATTCAGCCACCGCCCAGGCTGATCAAGCCCCCATCTAGTAAAGCTTGGCAGCAAATCTGGGATGGTTTTGTCTATGCTTACCAAACGCCAGCGGTGCGATCGCTGCTGTTGCTGGTCAGCTTTGTGAATTTGTTGGCGGCAACCAACGTTCTGTTGCCGGTGGTAGCGCGAGAAATCCTCCAGGGCGGGCCGCAAATTCTGGGCTGGCTAACGGGAAGTTGGGCGGTGGGCGCTCTCTTCGGCAGCTTATATTTAGGTCTTCAGCAGCGCACGTCTGACCTAAAGCGAGCGATTCTGATTGCTTTGAGCGTGATGAGCGGCGGGTTCCTGCTGTTTGGCTATTCTAATCGGTTGGAACTATCTGTGCTGGCGATCGCTGGCGTCGGTTGTGGGGCAATGCTGAGCAATGCCAGCAGCAATACCCTGCTGCAAACAATGACGGCTGAAGAGATGCGGGGACGGGTGATCAGCCTGTTTTCAATGGCAGCGCTCGGCACAATGGCTTTGGCCAGTTTGCTATTTGGAGTTTTAGCGCCTCAAGTCGGCGTCCTGACGGTTTACCTGATCTGCGGTGGAGTTTGCTTGCTGGGGCTACTCTGGTTTCCGCGGCATCTGGCTTAAAACTTGTCTGAACCAGCTATCGATTCGTTGTTAAGGCTGGCTGATTCAGCCAACGTTCTGCTTGCTTTGGGGCTAAAGGCCGATCAAAAAAGTAGCCTTGGGCATATTCACAGTTGAGAGACTTGAGATACTCCAATTGCTCCAGGGTTTCAACGCCTTCCGCCACAACGTAAATCCCCAAATTGTGGGCCAAGCTAATCGTGGTTTTAACAATTTCGGCATCTTTTTTGGAAGTCGTGATTTGGCTCACAAAGCTGCGATCGATTTTGAGGGCATCAAAAGAAAATTTATGCAAATAGCTTAAAGAGCAGTAGCCCGTGCCAAAGTCGTCAATTTTTAACTTGACGCCTAGGGTTTTGAGTTGCTCAAAAGTGCTGGCGGCAGAGAGAGAATTACGCATAATTGTCGTCTCAGTCATTTCTAGCTTCAACTGTTCCGGTATGAGCGCTGTTTCTTGCAGGATAGCGGCAATTTTCTTGGCCAAATTAGGTTGAGCAAATTGATGACTCGATAAATTAACGCTCATCGATAGCAATGGCAGATCGGGAAACTGCTGCTGCCACCAAGCTAATTGGCAACAGGCTGCATTTAGCACCCACTCACCAATCGGTATAATCAGCCCCGTTTCTTCAGCCATTGGAATAAATTCATCGGACGGAATCATGCCATCTTCAGGATGCTGCCAGCGTAAAAGCGCTTCAAACCCTTTTAATTTCTGAGTAGACAATGACACAATCGGTTGGTAGTAAACGCACAGTTGCTGCCGATCCAGCGCATGGTGCAAGTCTGATGCCAAGCGTAATCGCCTCAGAGCATTGGCATGCATGGCCTGGTCAAAAATTTGATAACAAGCTTTACCGGAAGCTTTGGCCCGATACATGGCTGTATCAGCGTTGCGAAGTAGGTCTTCTGGTTTTTCGGGCTGATGATCACTGACGACAATGCCAATACTGGCTGCGGCATGGATTTCATGCCCATTCAACTCAAAGCCTTGACTTAAACTATGCTGAATCCGATCGGCGATCGCGGTTGATTCTGCCGCTTCCTCCAGGGGAGACAGCAGAAGCGTGAACTCATCACCCCCCAAGCGCGCAACCGTATCGCTAGGGCGAATACACGCTTTCAGACGATGGGCAATTTCAACCAGCAACTGATCGCCGGCAGCATGTCCCAAGCTATCGTTCACCCACTTAAATCGGTCTAAGTCCAAAAAAAGAATTGCAAACAGCTTTTCAGGATGGCGTTTTTTACTTTCAATCGTTTGCGACAATCGATCAATGAATAGGGTTCGATTGGCCAAACCAGTCAGCGGGTCGTAGAGGGCTTTCCGATGGGTTAAATCAGTCTGCGAACCAGCAATCCGATAGGGTTGACCGCCCAGATCTCGCACCGCCTTACCTCGACTTAGCATCCAGCGGTAGGTTCCATCCTTAAGCTGGATCCGGTATTCGCTCTCAAAATCAGCACTTTCCCCTGATAGATGCTGATCTAGGCTATTTTTGACCTGATCAAAATCCTCTGGATGAATTCGGTGCAGCCATTCGTTTGGGTGGACTGAAATTTCCTGATTGCTGTAGCCAAGCATGGACTGCCAGCGGGGGGAGAAATAGACTTGATTCGTCAACAAATCCCAATCCCAAACCCCGTCATGGACACCTTCGGCAACGAGGGCATAGCGTTCTTGCGTTTGTCGGAGCGCCGCTTCTGCCTGCTGCCGTTCCTTAATTTCAGCCAGGAGTTCTTCTTTTTGAGCAAAAAAGCTGATGATCAAATGAGCTAAGTAACCAAATTCAGTTTGAGATTTTTCCAATCGCTTGACTAGCGAAATGTCTCCAGATGCCAAGCTCTTTGAGAGCAAATTAAGGGGTAGATTAATCCAAACCACTAAAAAAGCTGAAAGTGAAATAAAAATGATCGACCCCACTATAATCGCAGACATAAAATCCTGACCACGAAAGCGATTTAGTTCTTCCAACAAGATTGAATCTGAAACTAATACCATCTTGGCAATTGGTTTGCCCTCCCAACTGATCAAATCTTTGTCGACAGAAACCTGGTTATCTTTGATGGTTAGCTCTGAAGTCTGATTTGCATTTGTATTTTGGATGTAAATCTTGGCATTGACGAGAGCTTGAAGATCATCAATATAATCTTTTGACCAAAGACGAGCAGTCAAAAAATACCCACGGGGTAATGTTTGGCGAGTCGTGTCATACGAGGGATGAATTGTGGCCGCCCTGACTTCCAGCCATCCTTGTTCTGTATGTAGAAAGAAGTGACA
Source organism: Aphanocapsa sp. GSE-SYN-MK-11-07L (assembly GCA_019359715.1). Taxonomy (GTDB): domain Bacteria; phylum Cyanobacteriota; class Cyanobacteriia; order Thermosynechococcales; family Thermosynechococcaceae; genus JAHHGS01. Next base: position 290 of record JAHHGS010000009.1, on the reverse strand, counting down.
AAAGCGTTGTTGATATAAGCGAGCGAGGAGGCTTGAAAGCTGTTTTTTGTTTAAATAAGATGATAAATCTTGATTTCCTTCTGGCTCGGACATTGAAAATACTAAGTTCTGCTTTAAGTTATAAATCCAAACATGATTAAACTGATATGAAGATGTAGCTGTAATTGGGAGCATCTCAGTTTTGCGATGAGTAAATGTACTTAAGGCAAAAAAATCAAACCCATGGGACATTCAAGGAGTCATCGTTGGAGAGTGAAGCATGACCCCTGAAGAAGAACAAATCGTCAAAG
>JAHHGS010000008.1 GCA_019359715.1 Aphanocapsa sp. GSE-SYN-MK-11-07L | reverse complement strand
ACCATTTGCTGGAGCGATTTATTTGCAACTTAGACCTAGAACCAAGTCAAATTAAATCCCATCCCAACTACTCAACCCTTTGCAACTACGCTACGATTGCCGCCTAAAACTGTCCGGAGTATTGTTGTAGGAAAACCCGAGACGATTAAGCAGCAAGACTGCCTGATCGCCCCAGTAATCAAAGGCAGAGCGAAGGTTTTAAGTTGCTCCTCTGGTTTCAACTAAGCATTGGCCACCGGAAAAATCAGGCTGACGACTTGAGACGTAAAAAAGGCCAGCCCAATCCCACAAATCACTAAACCAGCCGAATGGAGTTGATGAGGCTGGTCTTTGGCTTGACCCAACAGAGTCGCTTGGCCAATCCAGAAAGCAGCTAGCGAGATGGCAAGTTGGATGACTGTAAACCCAGCTAAATAAGCAACAAGCGGTGTCATTTCAGCCCCAAAGATGGATTCGCCATAGGCATAGCCATGACATAGACCCGCCACGGCTGACAAGCCCGCTACCGTAGCCGTATTCAAGCTATTTTTCAGGGTCAATAAAACCCCAAACACTAAGATAGAGCCAGAGACAAACAGCTCAACCCCTGGAAAACTGAGGTTTGCCAGATGCAGACCTGTCCCGACCATTGCTGCTAGCACAAACGCAACCGGAATCAGAATGCCTTGCTTTCGAGTCACAGCCAATAAACCAACTGCGACGATGAATGCAAAGTGATCAAGTCCAATCAACGGGTGAGCAACGCCAGATAAAAAGCCCTCGAAAAAATTAGCGGGCATTTTTCCCCCCATTGCATGGTGGGCCCAAGCAGGGGTTGCAATTAAAAGTAGGGCTACCAACAAGCCGACTGACTGCACGGCTTGCCGAAAACGAACGAATCTAGAAGCTTTAAACTTTTGCATTAACCTGTACCTCGCAGATCAAAAAATAACTGAAGCATCGGCGGGCATTCTGACTCAGAGATTTAAAATCTCATTACAGTTGCGGGACAGCGTTGGACTTACACCAAACTTTCCCCGTTACCTCTGGCGGCTGGTCTCCGACAGAACCGATGGAGTAAACATATCACGCTTCAGAAAAGAAGTTTACGGATGCAAAATCAACTGTAATACTGGCCGCTGGAGGACAACCGATTAGCCACAATAAAAATAAACATTCAGGTTTTTTGATGTCTGTCCCATCCGGTATGTTTCAGGCCACGCGGCAGCGGCTGGCGCTTTGGTATACGGCAGTCACAGCCGTGCTGCTGCTGCTGTTTGCGATTGGGGTTTTTGTCTATGTTCGCAGCACCTTAATTGAGCGGGTAGACGATACCCTTAACCATGTGGTGGAAGTGGTACAGCGATCGCTGGTGCTAGAGCCGCCCAGTTCAGGCAGCACCACCTACTGGGTGAATCCAGAAGCCAGTTTTCACAGCAATGCTGCGGCTACAGAAGTCGTCGAGGACGATCGGATTGACCTCGAGTGGTTTAGCCCGACTGGAGAACTGATTTGGTCAACTCTATCCATCCCGTTAGACCTGCCGCTGCATTTTAGCCAGCAGGGAGAAACAGTCCAGTCTGATCCTGATCATTGGCTGCGCCAAGTCACCAAGCGGATGGACGTGGCCGGTCAAGTCGTTGGCTATTTGCGGGTCAGTCATCCCTGGTTTGAGGTCAGTAAGCCAACTCAGCAGCTAATCTTTGATTTAGCGCTGGGCACCAGCTTGATGGTTGGGCTGGTGGCGGGCAGCGGTTGGTGGCTATCGGGCTTGGCCATGGAGCCAATTCAGCAGTCCTACCAGTACTTGAAGCAGTTTACCGCCGATGCTTCCCACGAGTTGCGTAACCCGATCGCCTTAATTCAAACTAACGTCCAAGTCGCTCTGAGTGATCCTCAAGTCAATCCTCAACAGCAGCGCCAGCAGCTAGAAGTCGTGGAGCGGCTGACTCGTCGTTTGGGTCGTCTTGTGGATGACCTACTATTTCTAACCCGCCGCGACAGCGGCATGGTGCAACCACAGTTCCAAGCTTGCCCGCTGGATGCCCTGTTGATGGAAGTTTTGCAAGACCAAGCGGCGATCGCCCGTGCCCAGCAAATTACCCTGAAGCTAGAAATTGTTGACCCCCCCGCCCCTCAGCACCCCGACCCGTTTACCTTAATCGGTGACTACAATCAGCTTCTCCGTCTGTTTACTAACTTGGTCAGCAATAGCCTGCAATACACCTCATCAGGGGGACAAGTCGAAGTTGCCCTACAAGGCTGCACCTACCACAACGCGCCCCATCTGCAAGTTGAGGTCAAAGACAACGGCTGCGGGATGCCTGCCGATGCCCTGCCCCATTTATTTGAGCGCTTTTACCGAGTTGACCCCGCCCGCAGTAAGTCTGCGCTAACGGATACAGCGAATACCGGAACTGGTCTAGGACTGGCGATCGCTCAGGCGATCGTGCAAACCCACCAAGGACAGATTCGCGTCGAAAGCGCCCTCCAGCAAGGCACCACGTTTACTGTTCTGTTACCGCAGGCAGACATCTAGAAATTTCTGTTTGATTGAGGGCTTGCCCACGCCACTCAACAGCGTGACCTAAATCCTACAGCCCAAAAATAAATCAACTTGGGTCTGCTGTCCGTACAAAAGTTAGGTGCGCTGTTACAACCTAGAGTTGGTTATAAGGAAAAAATAATGAAGAGAATTGTTATTTGCTTAGCCTGTGTTCTGAGCTTTATGGTTGGAGGATTTATATTTTCCAGCTTTCAAGTTCAACAACCTGTTCAAGCTCAAGCTGTTCTTGCCCAAACGCCTATCGTCAATCCAAGTCCTGTCCCCAAAGACTTAAACGCGGTTTGGAATCCGCTGGCGATCGCGGGCATCCAGTCTGGCAATGGAATAGTTCGGTTTGGCAAAGCAGAAAACTTTCCGCTCTTGCAGGATACGACCGTGGCCAGAGTTGATGTGCAACCCGGTGCTTCCCGCACGCCCCATTGGCATAACAGTTGGGAGCTGCAAATTTGCTTAAACGGAAAAGCTAAAACTTTTTTGGTGGATAAAAACGGCAACAAGTATGAAGGGCAACTAGAACCAGGGCTGGTTTCCTTTGTGCCAGAGGGTTGGCTGCACTGGTTTGAAAATAATGGCAATACCCCGGTGGCTATGATGTTTGCCTGGCCGTCTGAGAATGTTCAAACCTTTGAATTAGCCCAAGCTGCCAGTCGAGTTACACCGAAAGTCCTGTCCCAGAGTTTAGGGATTCCTGAGCAAAAAATTAACGGCGAACTGCGGTTGGTGGTGCCGTAGGAGGAAGGCAGAAGTGAAAAGGCAGAGGGCAGAAGGGATGGCTGTCTTGATCTAAAAATTGGTCGAAATTGCTTCGACTGGGCAGGTGGGGACGCACTGCTCACAGACAATACAGCGCGATCGCGTAAAGTTGAGCTGCCAAGTTTTGGGGTCAAGGGTGAGGGCTTCGGTCGGGCAAACGCCAGTGCATAGCCCACAGTGAACGCAGCTTTCTTCGTCAATCAAAATTTCCCGGCTAGCTAGGGAAACGTCAATTTCCTGCGATCGCATCCAGTCGATCGCCGACTCTAGCTGATCGATATCCCCTGACAGCTCTAACACAATTTTGCCCACCTGATTCGGAGCTACCTGGGCCCGAATAATATTTGCTGCCACATTAAAATCCTTCGCCAGCCGATACGTCACCGGCGTATGAATCGTCCGCTTCGGAAAGGTCAACGTCACCCGCTTTTTCACTAGCTAATCTCGCTTGGCATGACAACAACCTCTACTAACATTCATACTCCTATTTTGCCGTGAGATTTTACTGGAGGGGCGATCGCAAAGGCCAATACAGCATTCGCATTAACTTCAGATCTGGCAGCAGTCTCGGTAAGCCCAATTCTGAGTTAAAAAACTTTTTTCCTCACCGAACGTCTTGCGATCAGGCTGTCAAAGTTAGACCAGAATCTGCTCTAGCGGCTTTCTCGGTATAATCTTGCTCGAAAATTTAGGAGTTGTTATGAAATTGAAACAAGCCAGCTTGATCACTCTTGTCCAGCCCGCGCTCGGAGTTGCGATCGCCATCGGGCTGGTTGCTTGTTCTGGGCAATCTCCCCAAGTGATCATTGAGTCTCCACCCCCCGGTATGGCCCCCCCTGGTGGCGCACCACCGAAGGGAGGCATGCCTGGCTTTGATGGCATCACCCTCACCGCTGAACAGCAAACCCAGCTTCAGAAAAGCCATGCTGAAATGCTAGCCGGGATGGCAAAAATTCTGACGACCGAGCAAAAGACTCAGTTCGAGAATACGATGAAACAGGGTCAACCGCCGCCGGAAGCCCTGCGCGTGCTCAACTTACCCGCTGATAAGCTGGCTGAAGCTAAGAAATTGATGGAGGCAGAGCGCCAGAAAGTGACTGGAATTTTAACTGCCGAGCAAAATCAGCAGCTTCAGAAAAATAGACCTTCGCCGCCACCAGGGGGCGGCATTTGAGGGGGTGGCGGCCCCTGAAAGTCTGGTGGCCCCTGCCGATTAGGCGGCCCTTGCGGATTGTTTGAACGCACAACCGGCGTTCCTCGATAGCAGCCGATCGTGTAGGGGTACTCCCAAGTGGCATGGTAGTGATACAGGTTGACTTTTTTACCATCCCAGGTAATGTCATGGGTGTGCCCGTGGCAGGCATCCAGGTCAGCATTGGTGAGGACTTTCCCCCCTTCACCCCGATGTCCATAGATGCCAAACCCGTCAAAAGCATAGCCGACTAAGGCAGAGTGACCTGTGACTTGAGCCGAGCCTTCAATTTTATCTTCTAGACAGGTGGTCAGATTGTGGTAGTGATAGGCACCGTGCCGTTCTGGATGCCCCTGACAGCTATCCTGAATTTCGTAGGCAACCGCGTCCTTGCCCCAGACATCTAGGGCGTTGAAAATGTATCCGCCTGTGCGGAGAACGCCAATTCTGCCCATGGGCACGCAGGCAGCCGTATCTGCAACTTCCGGCATGGCGGGCAAATCCACCTGATAGTCTTCGCTGGTGATTGAATTCGGATTTGTATCGAAGGCGTAGGCAGGATCATTGCGCGCGATCGGAAACTGACCGGTTGGGTGCTTGGGCAGACGGTTGCCAATAATCGATCGCACCCCATCACTGAGGGCAATTTCAAACTGACTGGGCCAAGTGACCGATCCCTTGACGGTTGGTTTAGTTCTCAGGTTATAAGTGCCGTCAGCCTGAACCCAAGCGCCACTATTGGCATAGGGGCCGGCGCTGGTGCGGAAGCGAGTGCGGCACGACCAAACGTAGCCTACTTGCGGAGCAGTCGAAATGCGCCCATCGCCAATTGGAATGCGCGTCAAATCAACGCCTTGATTGCTCGCTTTGGCAATTTCGGTTGGGCTAGAGTTGGGGGCGACTGTGACAGCAGTTGACCTAATCGCTTCTACCGCCGCCGCTTGCGATCGCCTTAGCTCTGCCATCTGCTCACCCGCAAAAGACCAGACGACGAGTAATCCAAACACCAACAAGAAGATCTTGACAAAATGAAATCTCATCTCCGTTGACCAAATACTTCCGAAAAATTTTCTGCGTCTGCTGTATACAGGACTGAGCAAGTCACAAAATCGTTTCTTAGCTGCTAAAGCCTTGAGTTCTCCTATTTTCTTTCCTGCATTGACAAATCGACAAGCCCTAGCGAGGATCAGTCTTCTCGTTGTCATCCCCACAATGATTGGTCTTTTGCGATCGCACTCTTAAAGAAAATCTGTAGCTTTGCCTAAATGCCAGGGTGGGGCATTCCATTTTTCGGAAAAAATCCGCTGTAATAAAGTCAGGTTTTCTCGGTTGGCGAAGTTTAAAGCCAGATTAGAGCCTTTTTTAAGCATTCAGTAACGGTTACTGCCTATGGTTACGCATGGATTAGCACTGTCTTGGTTAGGTGGACTTTTCTCGATGCCCCTCGCCTTGCACATTCCAGATGGCTTTTTAAGCCCGCCGGTTACAGGGGTAACTTGGCTAATTGCGATCGCCCTGATTGCAGTTTGCCTCAAGCAAGTCCAGTCAGCCTATCAAGAGCGAACGGTGCCACTGATGGGCGTTTGTGCTGCCTTTATTTTTGCCGCTCAAATGATTAACTTTCCGATTCCCGGTGGCACCTCTGGGCACCTGTTAGGCGGTACGCTAGCCGGAGCGCTGCTAGGCCCGTGGGCTGGCTCGTTAGTGATGGTGGCAGTATTTATTGTCCAAGGCGTGGTCTTCCAGGATGGTGGCTTAACCGCGATGGGCGCCAATATTTTCAACATGGGTTTAATTGGCACTTTCGGCGGCTATTACCTCTATCGGACGATTCGGTTTGCCTTGGGTCGAGATAACTGGCGGGGGATGGCGATCGGGGTGGGGGTTGCCGCTTGGACAAGTGTGGTTGTCGCGGCAATTGTCTGCGCTTTTCAGTTAGCTCTGTCTGGCACTGTTTCTTTGAGCGTCGCCCTGTGGGCAATGGTTTCTTGGCATCTGCTCATTGGAATTGGCGAAGCGTTGATTTCTGTCGCCACAGTTAGCTTTATTTGGCGGACTCGTCCTGATTTGTTCTACGACTCGCCTCGGAAGACCCGTCTGTCTGCTCCTGCTCTCTATCGTTAGGTTTTTACTATGGCTCCGAATCAAACCCGAAATCGTGCTTTTGTTTTTGGTGGACTAAGCGTGGCGCTGCTGATTGGGGTTTTTCTGTCTCCGTTTGCGAGTAAGTCGCCGGATGGCCTGGACCGAGTGTCAGAAGACTTAAAGTTCTCCGACAAAGAAGCCGAAGCTAACCCCGCTCATCAACTCCCGTTTTACGCTGTGTTTGATGAGTACGCGCTGCGAGGGGTTCCAGAAGCGATCGCCACGCCTTTGGCAGGTCTACTCGGTACACTGGGCACGTTTGGTCTAGCCTGGGGCATTGGCAAACTAGCGGTCGGTCGGGCCGCCCAACAATCATCCGATCAATCTTCAGAGTAGATAGAGTAGATGCAGTCTGGCTCAGTTAGGCCTCAGCTTACGCTCTGGCATCGGCTTGCTCCCCAAACCCGGATTGGCTGCGTTTTTTTGCTGGTGTTGGCGATCGTATCTACCCCGAACGGGCACTGGCAAACCTGGGGAGTTTATGGGCTAGCGATCGCGGCCCTCATTCTGCTCACCCGTGTTTCGCTCAGCAAATTGCTCCAACGCTTAGCGGTTGAATCTGCCTTTATTAGCGTTGTCCTGCTTGGCACTTTGTTTCGGGATGGGGGGCAAGTGCTGTGGCAGTGGGGCTGGTTGCGGGTGACCACGGTTGGCTTAACGGCTTTGGGCAGCGTTACCTGTAAAACTGGCTTGGCCCTGCTGGCTTTAAATCTGTTAACCTTGACCACTCCTGTCAGCCAGCTATTTCAGGGCTTGGTCGCCCTGCGAAGTCCACCGCTGCTGGTGGCAATTTTAGCTTCGATGTATCGCTACCTGCACGTATTGCAGGATGAATTCATTTCTATGAGCCGGGCCGCTGCTGCCCGCAATCTGATCGGCAATCCCAATCGGCATCGGCTGGTAGTCGGGAATATGATTGGCTCCTTGTTTATTCGCACCTACGATCGCGGCGATCGGATCTATCGGGCAATGCTGGCGCGGGGCTATCAGGGGCTACCAACTGTCGGTCAATCGCCGCCTTTATTTGCCAGGGATGGTTGGGCCTTGACTGTAACCGTTACATTAGCTCTGCTGGGGCAAGCAATCTATTTGTTGCCCTAGATTCATCGTTTACCGATCCATGCACCACAACCCGATTACGATTGAAAACCTCAGCTACAGCTATCCCGACGGCACGATTGCCTTGCAGCAAGTTAACCTGTCGATCCGGGCTACGGAGCGAGTCGCCTTGGTGGGGGCAAACGGCTCTGGTAAATCAACCTTGCTCCAACATCTAAACGGAATTCTGATGCCGCAGTCGGGGCAACTGATGGTGGGAGAATATCCAGTTGAGTCTAAATTTCTCAAGGTTGTGCGTAATTTTGTCGGATTGGTGTTTCAGAATCCTGACGATCAGTTATTTATGCCAACTGTGGCTGAAGATGTTGCCTTCGGCCTAGTCAATCAAGGTGTGGCGGGCGATTTACTCTGGCAGCGAGTCAAGCAATCTCTGATTGGCGTTGGGCTAGACCCCGACACCTTTGGGCCGCGCAATGTCCAAAATCTCTCTGGCGGGGAGAAAAAGCGAGTCGCGATCGCCGGTGTACTGGCGATGTCACCTCAAGTCTTAGTGTTTGACGAACCCTCCGCCCAACTCGACCCGCGATCGCGCCGTTTATTAATTGAACTTCTGCAAACCTTACCCCAAACCCAACTGATTGCCACCCATGACTTGGATTTGGCCCTGGAACTGTGCGATCGGACGATTGTTCTCAGTCAAGGTCAAGTGGTGGCTGACGGGTCAACCACCAACATCTTGAGTGATACTGCTTTTTTAGAGCAGCACAGCCTCGAATCTCCCCTCTGCTATAGCCGCCCCTACTGTTCCCTAATTCCCCATCCAGCTCCATTGTCATGAGTAGACTGGAACTAACCGCAGCATAATTTTGATTACAGTCTCTTCGTCCAATGCTTTAGTAGAGTAGGTCAACCCATGAGTAATTTACAAACTAAGCCGCTGACAGAGACTTGGGTGGCGGTGCCTTGGGATGAGTATCTGCAAGCGATCGCAGATCCAGCGAAGGGCTACTATTACAAGGGATACATGCGGATTGAAACAATGCCCGTTAGCTTTGATCATGGTCAAGCTCATGTTGTGATCATTTTCGCCGTCAATTTATAGAAGTGGGAGGGTTCGGGAACCCACAAAACCCATGTGGTTCACCCGTGGGACTTCGGCGTGACCGCTCAGTCGAACGATGTAGTTAGGGTTCCCGCGTGGCTGTCAAGCCACAGAGTCATCTTTCGGGTTGGGAAGCCGATCAATCCAATCCTCGACTAACTGAGTCATAGTCTTCTTTCGTTCTTTAGCAACGTCTCTAAGCTTCTGAAGCCTAGATTCCTCAACCCGAATGTTTAGCACCTTCTTCACAAGCGTCTATACATTGACTATATAGCTATGCTAACATAGATATAGGAGGAAAGAGATGAATGCTGATTCTAGAGTTTAAGGTCAAAGGTAAAACTCAACAATACGACGCAATTAACGAGGCAATGCGTACGACTCAGTTTGTCCGCAACAAGTGCTTACGGTACTGGATGGACAATGAGAAAGTCACGGGTTACGACCTCAATAAATACTGTGCAGTATTGGCAAAAGAGTTTGACTTTGCCACGGAACGAGGCGATATTCTCAAACTCCACTTTAATCCGCAAGCTGGCAGTGAACAAGCAGGGTATCGTCCTGCAATGGTGATTTCGCCAATTGATTACAATCGCATTTCAAAGCTAATCTTAGTCTGCCCGATTACCAATCGGAAGAAGGGATGGCCATTCGAGGTTGAGTTGCCGTCAATGATGCAGACAACAGGTGTTATTTTAGTCGATCAGGTAACATCGATTGACTGCACAACTAGGGGGGCAGTTTTGATTGAGAAAGCTCCATCCCCAGTGGTTGATGAAGTTTTGGCGCGCCTAGGACCACTACTTGCCCAGTAGCTGCCTAGGTGAGATAGTCACTTACACTTAAATAGGTGATCGTCATTGATCTTTTCCTAAAAACTGAAATTCTTAGACAGTTGATCGCCAAGCAGCATCTTCAAACAGCTTTGGAATCCGACAGATCCAACTCGATCGCGGTGACGTATACAGCTTTAGTTGGCTCATTTACGCACTCTTTTGAGGAAACACGACAAACAATGGATAGGAATTCGTTCAGAAAGGCTGGCAATCCTAAAGCGGTTTCTCGGCGCAAAATACTGTTGACGGCAGCAGCGGCTAGAGCAGCTGGGGTTTTGGTTTTTCCAACCGTTGCCGAGCGGGTGCTTGCGACGCCCAAAATGACAATGGGAGCGGGTGGTGATGTTGACCTGTTGAATAATGCCTTGTTCTACGAGCATCAGGCCATATGGGCCTATGGCGCAGCGGCAGGCAAGCTGACCAGCACCGATGTCGGCAAGGCAGTGTTAGCCCTGGCACTGCGGAACCAAAATGACCATAAGAAACACCGGGATGCCCTGGCAACAGCCGTCAAGCAACTAGGTGGCACGCCTGTAGCCGCCCAGAATAGCTACGATGTCTCGTCCTATATTAAAAATGGTGAAGGCAATCTGGACTCAGATGTAAATATTGCCAAATTGGCGTTGGCGCTGGAGACAGATGCCGCGATCGCCTACACGACAGAAGTAGCCCAGATCAAGACCCCAGCCTTGATTTCGGCAGCCGCTAGCATTGGCTCCACCGAAGCGTCTCATGCGGCTGCGATTCGAGCCACCTTTAAAGGCTTAGGTGTAGGCCTCGAAATTGTCCCCTCTGCCTTTGTAAATGCGGATAATCGTAGTGCTTGGGTGCTCAAGGTATAGCAAGCTGGATTATGCACAAGGGTTGCTATGTGATACAACTCATTTGTGTGAACTGTTGAGCTTGAGTTCTCTCTCAGGCTCTTGGTCAATCCGTTCCATTTCTGGTTGTACCGTATCAATACCTATATCCATGCAAGCCTCTCCAACCAAGTCTGATGTGATCTGGCGGCAGGTTTGGGGACTTTCTGCCCTGCTGTCCGCCATTATCTTTAGCTGGATAATCTACGGTATCTATCAGCCTCAAATTTTACGTACCACGGTGCTGGAACCGGACAACAAGAAGCAATCTCTCTGTTCAGCGATTTATCTGCGGCAAGTATCGCTATCTGACATCGTAGCCAAATAGATTTGGGTCTACTGCACCTAAAGTTAAGTCTGCCAGACCGTATTCTGCCCAACGGCGATCGACCATGGCGGCGGTATCGAAGTCAGACTCTAAGGCTTCACCCCAAGGGTGGTTGGTTTCGGGGGGGATTTTGGTTGTGGCATCAATCCCCATCCGTCCGCCCAGCCCCACTTTTTCACTGGCAAAGTCAAGGGTATCAAAGGGGGTTTCCGGCAAAATAAACACGTCTCGCACCGGATCAACCTTGGAGGTGATTGCCCACACGACTTGGCGAGGGTCACGAATGTTGATCGATTTATCCACGACAATCACAAACTTAGTGTAGGTAAATTGCGGCAGGGCGCTCCAAAAGGCGAGGGCGGCTCGGCGGGCCTGCCCAGGATAGGCTTTGTCAATTGAAATAATGGCCGCTTTGTAGCTGAGCGCTTCCATCGGTAAGAAGAAATCAACAATTTCAGACACGGTTTGGCGCAGAATCGGTGTGTAGATTCGGTTGAGGGCGATCGCCATCATCGCCTCTTCTTTGGGGGGGCGGCCGCTAAATGTGGTCAGATAAATCGGGTCTTTGCGGTGAGTCAGGCAATGGAAGCGAATCAGCGGTGAATCTTCTACGCCGCCATAGTAGCCCATGTGGTCGCCGAAGGGGCCATCTGGCAATACTTCACCGGGAGTAATCGTCCCCTCTAGAACAAACTCTGAGTCAGCCGGAACTTCTAAATCTACGGTTTTGCATTTGGCTAACGGCACACCAGTACCACCATACAGTCCGGCAAATAGCCATTCTGAAAGGTCAACTGGAATCGGGGTGGCTGCCGCCATAATAATCAGCGGGTCAACGCCAAGGGCGATCGCCACTTCTAGCTTTTTGCCTTGCTCGGCCGCTTTGCGGAGGTGCCTCGCCCCACCCCGGACTGACAGCCAGTGAACAGTCATTGTATTCTTCGACTGGAGTTGCAGCCGATAAACTCCTACGTTGGCAGTGCCCGTTTCACAGTCTTTGGTAATTACTAGCCCCAGAGTGATGATTTTGCCTGCATCCCCAACGTAGGGACGAATCATGGGAATTTGATTCAAATCAACCGCTGCTTGCTCCAGCACCACCTGCTGGCAAGCCGGGAAGAAATCTCGACCAGGCTTTGCTTTCAACACATCAAACAAGACTTGCCCAAAGGCGATCGCCTGCGAGATTTTCTTCGGCGGTTTGGGCTGCTGGAGCAGGCTCAGCTTTTGCCCCAGCGTTTCTAGCTCCTCTGGCTTTTCCATGTTCATCGCCCAGCAAATCCGCTTGACGGTGCCCATTAGGTTAATTGCTACCGGATAGGGCGATCCTTTCACATTCTCAAACAACAGTCCTGGCCCACCCTGTTGCAGCATTCGGTTGGCAATCTCAGCCATTTCTAAATCCGGGTCAACCAATGCAGGAATGCGGCGCAGTTGCCCCCGCTGCTCAAGCTGTTTGATAAATCCGCGCAGGTCTCTAGCCATAGTGTTTTCAGTCTAAGTTTGCGTTGGGTTTGCCCCTACTCAAAGCGTACAACTGTTTTCAACTGCGTGGGGACAGTCAATCAGATAGCCACCAGCTCAACTGAAATAATTGGCGTTGGGAATAATTCTGAGTCAGCTTCGATCATCCACAAACCCTAATCCGTCTAAACCTCTGAAAAGAGATATTATCAGGACTAGAATCCATCTAAACACCCAAGTCGGGCAGATAGGCGGACAATTTTCTATCTAAATCGCTTTATTGGGCGTTGAGGCGGATAGTATCCATCTAACAGCCCAAATGGGTTGTTTAGACGGACAGTAATCCACCTAACACATTGATTCGGCGATTTAGGTGGATGGGTATCCGCCTAAGTCCCCTGTTGGGGTGATTATATGGAAATATTCCGTCTAAGTAGTAGTTGGGCTGCTTAAATCTTTGGTGGTGACTATCCCTCAGGTTTACTCACTGGGGTTCAAGGTTAAGCTAGAGCAAGTAATCTTTTCTCAAGGGGGATGAAACGGATCGACATCGATCGTATTTCAGAAATTCGGACAGGATCAATTAATCATCTCGTTGAGAAAAGCTTTTCCCAGTGATTTCGGTTTGTTGAACGGCTGATTTACGAGCACTGTAGTAATCTGAATTACTTTGATAAGTTGGATGAAGTGCTACTTACAGCGTCAGTGCAAGATAGAGTAGTCGGAACCGGTGGGTTAAATCGAGATCCCTATTTCAGTGAACCTCATGTTGGGCTGCTACTATCATAGGGAAACATCGCCCGAAGTTAATTGATTAGCCCATGAACGATATCAAGTCAAAACAACGTGTCGCCGACCATGGAGAGGTCTTTACCCCAGCATGGATGGTTGAAGCGATGCTCGACCTGGTAAAAGACGAAACGGAGCGCATTGACTCCCGCTTTTTGGAGCCAGCCTGTGGAAGTGGCAATTTCTTGGTAAAGATCGTGCAGCGCAAGCTTGCTGCCGTAGAACTTAAGTATGGCAAGTCTGATTTTGAGCGGCGGCACTATGCACTGCTGGGGCTGATGTGCATTTATGGTATCGAGCTGCTGGCGGATAACATTGCTGAGTGTCGCGCCAATGTGCTGGAGATCTTTGCTGAGTACCTGAATCTGGATGAGGCGGACGATTGCTACCGGGCGGCATCCTATGTGCTATCGCAGAACTTGATACATGGCGATGCTCTGACGATGCGGATTCAAGAAGATCAAGCAATTACTTTTGCGGAGTGGGGCTACTTGGGTAAGGGCCGATTTCAGCGGCGTGACTTTCGCTTTGATAGTCTCACCCTTTCATCGACCTTTAGCGCGGAGGATTCGCTCTTTGCCCATCTAGGTAAGCATGAGATCTTCATGCCGATGAAGATCTACCCGCCGATGACGGTGAGCGATCTGGCCGCTGCTAAGCCGATCGATAGCAATGCAAAAGGGATAAGCCTGTGACCGAGTCCTCGTTGTTGTCGTCCAGTCTGCTCAATGATGTCCGCGTCATTTTGCAAGAGGCGCGAGGGAAAGCCTATGTCGCCGCCAATATTATTATGGTGGATGCCCACGCGGGAAAACACTACGCGCTGCGTAGCGAATTGAGTTGGACTCACTGGTGGTTGATTATGCGGGTTGAAGAGCCACAGGCCCGCGACTATTACGAGGAAAAGCTTCAGGCTGAATTGGAGCGGCGGCACATTCTCGATTGGCCGCAATCAGAAGGGGGAGAAACGTCATGAATACTCAGGTTGGTTTTGCGCTGCGGGGGCGGAACCCGGATGTGCTGACCTGCATTGCCAATCTTTCAAATGATGAGGTATTTACGCCGCCGGAGTTTGCGAACCGGATGCTGGATACGGTGGCACAGGCTTGGGCAGCGAATCATGGCGGTGCTAACCTGTGGGCAGACAAGACGGTGCGGTTTTTAGATCCTTGCACGAAGTCGGGGGTGTTTTTGCGGGAGATTACCAGCCGACTGACGGAGGGGCTAAGGGTGGAGATTCCAGACCTTCAGGAGCGGGTGAATCACATTGTCACGAAGCAGGTGTTTGGCATTGGCATTACTCAGCTCACCAGTTTGCTGGCGCGGCGGAGTGTGTATTGCAGCAAGCACGCTAATGGGGAGCATTCGATCGCCAAGGGGTTTGTTAGAGATGAGGGGAATATCTGGTTTGAGCGCACGGAGCATACATGGAAAAATGGAAAGTGTGTGTATTGTGGGTCGAGTCAGGAGATCCTTGACCGGGGTGAAGGACTGGAAACCTATGCCTATGCGTTCATTCATGCTGATGATGTAAAGGCTTGGGTTGCTGAGATACTTGGAGGTAATATGCAGTTTGATGTGATCATTGGCAATCCACCGTATCAACTCAGCGATGGCGGCTTTGGAACGAGTGCAGCGCCCATCTATCAGAACTGTGTAGAACAAGCTAAGGCGTTGGAACCACGCTATTTGGCAATGATTATTCCTGCGCGTTGGTTTGCGGGTGGCAAGGGGTTGGATGAATTTAGAGAGTCGATGCTCTCGGATGATCGCCTGCGCTCAATCGATGACTTTCTCAGCGCTTCGGATGTCTTTCCGGGCGTGGGACTCAAGGGTGGCGTTTGCTATTTTCTTTGGGATCGGGACAATCCTTGCCTGTGCCGCGTCGCCACCCATTTCAAGGACTGGCCTGTCTCTACAGCCACCCGCCCACTCCTCGAAGAGGGTGCAGATGTGTTCATCCGATTCAATGAGGGGCTGTCAATTCTTAAGAAAGTCATGGCAGTTGAGATCGGAAATGCTGACTTACTGTCGCTGCCTGAAAGCAAGCGTTTCGACCAATTGGTTAGCTCTAGAAAACCGTTTGGATTAGACACAACGTTCAAAGGCAAGATTGCCAAGGGTGATGGTGACGTTTTGGTTTATCAGAACGGAGGTACGGGATACATTTCCAGAAGCGAAATATCGACGGGTGTTAACCTCATCAACAAGTGGAAGATTTTCATGGGCTATGCGGCCCCAGGAACAGGCAACAAAGACACCTACCCGCACAGAATCATCAGCACGCCATTTATCGGCGAACCGGGTAGCATCTCTTCAGAAACTTATCTTTGCGTTGGTTCATTCGACTCTAAGACCGAGGCGGAAAGTGCTTTTTCTTATCTCTCCTGTCGGCTGACTCGACTCCTCATTCTTCTGCACAAACCCTCCCAACACATCACACGCAAGGTTTACACTTTCGTGCCAATGCAGGATTGGACAAGACCATGGACAGACGAGGATCTTTACGCAAAATATGGCATCTCAGCCAGCGAGATCGCCTTTATTGAGGCGTTTGTCCGCCCGATGGATCTTAGCGGAGCCTCTGAGGATGACTAAGACCCTCGAAGAAATCCTTGCCCCTAAACCCGAAGCGCGGCTGCGGATTTATGCCTAGGCTATTGCTGCCCCTGAGTGTGGTGCTATCGTGGTGTTATGTTTACAGAAGCTTTGCAGATATGGCAAACCATTCTAGCTCATCTCTAACCTCTTTGGAATCGCTGCTTCAGGAAATCGAAGCAACGCCCAGAGAATATTGGACGGATCTGCTAGATGCTCTACGCCAGTTCCGGCAAAAAATTCCATCTACGGCTCCATCTGTGATTGATGCAGAGCAAGCCAAAAAAAATCAAGCCGCGATCGATCTTCTAGATTCATGGTTAGATGACACTGAAGATGCATCAGAACATCAGCAAGCTTGGGACTCTTTAAAGACGGCTCTAGATGAAGATCGATTGTCTGATCGCCCCTTATTTTCATGAGCCGTCTGATTTTGTTAGATTCTGGCCCACTGGGAATGGTCACGAATCCAAAAGCCATCAGTATTCCCCTAGATTGTCAATTATGGCTAAAATCCCTCTTGCGACGTGGAGAAAGGGTGGCCATTCCCGAAATCGCAGATTACGAAGTTCGCCGTGAACTCCTCCGAGCAGGATTGCTGAAAAGTTTGCGTCGGCTGGACAACTTGAAGCAAACGCTCGACTACGTTCCAATTCAAACTGATACCATGCTTCTAGCGGCTGAATTGTGGGCAGAAGCGAGAAGAACTGGACAACCGACCGCAGATGCTAAAGCGTTAGATGGGGATGTCATTCTATCGGCTCAAGCCCGTCTTCTCGAAAATGAGGCAACAGAAGTGATTGTTGCGACAACGAATGTTGCCCATCTGGCTCGGTTTATTACAGCGTTGGCTTGGCAATCTATTGAGTAACGCTGCCTTTCCCCCCAACCCCAAAATCCGCCCATGACGAAGACCATCGCAGAAATCCTTGCCCCAAAGCCAGAAGCGCGGCTGCGAGTTTATGCCTACTCCATTAAAGACGCGGCGCACCAAGGACTTCTCAAGATAGGCCAAACTACCCGCAACGTAAAGCAGCGCATCGCCGAACAGCTCAAAACCGCCGCCATCAAAAACTACCGTATCGAACTGGATGAGCCAGCCGATCGCACCGATGGCAGCAGCTTCACCGATCACGAAGTGCGGGCCGCGCTGGTAAAAAAGGGATTCGAGAACACCGAACTCGAATGGATGCGCTGCACCGTTGCCGATGTTCAGACTGTTCTCACAGAACTGCGCACAGGCCAGTGGTTCACTGGCACCCACCACGAAACCTTCCCCATGCGCCGGGAACAGGCCGAAGCCGTCAACAAGACCCACGCCTACTTTCATGACCTTTGGAAAGAGAACATACACGCCGTCCCCCGCTTTTTGTGGAACGCCAAAATGCGCTTCGGCAAAACCTTCACGACCTACCAGCTCGCCAAAAAGCTCGGTGCCAAGCGGGTGCTGGTCGTCACCTTCAAGCCCGCCGTTGAAGATGCATGGCAAACTGACCTTGAATCTCACGCAGACTTTGACGGGTGGCAATACTTGTCCAAATCCTCTGGTGGCGATCCCACCCAGATCGATCGCCAAAAACCTGTCGTCTACTTCGGCTCCTTCCAGGATTTGCTCGGTCGCGACAACGCAGGCAACATAAAGCCCAAAAACGAATGGATCCACACAATTAACTGGGATCTGGTGGTCTTTGATGAGTACCACTTTGGCGCGTGGCGAGAGACAGCGAAGGAGCTGTTTGAGGGCGAGGAGGCAGCAGTTTCCAAAAAAGAGGTCAAACTTGAATACGCAGCAGGACTTGAAGAGGTGAACGAAGACCTCGCTGTTCTATCCCAGCAAGAAACCGAGTTTCTTCCTATCACTACTAAAGCCTACCTCTACCTGTCGGGAACACCTTTCCGGGCACTGTCTACAGGCGAGTTTATCGAAGAGCAGATCTTTAACTGGACTTACACCGACGAACAGCGGGCCAAGGAAGACTTTGCAACCAACCATCCTGACCAGCGGAACCCCTACGCGGCCCTACTGCAGATGCGCCTGCTGACCTACCAGATGCCGGATGAATTGATTGCCATTGCCAGCGCCGGAGAGTTCGACGAGTTTGATCTCAATGCCTTCTTTGAAGCATCTGGCACAGGCTCCACGGCCCAGTTCAAACACAAAAGCGACGTGCAGAAGTGGCTCGACATCATTCGCGGCGGGTACGCCCCCCAGTCCGTCGAATATCTAAAGACCGGCACGCGGCCACCCTTTCCTTACTCCGATGTGCGTCTGCTGCCTTACCTCCAGCATTCCTTCTGGTTTTTGCCCAATGTAGCTGCTTGCCACGCCATGGCCAACCTGCTACAAGAGCGACAAAACACCTTTTGGCACGACTATCGGGAGATCGTTGCCGCTGGCACCTCAGCAGGTATTGGACTAGAGGCATTGCCCCCCGTGCGACAGGCGATCGGTAGCGGCTTCGAGACCAAAACCATTAACCTATCTTGCGGCAAACTCACCACAGGCGTGACGGTGCCGCAATGGTCATCCATTCTGATGCTACGCAACCTCAAATCACCGGAGACTTACTTTCAGTCCGCATTTCGGGTGCAGTCGCCGTGGTCAATCAAGAACCCCAACGGCGACAACCCAAACGAAGAAGAGATCCTCAAGCCCATCTGTTTCGTGTTCGACTTTGCACCCACCCGTGCCCTACGACAGCTCTCGGAGTATGGCATCGGCCTTGCACCCGACGAGCCAAACCCGGAAAATGCGGTCAAAGACCTCGTATCTTTCCTGCCCGTGCTGGCCTACGACGGTGCCAACATGACCCAGATTGACGCAGGCGGCATTCTCGACATTGCGATGGCTGGAACCTCAGCCACATTGTTGGCCCGCAAGTGGGAGAGCGCCCTGCTGGTGAACGTAGACAACGATACCCTGCGCCGTATTCTGAATAACCCCGAAGCACTAGCCGCCGTGGAGCACATTGAAGGTTGGCGTGCCCTGGGCGACAACATCATTGACACGATCATCAACAAGAGCGATAAGGTAAAAGGCCTCAAGAATAAGGCTAAGGCAACAGATCTCACACCCAATGAGAAAAAAGAGCTTAGCGACGAGGAAAAAGAGTACAAGTCAAAGCGTAAGCAAATCCAGGAGAAGCTGATCAAGTTCGCCACCCGAATCCCGGCGTTTATGTACCTGACCGATTTCCGGGAAAACACGCTACAGGATGTGATCACCAAGTTAGAGCCAGATTTGTTCCTGACCGTCACGGGTCTGACCGTCAAGGACTTCCATTTACTCGTGCAGCTCAAGGTATTCAATACCGAGCACATGAACCAGGCCGTGTTTGCATTCCGGCGATATGAAGATGCATCACTCCGCTATACGGGCATCGA
Source organism: Aphanocapsa sp. GSE-SYN-MK-11-07L (assembly GCA_019359715.1). Lineage (GTDB taxonomy): Bacteria > Cyanobacteriota > Cyanobacteriia > Thermosynechococcales > Thermosynechococcaceae > JAHHGS01. Next base: position 1,126 of record JAHHGS010000008.1, on the reverse strand, counting down.
AAGCCATCCAGAGTTGAACCATTATGGGCTGTACGATACCGTAGTAGCAAAGGAATGAGCATGGTAGAAGAAGCTAGTAATTTGTAAATGCAGGGCGTTTTTTATGGTAAATTTAGCTCTTGATGAGAAGCAGTTCGGGCTTACTCAGTTAGCGTGATGTAGCAGCGCAGCCCAACACTGCGTTGGTGCGGACGGAACATAGTTTATTGGTCAGAGTTCAGAGTCGTCTACCGCCGCACAACTTCACCGTTATGCCGCTTAGTCTTCGGTTGAGACGTAGCCGGAAGCTTATCTGTTGGCGCTCAATGTTAGGTGGCATGAGATCTTGAACCAGCACTGCTTTTAGGTGATAGAAACAGCAGTTTATAATGGATCAAGATTTACTGGGAAAGGACTGATGAAATTACAAGAAATACAAAATCAGGTATTAGAGTTGCCCACTAGCGATCGCTGGCAGTTGGTACAGGTTCTTTTAGACTCTCTAAAACGGGAAGCTAACCCTAAGCCAAAACGAGGAAATTTGTCGCGTTTACGAGGCATTGCCAAGATTTCGACAGCTACAGCCGAGAGTAACGCCCAAGCGGATTATGTAACCTATCTGACCGAGAAATATCAATAATGCGAGTTCTGATTGACACCAATGTTGTTCTTGATTTTTTACAAGAACGAGAGCCATTTGTGGAAAATGCAGCAAGATTGTTTGAGCGTATCGATGTTGGAGAAATTGAGGGGTTTATTGCAGCAACAACAATAACCAATATCTACTACATTATCCGCAGGGTAGCAGGAAGAGTAGCGGCTCAAGATGCAATCACCCAGGTATTAAGCGACCTAAACATTTGTGCAGTCGATTTAAAAGTACTAGAGCAGGCTCTAGCGTTGAATTTTGAAGATTTTGAAGATGCAGTACAGTATGCTTGTGCTGTAGTTCATGGGGTTGATGCGATCGTAACTCGTGATGCCTCTGGATTCATAAATGCAGAAATTCCTGTAGTGTTGGGCGTTGTTGCATGAATAGGGGTTGCGGAGGGATGTGTCATGGTAAGTTTGAATCGCCAAAGACAAACTAAGCCCCATGAAGCAGCAATACCGCATCCGCAACGGCTCGACTGAGCTTCGCCGAACG
>JAHHGS010000007.1 GCA_019359715.1 Aphanocapsa sp. GSE-SYN-MK-11-07L | reverse complement strand
GCCAGTGTAATTTTGAGTTTAAGAGCTTTAGTTTTGACACCTAATCGTTGGAGTCAGTTTTGGAGCAAATTAAACCAGTATGGCTTTCCAGTTGCTACTTGATATATCAGATAGAGGTCGCACCCCCCCCTACGATTACCTACCGCTTTAAGCAACGGCACGGCTTGAATGTAATAGGTGAGGGCTTTCTGTTTCTCTCCTAAGGCATCGTAGACTATGCCAGTTCCTGACAGTGCCTTGGCTTCTCCTAATTTGTCATCAAGTTGTTGATAGAGTATTCTTGCTGCCTGGAGTTTTGTTAGCGCGGTTGAAAACTGCTGCTGCCGAAAGTCTACTAAAGCCGCCTTGAGCAGACGCTCTGCCTTTATTTTGCGGTCTAGAGGGGTTGTGGTCTGGCTCAGGGCGACTGAAATTCCTAGAGGATGGGGTGCTAGTCCTAGAGGAAAGACAAGGGAAAGCAGAACACCAATCAACGTCAGCCTTAAGCAGATTAGACGGGGATGCATTGATCAGACTCCAGCAACAACAGGTGGCGTTATTATAGGGCGCTGGCAGCTAGAATCGAGGTTGGGTTGCCAAAACTTAACTTAGGACACTTCTGTAAAAGCAGAGTACCTCTAGCCCCCCTGCCCGCCAACTTTGGGGGGTTCTGAAGTCAAAATCCCCCAAAGTTGGGGGATTTCTAGGATTTATGCAGGAGGTCTATTGTAAAAATCAGACCGGATTGATGGATTCAAAGTCTGTCAGACCACAAAATCTGTCAGACCAAGGGTTCCAGTAAATCCAGTCACTTCAATAATGGCATCACTACCAGAATTAAATCCAGCTACTTTGTCATTAATCGCCACAAAGGTTCTCGCCCCGAAGCTAAACTGGGCAGCGAAATTGGCAGCAAATGTTGTTGCCGTTAATTTTGCGGCGATCGCAGAGGCGGAAAGAGCACTCACACTGCCCGCATTGTAGAAACCGCTGCGGAGGACAGGCACAAGAAATACATCATTGCCTGAATTCGCATTGAAATCCGTGATAACATCAACCTCCGCCAGGAAAGAATCTGTTAGAGTTCCATAGTTGAAGCGATCCTGACCTTCGCCACCCGTCAGTGTATCACTTCCTCTTCCACTGATTAGGTTGTCATTGCCCACACCGCCAATCAAAATATCACGCCCTTCTTTACCATCAAGATAGTCGTTCCCGACTCCACCATTTAATTGATTGGCAACCAAGTTTCCTGTCAGTGTATCGCCAAGACTACCGCCAATCACATTAGAGATGTAGTTGCTGCTTAGAGTAAGAGTGAGTGTATCGGAAGTGACTTGCTGGGCTTTTGTACTGTTGAGTTGGATTTTAATGGCTCTCGTGCCAGTGCTAGAGAAATCTAGCGTGGAGTACCTTGCTGTACCCCCAGCGGTAACAAAATCACTCCCTAATTGAGTATCAGCGTCAAAGATGAAAGTCGTATGCCCTACATCACCAGAAAGGTTGTCGTTACCTGTACCTCCAACTAGAGTATTATTACCGCTAGACCCAATGAGGGTATCGTCTCCATTCCCCCCGTCTAAATAGTCATTTTCTGCTCCACCGTTGAGATAATCGTTACCATCTCCTCCAATTAGAGTATCATTGCCCCACCAATCCCCTAGCCTGTCGTTGCCGTTCTCACCTCTGATTAGGTCATTGCCATCTCCACCACCAAGCGTGTCAAAACCCTCTCCACCGTAGAGTTTGTCATCACCATCGTTTCCGGCCAAGCTATCATTTCCCTCCCCACCGTAAAGGATATCGTTGCCACTAAAGCCCTGAGCCATGTCATTACCAATCCCGCCATCGAGAAAATCAACGCCAAAACCACCGATAATTCGGTCGTTACCTGCTCCACCATAGAGGTAGTTTTTGCCATTCTGCTCTGGTGTTATTGCCCCAGATTCGCCATAGAGAGTATCATCACCATTGCCACCATAGAGGGTGTCATTACCTAGATCCCCTGAAAGCTTATCATTGCCTTCCTCGCCAGAGAGGGCATCATTACCAAGTCCGCCACTGATAATATCAGTTCCGTCTCTTCCCCAGAGCGTATCATTGCCACCTTCACCATAGATGTAATCCGTACTGCTTGAACCAATAATGTTCTCAGAGGCATCGGTGCCACGATAAGTTGCCATTGTTTTTCCCTCGCAGGTATGTGTTAGAAAACTTTTGCTTAGATGGGGTGATTGCAGTAACCCCTGAATTAAAGTGATCAGCGCTGCTCACTAATTGCGCCGATACGGCAGAAACAGCTAGGGCTGGGAACGTCTGTTGCCCACAGAAACGACTGTTCTGCTGACTCAGTTAATTGAGAGATGTCATCTTGGAAGCTCCTTTCTAGCTCTGCCCCCTTCAATCGGGCCAAGTTAGAAAGTTAATGCACTCATCCCCAAAAAAGTTGCTTCAAATGGATCCCCTGTCCCACAATCTGGGAGATCTGCGCTGCCTGGTGCAGAAGTTAACCAAACAATTTCCCCCGTTGGGCTAATCGTTGCCATCACTTCGATTGTTTTGATCGTCATTGCTCCTGCTCTGTGGTGTCCATAGGGCTGCGATACAGCATTTTCCTTGGCAATCAGTTTAGGAGAAGCCTTTATTCCCCCATCCTGTGCTTTACCCACTGCCGAAACTCCCTCACCCAACTGGTTTCCCCCATGGTCTGACTGGTCTGCATAAACCGGAGAATGTCATCACGCTGCAACAAGGGCAACACCTGGGAAGCACCTTGGCGGCGGTAATCTCCTGCCCAGAGGCGATAAATCGTCAGGTCTTTGCCATCGTAACGCCACACTTCTGGTATCCCCAGCGCCGCATAGATGGCCAGCCGATCTAGGGAGCTGCTGGTAATATCCACTTCAATCACCAAATCTGGGGGCGGGTCAGTCGTCAGGTCAATTTCAGTTTTGCCTCGGATCTGGGCTTCGTTTTGGATATAAAAACATTCGTCTGCTTCCAGCCCCTTTTGCAGATCCTCTCGGCTCCAAGTCGTCGATCCTAAGCTGGCAATCTCGGTATTCGTCTCCTCCGTGACCACCTCCACCATGCGACCCAATCGGCTCTTATACCGTTCGTGGGGAGGTAATGGCACCATAATTTCTAGAGTTCCTCGACTATAGGTCAATCGCTTGCCTGGTTCCGCCTCCAAATCATGAACCAACCCTTGGTAGGTGGCCCAGCTCACCCCCCTTAGCACCACCGGGGTAGTTGGTTTAGCCAATCCTACAGTCATTGCAATCCTCCTGTGGCTCCATCAAAGCCCAACTGCTTCAGAAATTCCTTCATTTCCTGTCGTACCTGAGTTATGCATAGAATCTACTTCAGCTTAATCGTAACCTCGGCTAGCAGCTTTCCGTCTTGGGCAGAGGTGAATTTTAACCGTTGCAGTATACCCCTGTAGGGCGATCGCACGATTCCCAACTCCTTGAACTTGGTTTCCAGTTCCTGCAACTCTGAAAGCAAAGTGGCTTTTTGACGAGCTAGAAGATTGCCTTCAGAACGGCCGTTGATTCTAGCATCCAGAAGTTCTGCCCTGGCTAGCGCCCATTCCCCCTGAGCTTGCTGAAGTTGATTCTCTAGTTCCAATCGCTTTGCAGATTCCAGGTTCAGCCTCTGCTGGGCATAGTCCGTCCAGGCAGAGCTGGCTTTGAACTGAGCGATTGCCCGTTTTGCCTGTTCAACCTGTCGTTGTGCCTGGTAAACCTTTGCCTGTGCTGTGGCTATCCCCTCTTGCTCAGAAACTGAGTTTAAACTTGCCAGCCGGTAGCGCAGTTCTCGGTACTGCTGCTCCAAAGGGTATCTGACCAACGGGCGATCGCTGAGCACCTGCCCTTTGCTGACAGTATCACCCTGCCGAACCTTCAGATCAGCCGGAGTATCCAGTGCCAGTTTCAGCTTCAAGGTTTTAGACTCCGACCTGTCCTTAGACAGACTCGGTGAAACAGGAGTTGATGGTGGACTCGGTGGAGCAAAAAGTTGGGGAGACTGACTGTGTGCACAGCCGGACAGGAACAGGACAATGCTCCACAATCCTTTTTCACTCAACATTTTCCTGTCCCTCCCACTGCTCAATCCGCTGGTAGTAGGGCAAAATCTCCACTTGCTCAGCGTGCTTGCCAAATCGACATAGCGCCGTCAACGGCAGCAACGCCGCTACCTTCTGTTCTGCAAACCGGAACTTGGCCGCCACCTTCTTCACCTCCACCTGATCCACAGGCAAGACAATCTTGGTCGCTGCATTCCCCAACACATCTGCCGATAGGTGTCGCTCACTCTGGGATGCCAGTACCAAATTCAGCCCGTACTTCCGTCCATCGGCAATAATCCGATCCAGTGCCGGAGACTTGGCCATCTCCTTGGCCTCATCGATGAACAAGTAGGTTCTGGGGATCTTGCCCTCGACTTCCCCCAGCAGCCGATGAGTATCCATCAGGTATTTGGCTAACGATTCGGCAGCGATCGCCCCCAACTCTGGTGGCAACTTGCACAAGTCCACCCGCACCAACCGATGCTCCAGCAGAAAAGCGGGGCGATTAAAAATCCCATAGGCAAACGTGGCATTGAGCTTTAGCTTCAACTTTGCACTGTCTTTACACCCCTCCTTCACCCGCTGTTCAATCTCCGCCTGAAGATCAGCAAAGTTGGGTGGCTCTTTTGCCCAAGTGCTTTCGTTATTCTGGATAATCCCCTTATGTTGGTAGCAATCCCCTAGAACCTCTAGCAGCAGACCTTCCTGCACTGGCCCCATCTGTAAGGCTTTTTTGAGCGTGGCGGCAACGGCGATCGCCTGCAAATTCGGCCCGCCCCCTTCCGGGTCTAAATTGATGTAGAGCGGGTTCACGCCATAGGAACTGCTCATGTGCAGCGGGTAGCAGACTTCCCCCTGAAGGTTCTGGTCGCCGTGGAAGTCGATAATCACCAACTGCATTGCTGAATAAGTTCGGTGGAGTTCGTAGGCGATCGCTTTGAGCGTCTGCGTCTTCCCCGACCCGCTGGCACCAATCGCCACGATATGACCATTGGGCAACCGCTCAGGAGTCCAGTAGACATCTTGCCCCAGCATAATTCCAGGACTTTCAGCCTCTTCCGCTTGAACTCTTTGATCAGGCTTCAGAACGGCAACAGGCAAAGGCTTTTCTCTACGACTGAACATGGATCGACCTCACAATCAAACTGCCGCTGGCAGAATAATCCCCCAAAACTCGAATCACGTCCGCAGGGCTGGCAGCTTCCAGATGAACGCTGGCAATCCCGCTTCCCGGCTGCACTCGGATGGAATTGAAGCGATCGGGGTAATTCGGCGGTACCAGATCCTCAGCATCCTCCACCGTTAACAGACCCGAAATGTAGATGCGGCTGCTCTGGGAAATGCGTGAGAGTGCATCTGCGATCGCCTCATCCTCTAGCCGAATTTCTTGAACAGACTGTTTCACTGTGCCCTGCCTTTGAATCTGTACCTGAGTGATCAAGATCTGAGATTCCTGAGTTTCGCCAGCCCGATAGAGCTTGCCCTGACTGTCTTTCACCAGCAAATCGGTTTGAGTCAGCGGTTGTACCACTTCAAACTGCCCTTGAACCGCTTGCTGCGTCAGCGTATTGCGACCTCGAATTTGAGCAATCAGCAGGTACTGATTCTGCTCAGCAGCGACAATCTCCACCGCCCCGCTCGAAAGCCCTAGCGTCTGGTTGAATGCCTTCAGGATGCCGCCGCTAGTATTCAGGTTGATGATGGCGATCGCCCCACAAACCAGCACCATCAGCAGAAAATACTCAGCCGAACTCCCTGTACTCAACCGGAGTCGAGGATTACCCGGAGTCACCAATCTTCCCGAATGCGGGAAGAACGCACAAACCCCCTGCTTGGTGAAATTGTCGGCATACCAGCCCAGAAAATAGCCCAGATTCAGGGCAATCCAGAGCGACTGATTGAGCAAGGTGATTGGCAAGGTCAAACCTGCCAGACCCAAGGAAAATAGAAAGCTGTGGGTTAAGGTGCGATGGGAGTACCGCTTCTCAATCCAACGGGAAATCAGCGTCAACGGGGGCAAGCGACCGATCCAGCTTTTGCTAGTGTCCAGGTCAGGGAACTGGGAGGCGATCGCTGCTGTGCCCAACAGCACCGGATCAGCCGTCCCCATTGCCAGGGATGTCAACGCCACACTAAAAACCGCCTGAGTTGAGTTCATCATTGACCCAACCTCCCGGACTTGCGGGGCAGGCTATAAAGAATTAGCCGGACAATGCCCACGACTACTGCCAGAATGCCGCCAAACAGATAGAGGCTGGTGCTGTTCAGCCCCAACCCGATGAAGCGCAGAATGGTGAACGTCATCAACCCGGCAATCAGCAACGGGGTGCCATCAATCCATTGCCGATGATCCGGGCTGGGGTTGTCTAGACCCAGATATTCTTCTCGAATCACTCGCGCGGCCAGCATCGGATTTCCCCCTGCCCGTTGTTGCAGGTGTGCCAATTGAGCCGTGGATAGTTCCAACTCCAGTTCAGCGGCGGATTCTTTCATGATTTGCCGGATGGTGCGATCGCTCAGGGGTTCCAATTCAATCCGGGGCAATTTCAGAAAAATGTCCCGCGCTGGCGGATGGGTGGCCAGCAACAGCAGCGGCTGACCTAGTTCATGCAGCCGCTCCAGCCAGCAGCGAACCTGCACCTGGAGCCGATGGGCATCGTCGAAAATTAGAAACGCCAGATTGTCCTGGAGGCGATCTGCGATCGCTTGCATCAATTGCATTGCGGTCAACTGCTTGCCTTCCAACGACTCAGAATCTACGCCCAATTGAAGGGAGATCGCCACCAGCATTTGCTTGGCGGTTGAGGGTTTGACGGTGACAACGGTGAATCCCAGCAGCTCAAGTTCCTCAGTTACAAACTCGCTCAACGTGGTTTTACCGCCACCAGACTCACTGACAACCAATAAACTGGAATTAGCTTGCAGGGCTGCTACAATCCGACGTTTTTCTGCGCTTCTATAGCAGGCGGTTGAAACGGTACTGCTACTCAAAGTCTTCCGTGAACCATCAGTGCCAACGGCATAGCGGTAGACCCTTTGGGTGCCATCTTTTAGGGTGCGAGTATGTTTCTCAAGATGGGGCATTGCAGCTACGGCGTTCTTTGATAAAGCGGGCGATCGCCCGTTTGGAGCACCCGATGCCGGTTCGGTATCGCACCTGCTCAATCAGTTGGCTATAGGTGTGAAATCCCAACGCCCAAGCCTGGAGCAGAACCTGGTTCACCCGTTCTGTCCGCCGATACCAAGGTTTGTGGCTGGTGCGAAGTGTTGGACTGAGCAAGGGGAGACTGTGGGGATCATTCTCTACAACCCCAGGTAAAAGTCGATTTTCCCTGAAGCCCTCCAGAACATAAAGGATCGGGGAAATCAGTAAGGGGCTAACCACGCTCCAAAGATTGCGAGTCGCTCTCAGATCAAGCTTGACCGGGCTATAGCTTTGTAAAGTGCGGCGGGCTTGCCGAAACTTGGCAATCCCAGCTCGATAAAGCTCGCCTAAAGTCAGGTGTTGCCAGCTTTGTGCTTTCATCAGTCTCTGTACCAGAACGCAATGAAAGCATTACTAAACCCCAAATCTCTGAAATGGCAAGGGTCGGGCTGAGATTTGAACCGAGGTGCATCGGGTCGGCAACGAATAACGCCTTTCACCGCGATCGCCCGCTCTAGCCAGAATCAGCCCCTCAACACAAAGATTGCGGGTTTGATCCCGAACCTGGTCATAGGTCAGGTGGGTTGACTGAATCAGTTGTTCTCGGCTCTGGTCGGGCTGACGTTGCAGAGAGGCGAGGATGAGATCGCGGCTAGCTTTTCCCCGACGCTGCCGAGAACTCTGGGGGTTGGGATGGAGCTGCATACTCATGAATTGGTGAGCTTGTACCAATTCCTAAACCCCAATTCCTTATAAGTCAACTCATCCTCTATTGCTGGAAATTTCTAATTCTTCTGGCTACGTGTGGCTAATTTTCTCGACAAAACTAGACTTAATGGCCCAGAGGTGGCAATTGTTTCCATACAAGCAAAACCGTAACCACAGAATTTTAGGCACGGCTTTAGCCGCACAAGCCTGCTTCATATCATTCCCTTTTACTGAGATCTCTCCAGACAAAGGAGCTGTCTCGACAGCAATGAGCTAATTAGCCGAACCAAACTGCCCGAAAATTTAGTAAATATCTAGTAAACGCATTTACATCAAATCAGCAAATGCACTACCAGAAAGAGTTTAAGCAATACCCCCAGGGGAATTCGAATCCCCGTCGCCTCCGTGAAAGGGAGGTGTCCTAGGCCTCTAGACGATGGGGGCGTATGTGCCACTATTAATCAGGCATTTACTACCTTAGTTGAAGGACTCAAGCTCTGTCAACCAAAGAATTGAGCAATTGCTAACTGTGGCTAGGGAATGGCTGCCTTATTAAATATTACCAAAGAAACAAAGTCTAAATTTTGCCTTGGCGATACTGCCAGGCATTTTTTATGACCTGTTTGCGAAAAAATGCGTTTGGATTGATGCGATCGCAAACCGCTATTGCTTGAGGGTATGCCACAATAGATGGCGTTATCAGGCAGTTGAGACTTGTGATTGAGGTAGATGTCCATCAGCAACTCCGAGAGTTTTTGCGGGAGCAGGGGGAACCCCACTGGTCTCACCATTTGACGATCGCTCGTTTGGTGGCTCGCACCCTCCAATCCCAGCGAAGTGCGCTGATTCAAGTGGGTGGCGTGGCAATGTATCAAGGCAGACATCGCCTTAGCTATTTAGTCCCCCTCCTCCTTCTACCCAAATCAGTCATTCTGGTGGCAGAAGAGGCAGTTCAGCATCGCTTGCTGCGGGTCGAGATCCCTCGCCTGTGCGAATCAATGCGGATCTCAAAGCCAATTCGGACGGGCGATCGCTGGCCCAGCCCAGAATTTCAAGGAGTCTTGTTGACCACTCCGACCGATTGGTTGGCTGACCATTGTCATCAATCGGGAAGATTTCCAGCCGCCATCCCGACCGTTTTAGATGGGGCTGAAGCGCTAGAACACCTCACGCGCCAGCAAATGACGGTATCGCTAATTCCCCAAGATTGGGAAGCGTTGATGTTGACCTATCCCCAACAAGCGGAGGCAATCCGCGATCATCGAGTTCGACTGACAAAGGCCCTATTTCAGCATCCCCCCAATCCCTATGGCTGCGCGTTGATCGATCAACCAGAACGAGAGATTCTGTTCCAGTTGGGACAGGTACTTCAATCCTGGAATTTGCATCTCAGCCCCAACAACTGGCAGAGCTTTTGGCAACTGTTGGCCAGAAACGATTACTTGTTCTGGGCTGAGATTGATCGGGAGTGGGGACAGTTCACCCTCAATACTGCCCCGATCGACCTATCACCTGTTTTATCTGGACTTTGGTCTCGACAACCGCTTGTTTTACTGGGGAGCGGTCTGGATTTGGAGGTCAATGCCTCTCTCTATCGCAAACAGATTGGCTTGGGCGACTTAACCTGTCTCAAATTCGCTCCCGATCGCCAGCAGGAAGTGATTCAGCTTTATCTGCCCGAGCAAATGCCAATGCCCAATACGCCAGAGTTTCAAACCGCTTTACTCGCCCAAATTCGCCAACTGCTTTCTACCAGTAGTGGAGCGGGTTTAACAGTGCTGATTGTGGAAGACCTGCCCTTAAGAGGGCAGATTGGGGCGATCTTGGCGGCTGAGTATGGTTCTAGAGTTCAGGTCGAAACATTATCCGTAGAAGGGAATGGCGTTTTGGTGACTGGCTGGCAATTTTGGCAGCAATCCCAACAGCGGCTTCCCTTTCCCCACCTGCTGGCGATCGCCACCCTTCCCCTGCCATCTCCTGAAGACCCACGGGTGGCGGGCCGGGTGGCCTACCATAAGCGGCTGCGCCAAGATTGGTTCCGCCTTTACTTGCTGCCCCAGGCGTTGAGTACGCTAGAGCGGGCGATCGCCCCAGTCAGAGGCACCTCTGCCATGGTGGCCATCCTTGACCCACGGGTAGTACATCGCAGCTACGGTGAGCAGGTTTTATCGGTGTTGAGTCCCTATGTGCGGATTAACTACCTGAGTCCTCATCTGTTTGCAGCCAATGAATACTTAGTGCAAGACCTCTAAACAACCCAGTAGTGGCAACTCTGACTGTTAGTGCTTAACCTCCGCCTCGCTTGGAGAATGCTGCGGGCGAGGATTTGAATCGAGTCGGCTTAATCTGAAAGTGCTGATGCGGATGGACGCCAAAACGTGCTATCAATTGAAACAAGCAAGCTAGATCAAAATAGTCTTATGGGTGATTCAAAACGCCGCAAAGAAGTTCTAGGTGATAAGTATGGGCAAGAAGAGCCGATCTTTCCTTGGTTGCCCTTCACTAAAACTCAAGCTAGCCAGTTCGTTAAGTTAAGCACTAAGGGCGCTTGGTTTGGGATTGGTGCGCTGGTTGCTTGGTGGTTGATTGTGCGCTTAGTTGGGCCAGCTTTTGGCTGGTGGCAAGTTACCTGAGGTTAAAGCTAGTCACCTGCGATCGCAGTTCTTCGCTAAAAATCTATTGCACTGCGCTCTTAACCGCCTAAAATGTTAAGGGTAGTTCAAGTTTGCGAGTGATCGCTCGTAGCTCGGCGGCATAGCCAAGTGGTAAGGCACGGGTCTGCAAAACCTGCACCCCCAGTTCAAATCTGGGTGCCGCCTTCATAGCGCTAACCCTTGTGGTTAGCGCGTTTTCCTCAGGGCATAGAGCTGAACATCGCTCGACTGGACAATTCGGTCTGAAAGGTCAAAGCTGCGTTCTACAAGGTCGGTTTAAATCCACTACAATAATGCTATTGTGATAAGCTGGTGTATAAGGATTGTTTTCGGCGGCTAACCCCTTTTTTAAGCGTTTCTCCGAATCTATCTCACTACACTTCTTGATTCTGGAGATTCTCTAAATGTCGATTTACGTTGGTAATCTGTCCTTTCAGGTAACTGAGGACGATTTGACTCAGACGTTCGCTGAGTATGGAAAAGTTAAGCGTGTTCAGTTGCCTACCGATCGAGAAACTGGTCGTTTGCGGGGATTTGCGTTTGTAGAAATGAGCACTGAAGCTGAAGAAACTGCGGCCATTGAAGCTTTAGACGGGGCTGAGTGGATGGGACGCAACATGAAGGTCAACAAAGCCAAACCCCGTGAGGAACGAGGTGGGGGCGGCGGTTGGAGCAATAATCGCTCTGGTGGGGGCGGCGGTGGCCGTCGCTATTAAAGCGATTAGAATTTGGTAGCCTGGAGTTACCGTTGAACTTCGGGCTACAGATTTAGAGATTAGGGTTTCCCTTTGAATTTGCTGAATGGATTGTAGGTAAAGCATTCCTATCCAGTTTTTAACGTCTGTTAGGTAGGAGGTAGGATGGCCCAAGTCATTCCTGGGGAAAGTGAAGGAATTGAATCAGTGCTGCGTCGGTTCAAGCGAGTTGTTTCAAGAGCTGGCATCTTTCCTGACATGAGAAAACACCGCCACTTTGAAACGCCGCTAGAAAAGCGCAAGCGTAAAGTGCTGGCAAGTCACAAGCAGCGTCGGCAGGGTTTTCGCGGCTAAGTTTTGAATCAGGCTTCACAAGCCTGGACTGCTCAGGTAGCTAATTTTTGCTTTAACCAAGCCTGACATTGCTAAAGTTAGTGATCGCTCAACACGTTTTTGGACTTGTCTAAGTGCGCTTTATTCAAGCGAATAGCTTTAGTTTGCAGTAGCAATTCCAAATCATTTGTGAGATTGGGGTGAGTTGTAAGTAGCATAACTGTTTGCTAGATCCCTCATAACTCAATCTAGAATTGCTACTGTAATAGCGCGCTTACTTTTGCGTCATTTTGGTAAGGGGTGAGAGTATTATCACGCTTGATAACTGGACTGACGTGATGGTTCGGCTGGTGCTTGCTGTCTTCGTGGGAGGGCTGATTGGGCTTGATCGAGAAGCAAGAGCAAAGGCCGGGGGGTTACGCACTCACATGCTGGTTAGCTTGGGGGCTGCCATGTTTGTAATTATTCCACTCCAAATCCAAGCACCCATGTCAATAGATGCTCTCAGCCGAGTCATTCAAGGAGTGGCGACTGGGATTGGGTTTCTGGGGGCTGGAGAAATTATTCAGCAGTCTGAGGGCAAGCAGGGCAGATGGAAGGTTAAAGGATTGACCTCGGCAGCCGCAATTTGGCTGACAGCCGTCTTGGGAATGGCTGCAGGCTGTGGGCTGTTGCCCCTATGTTTGATCGGAACTGTCTTGGGTCTAATCATTTTAGGTGCAACTAAACGACTCGAACGACTGATTCCAACTGAATCTGGGGATCAAGATCGCAATCCTCCGCCACCGTCTGGATGAGTGCTAGAGGGGTTGAACAGTGCTAATTCTGTTTGGGCTAGCCCTGTTTGTAAGCGCCTTCCTATTGTTTTGGGTGCAATTGATGATGGCAAAAATGATTTTGCCGCTGTTGGGGGGTTCTCCCTCAGTTTGGAATACCTGCTTGTTTTTTTTTCAGGCCACATTGCTGCTGGGCTACGGCTATGCTTATTTAGCGAGCCAGGGCTTGAAGGCAAAACAGCAAATCTGGCTGCACGGTCTGATCTTACTGTTGCCGCTACCTTTGCTCCCGATCGCCCTTGAGCATTGGCTGCCGCCAGCAGGCGCAAACCCAATTTCTTGGTTACTAGGGCTGCTAGTGATTGAAGTCGGGCTCCCGTTTTTTGTCGTGGCAACCAGCGCCCCGCTGCTCCAGCAATGGTTTGCCCAAACCGATCATCCTGACAGTGCTGATCCATATTTTCTCTATGCAGCCAGTAATGCTGGCAGTCTGCTCGGACTGCTTAGCTATCCATTTGTGATTGAACCCAACCTGACGCTTCAGCAACAAAGTTGGGGCTGGGCGATCGCCTATGCCCTATTGGCTGGGCTAATTCTGACCTGTGGATTGTGCCTTTGGCGTAATTTGACTCTGGGAAGGCGAGTTGTGCAGCCATCTCTTCCACTCGCTCCCAGCTCAATGGACGAACCACCGACGCGATTACAGCAGTCGGGCTGGGTTCTGCTCTCCTTTTTGCCTTCTAGTTTGTTGCTGGGCACCACAACTTACCTGACTACAGATATTGCGGCGATTCCGCTCCTATGGGCGGTGCCGTTGGCGCTGTACCTGCTGACCTTTATTTTGGCTTTTGGGCGTCGTCCGCTGATTCAGCCTCAGCAGCTTGTTGACGTACTCCCCTTGATCATTACTCCCCTGGTAATTTTGCTGTTGCTGAAGGTGACTCAGCCAACGGTGATTGTGTTGCCGCTGCATCTGCTGGGGCTATTGCTGATTGCCTACGTCCTGCACGGTTATTTAGCAGCCAGTCGTCCTTGCTCTCAGTATTTGACTCGTTTCTACCTCTTAATTTCTCTGGGTGGAGTTTTAGGAGGGCTGTTAAACGCGATCGCAGCCCCGCTGCTTTTTTCGACCGTGCTCGAATACCCGCTGGTGCTGATCTTAAGCCTGTTGCTGTTGCCCTCACTGCCAACTCAGTCAAAATCTCGGCTCCGCACCACCTTTCCACTAGCGGTAGGGCTGTTATTAGGTGCTCTGCTAATCGGTTGGAGGGCAGGCGGGCAAGATTGGCTAGGGACTGGGCTGGGGCTGGGGTTGTTGGGGGCGATCGCCTATGGGTTTAGCTTCAAACCAGGGCGCTGGGGGGTTGGCTGTCTACTCATTCTGCTCCTGGGGCAGTTTTCGATCACTTCTTTAGGGGGAGTCCTGACCACAGAACGCAGCTTTTTTGGCGTTTACCAGGTGCTGCAAGACAATCTGGGCAAATACAACACCCTGCTGCACGGGACAACAGTGCATGGGCGACAGAGTTTTGACCCGGCTCGACAGCAGGAACCCCTGACCTACTTTACCCGTGGCGGCCCGATTGGTCAGGTATTCACAGCTCGTCAGTTCCAGCAGGTTGCGGTTTTGGGCTTAGGAGTTGGCACCTTGGCTAGCTATGCTCAGCCTGGGCAAACCTGGGACTTTTATGAGATTGATCCGCTAGTGGTTAAGTTGGCGCAAGACCAACGCTACTTCACTTTTCTAGCCCAGGCAGCGGTGCCACCCAATTTGGTGTTGGGAGATGCCCGCTTACGTCTAGCCCAATCCGTTCATCCCTACGACCTAATTGTGATGGATGCCTTCAGCTCCGATGCGATTCCCGTACATTTGATCACACAGGAAGCAATGCAGCTCTACGTGAGCAAATTGACAGCACGAGGACTGATTGTGGTTAATATCACGAATCGATATCTCAACCTTGAGCCTGTTTTAGCCGGACTTGCCCAGCATCTGGGGCTATTCGCAATTAAACGCCAGGATCGGAGTATTTCTGAGCCAGAAATTGCAGCCGGTAAATCTGCCTCCCAGTGGGTTGTGATAGCCCAACATCAGCAAGACTTGGCATTCTTGACCCAAGACCAGCGTTGGCAGATAATCACTGCCATTCCAAACACGCCCGTCTGGACGGATCATTTCTCAAATCTGGTGCAGGTTTTACGCAGAAATTAAGCAGAAATTAAAACGTGTAGGCCAGCTTAAAATTCGTTGTGAAAGTTGAAGAACTACCCGTTTTTTGTTACACAATTTTGAGGATGATATCGCCTGAATTCCTGTCTGCGATTGATTTTTAGATAGTTTAGCCGATCGCAAAGCAATGATCAGGTTATTAAATCTTCTTGCAGTCTTCCCAAACCGAGGTGAGTTACAGGTTTCAATGAAATTGTGAATAGTCAATAGCTGCCATGAATCAGTCCTCACAGCTCACTCACTTAATTTGGGATTTTTATCGGGAAAACCTAGATGAGTATCAAGCTTTACAGCCCTTAAGTCGCTGCAAACTTTCCCGTGCTTGGGGAACCTTGAAAATTTGTTGCCCTGATCAAAACACCCTGATTGATCTTTTGGAAACCAGACCTTTGCTGAATGAGCCTCTGGCGCAGCTACGCTTAGCTAAGCGAGTCAAACTGTGGGTAAATGGCAGTGGAGCTGAGATTTTCCCTGTGCTCAGTAACGGGTTAGTCAGTTGGCCAAGAACGTTTAGAAACGCCAAGTCTTGGTAGCGGTAGAGCTTCAGCAAACCTGACTTGCCGCAGATTGGCAGTCTAGGATCAACTGTTGGTGGCGACCCATCGGGTATGCGACTGACCGTTAATTTGTGATTGCGAGGCGAGTCGGAGCCTTGAGCAATTTGAGTGACGATGGTCATTACGCGGGTGACAATTACTCGCCTATTGAATCAGCTAAAAGCACAGGGACAGATTGCTCGTCTGCCCCTGCATCGGATTGTGCTGAAGGAAACAGAACTTTGGCACTACGAAATCTGACGCTCAGCCACTTTTTTAGAAGCTGCGATCGCCATCCCAGCGCCGTTTTGCCCCTTGGCTGTCAACCAACCCGCGAGTAGAGCATCAATTGAAAATAAGCCAGCTCCATTGATTGTAAACAGCAAGAAGCAAGCGGCGTAGAGCATTGACAGCTCCAAATAAGGAATGCTGAATCCTGCGACTAGAACGTGGTGGTAGATCGCGACTGCCATCGTTGCCAATAAGCCTGCTGCGGCTGGTCGAGCAAATAGGCCCAAAGCGAGTAGAGGGGCACCAATCAGTTCGGTAAAGGCAGCACAGTAGCTAAAGAAAATCGGGAAGGGCAGTCCAATTACTCGCACGTAGGCATCGGCAAAGCTGGGGATGTCTGCTAATTTGTCGAGTCCGTTATGAATCATCACCAAGCCAGCCATAACCCGCAGCACCAGCCAGCCAATTTGGGTTGGATAGGTGGGAGAAAAGTTTGGACAAAGCACAGCCGTTGCTAAATTGATTAAACGCTGAGTCGTGTTCATGGGTTTTTATGAGAAGCATTATGATTTAAATATAACTAAGTATTAACTTTTGAGACGAATTTATTATATTTCTGGCTTAAGTCCTCCATTAGAGGGAATTTTTTGACCGGAGCTAAAAATGTCTTTAATTTAACTTAAAATAAGTTTATAAAACTAATTTTGAATTTCAGGAGTAAAATCAATGAGAATGCTGTCTTCACTCCGACGGGGACTCAGCGTAGCTCTAGCTAGCCTGATGATTGCGGCTGGACTGTGCTTGATCGCTCCGATCGCCCTTGCAGAGACCTACACAATTAAAATGGGTTCGGACAGTGGCAACTTAGCCTTTCAGCCCGCTACTTTAAGCGTTAAGCATGGAGATGTCGTGCAGTGGGTCAACAACAAATTGCCTCCCCACAACATGATGATTGACGGGGCAAAGCTGCCTGACGTTTCGGCTGAACTGATTTCTAGCTTGTCTCACTCTCAGCTAATGGTGAAGCCAGGCGATTCATTTCAGGTGACGATTCCTGATGCGTTGCCGGCTGGGGAATACGCTTACTTTTGTGCTCCCCATCGTGGGGCTGGCATGGCTGGCAAGCTGGTCGTTACCGGTTAGAACCTCATTTCTACTCGATTAGAACTGGCGTAACGATAGTAAGGTACAGACAGTTTCTTCGGGCTACTTTGCGTCCCCAAAAAACGGGTCTAGAAGACATATTGACTGCTACGACTTGCAAAGTTTAGGCAGTTGAGACCAGAATGTCGGCATGGGTTGCTTTGAGAGCGAGTTTGAATGCTTCAGGAACAGTTGGTTAGACCCCCGATCGCCAGTCCAAGCCTTGGCTATGACTACGATATTGCGATCGCAGGCGGCGGCATTGTCGGCTTGACTTTAGCTTGTGCCCTTAAGGGGTCAGGCCTGAAAATTGCTCTGATTGAGCCTCAGCCCCAGTCCCAGGCGGCCGCCAAAGGGCAAGCCTACGCGCTGCATTTGATTTCAAGTCAGATTTTAGCCGGGATTGGCGTCTGGTCAGCGATCGCCCCTTGGGTGGAGCCGTTCAAACAAGTGCGGATGTCGGATGGTGACTATCCGCATGTGGTTGAATTTCAGCCCAGTGACTTGCAGAGCCAAGCACTAGGGCATGTGGCAGAGCATCGCGTCCTGTTGCAGGCTCTGCAAGACTTTTTGCAGAAGTGCCCCGATGTGGAGTGGCTGTGCCCGGCTCAGGTGATTGCAAGTCACGATCAAGGAGATCGGGTTGAGGTGCAACTGGCGGCTATCGAAGCAAGCGATCCTGTTAATCCAACCGACATTACTGGGGCGGAGTCAATTCGGGTACGACTGCTGGTGGGGGCAGACGGGGCGCGATCGCCGATTCGCGAACGCGCCGGGATTAGCACCCACGGCTGGGACTACTGGCAGTCTTGCATTGTCGTGACGGTAGCGACCGAAAAGCCGCATGATAATATTGCCTACGAAAAGTTTTGGTCGAGCGGGCCGTTTGCGATCTTGCCCTTGCCGGGTCACCACTGTCGGATTGTTTGGACGGCTCCCCATGCGGAAGCCGAGGCGATCGCCGCCCTTGATGATCAAACCTTTTTGGCTGAACTAACCCGTCGATTTGGCTCCCAGATGGGGCAACTGAGGTTGACCAGCCAGCGATTTATTTTTTCTCCTCGGCTAATGCAGAGTCGTCGCTACATTGCTGACCGACTGGCCCTGATTGGCGATGCGGCCCACGTCTGCCATCCAGTCGGTGGGCAAGGTTTAAACCTGGGCATTCGGGATGCGGCGGCCCTAGCTGAGATTTTGCGGACAGCTCACCAACAGCAGCAAGATATTGGCAGCGCTCAAGTCCTGCGGCGCTACCAGCGCTGGCGCAGTCCTGAAAATTGGGCCACCCTCGGTTTTACCGATATTTTAGACCGCGTATTTTCTAATCAGTCGTTGCCTGTTGTCGTCGCCCGACGGTTGGGCTTAAGGGCAATGCAAACCATTCCGCCGCTGAAAGTTCTCAGTCTCAAGTTTATGGCGGGGCTGCTGGGACGAACTCCAGAATTGGCTCGCAAATCTGCCGATGCCAAAGCCAAAGTTTGAAGATCAACTGGAGCAGGTGTATGCCAGCGATCGCCCAGCTTGGCGGCAATGGCTAGCAGAAAATCATCAAGATGCAATTGGCGTTTGGCTGGTTTACTACAAAGTCAGCAGCGGTCAACCGAGCGTTAAGTACAGCGAAGCGGTCAAAGAAGCCCTTTGTTTCGGTTGGATTGATAGCAAAGTCAAATCTTTGGATAATGCTCGATATATGCAGGTATTTACGCCCCGCAAACCCACCAGCGTCTGGTCAAAATTGAATAAGCAGTATCTAGAAGAGCTAATTGAGCAAGGCTTGATGACGGAAGCCGGCTTAGCCAAAATTGCCGTTGCCAAACAAAATGGCTCGTGGACGAGTTTAGACCAAGTTGAAGCGCTGATCATACCGGCCGATTTACAGCAAGCCTTAGCCGCGAATGAAACCGCCAATCTAAATTTTGCCGCCTTTAGCAACACCACCAAAAAGACAATTCTGGTTTGGATTGCCAGCGCCAAACGCCTAGAAACCAGGCTGAACAGAATTGAAAAAACCGTGAAGGCAGCCGCCCAAAACAAAAATCCCTTGGTACGAGATTGAGGGGTAAAGTTAATTGCCACCCCTGCTGAGCAAGACTGGCAATCACCTTTTTTGCCTGAGGGCGAACTATTGCTATAAAGGCAGGGGTGCCATCCGGCCATAGAAGCGATCGAGATTAAACTTGCCTTGCTGATCAACGGGTTGCCCAGTGCCTTCTAAAATTCGGGTCAGCCGGAACCGATGATAGTTGGCTAGAAGCTGAATCAAAGACAGGTGATGCATGGGGCGATCAGCCGCCAGAGCCTGATCTAAGACTGGCAAATTGTACCAAGGACAGCGGGGCAAAACATGATGGGCATTGTGGTAGCTGAAATTCAGAAATAGCAGACTCAGCCAGCCGTAACGCTCAGACAATAAGGGCGAAAAAGTTTCTTCGTAGCCACCAGCGGCTGTGCGGACGACCGCATGTTGAAAGGTTTCTTCAATCCGCAGCAGCGTAACGGCCAGCAGGTAAGCCAAGAAGTAGAGCAACAAAGCTCGCCCAGACAGATAGCCCAAGAGGGTAAACCCCACTCCTCGCAGGAGCAACAGAGCAAGCGTCCGCGATCTCAGCCCCCAATTTCCCGGCTGCCGAAAGGGTGCAGTCAACAGCCGCCCCTTTAACACGAAGTGCATGGCTGGAAAATATGACCACTCTAGCCCTAGCACAGTCCACTGTAACCAAGCTGGCAAACTCCGCACATAGTCACCAAGCTGAACGGGACTAACCTTCCCGGCATGGTGGGCCATGTGCAGCTTGACCATGTCTGAGAAAGGACGGTAGCAATTGCCCGTCAACCCGATCATCAGATTCCCCCCCAGTTGGTTTAAGCGAGCAGATTGAAAGACTGTGCCATGCAGAAATTCATGGCTAAGATAGCCAGCGTACATTAAGCTATGGCAGAGCAAAACTACCCCGATCGCGTTCAGCCAGCCATTATTAATCAGCAAAAGAGCAATCCCGCCGCTGTAACCAGTCAGCGTATAGAGGAGGGCGATCGCGTTCCAGACTGGCTTGCGATTTTGGAGGTAAAGCTTGAGATTGGGCTGAGCCAAGGGTGTAGAGAGCATAGAGATCAACCTCCGCAGAGAACTAAATTGCTGATTTTTTAAGTACGTTTGCTTGCAGGCAGTCAGCCTGTGCTAAGCGCAGGCAGGCCAGATCAGGGTTTAGCAATATGCTTTAAACCAACGAGTAAACGTTGCTTCACCCAGTTCGTCATAAACCAGCGATAGGAACTTGCGTAACCGCGCTTCCGCATCTGGGATCGGGGCATCATCAATGTTCGGCTGATGATGAATGAAATAGCCGAAGTAGGTTTGACCGAACTCTGCGTAGTCTCTGGTAAACAGAATGAACGTATGCCACATATCGTCGATCGGCAGCAGCGGCGGATACATGGCAACCACATAATCAGTTTCCAGCCCTTGCTCGACTAAAATCCGATTGCGGTATCCCAAATAGAAGAAGCGCATCAGATCGGCAAATAAGGCATCGGCGACTTCTGGAGTAGCCTTAAAGTCTTTTTGATAACGCTTGATTACGTGGGGATGGCGATAGTTGAGGAGAGTTTCTAGATCAAGCTGTTTAATGGTTTCAGTTGAGGCGGGTCGTTCAAGTGTGAGTGGCATCATCAGCACCTCGGATTTGGTTTCAAGATTCAACAATCAAACTGTAGATCTGAGCTGTGACTGCGAGTGCATCCCACTTTTGCAATGAGTATAAGTACTTAGGACTAATGTTCTGAAGCAACGCTAAACTTTGAGTAATTGACCTCTCCCCCAGGAAACGTATGGACAGTGCCAAGAAGACCAAAATCCA
>JAHHGS010000006.1 GCA_019359715.1 Aphanocapsa sp. GSE-SYN-MK-11-07L | reverse complement strand
TGAGTAACGATTTGACAATGGTGGGAAAGGACGATATCATCAGACATTATTTTTGTATTTCTTGGGGACAGAATACTACATTCTGCCCCCATTTTTTCTGCGTTAAGCTATCTTTCAACACTTCTGCAGTTGACCCTGTGGATCTGATTGACGGTCAATCCTGGCTTGATTGACCCAGTTGCGGAGGGCACTTTCAGTCAGCCCCATTTCCTTGGCAACTTGGCTGACGGGTTTACCCGATTGATTGACGATGCGGACGGACTCCGCTTTCTGCTCGTCTGTAAATAGCCTGCGGGGTTTTTGTGTCATGTGAACTTTCTCCTGAGTTGACGACTCTTGGGAATTGTCCACTTTTTCGGGGCAAGGTCATAAGATAGTCTGACTGCACCAGGAATTCGCATAATTACGGAGCAGTAAACTAAGATGCAACGCAAACAATACAGCACAGAATTCAACTACCCCGCCGCAAGCGGACGGGGTATGCAAATCGTTTTGCTCCCAAACCGCAGATTTGGATTGCAATCCGATTCTTTCGCTGCAAGCAGCGGGGAATGTACCCCTATTAGATTCAAACATGCCAATGACAGACCGGAGTGTACTGGCGGACATCGACTATAGCAGAAATGTTGACAAAGTGGGCTGTGTTTCAAAAACTAAATTTCGTGGCGGGGTAAAATTGCCTTTAGATTAAAATTTCCTCGGCTGACAACGAAACTCTCTAGCCTATGGACTCGAAGCTATTTTGTTGGGACTGCTGGAAATGTTTCGAGCGAAATAATCAAGAAGTATATCGTCAAGTCAGAATCATGCTAAAAATTACCAACCGCACGACCCTACCTTTCAGTAAAATAGAGCTGAGTGCCGTTCGCTCCCAAGGTGCAGGGGGGCAGAACGTGAATAAAGTCGCCACTGCCATTCACCTGCGCTTTGATATCCATGCCTCCTCCCTTTCGCCCCTTTACAAGGAACGCTTGCTCAACTTGGGCGACAGCCGCATTACCAAAAATGGAATTATCATCATCAAAGCCCAACAGCACCGGACTCAGGAACAAAATAAAGAAGACGCGCTTGAGCGATTACAATCCTTGATCAAAAGCGTCACCGTCACACCCCCCAGACGAAAACCCACTAAACCGTCACGCAGAGCCAAGCAAAAGCGGCTCGACAGTAAAACCAAACGGGGGCAGATCAAAACACTGCGGGGCAATCTGAAAGCGTAAAGCGACACAATGTTGGTGGTCATTCTTCAGCAAGGAAGGGCAAGGGAGCCGAAGGGAGGCGTCGGAATCGTGCGGCCAGTACGATGCGCGAGCAATGCAAAACTTTGATGAATCACCGCTCAAGCATGTCGCGCCGATCCATTGAAATCCCATCAATTTAACCGGAGATTATTTCTGAAAGCAGAGCAGGCTTGTCGAGAAAGGCCAGTTCAGGCCATTACTGCCATTACCAAAGTCTTAGGGTACTTTATTTTCCCTTTCGCCAAACGCTCCCTATAGAACCCATTTGACATCTCTAAGAAGCTGCAAGCCTCTTGGGGTCAACTCACGATACGGAAGAAATCGTACGCTAAGCCTGAAACTCTCTATCTGTAAAGCTTTGAAGCTTAGAAATGCATCAAGGCAGGAAAAGTGCTAGGTTGGCGTACACTGTAAACTGATGTCGGAAACACTTTAAAGACCGTTTATTCAAGTCAAAACAGCTACAGGGTGGGGATTCAGTTGGGTCAGAATCAGCTCTACATTACTTTTGGCATCGCCAAACAACATCCGTGTGTTGTCTTTAGTAAAGAGCGGGTTCTCCACACCGGCATAACCGCTGGCCAGACTGCGTTTTAGCACTACAATAGTTTTAGCTTGCCAAACTTCTAACACAGGCATGCCGGCGATCGGGCTATTCGGATCTTCAATGGCACTGGGGTTCACGGTGTCATTGGCTCCAATCACTAAAACCAGGTCGGTTTGGGGAAAGTCGGAGTTAATCTCATCCATTTCCAGGACAATGTCGTAGGGTACATTTGCCTCTGCCAGCAACACGTTCATGTGTCCGGGCAGTCTGCCAGCCACCGGATGAATCCCATAGCGCACCTGAATCCCGCGATCGCGTAACAGTTTGGTCAGGGCTGCCAGGGCGTGTTGAGCCTGGGCCACGGCCATGCCATAACCGGGAACAATGATGATTCTGCCAGCCGTTTGCATTAACTTAACCGTGTCCTCAATGGTGGTGGCGGTGACCCTTCCTTGCGGCTGATCCACCCCTGGCAAACTCTGATTGCTGTTGCTGCCAAAGCCGCCCAGAATGACGCTCAGGAACGAGCGGTTCATTGCTTTGCACATGATGTAACTGAGAATTGCGCCGCTGCTGCCCACCAGGGCCCCAGTAATGATCAGCAAATCATTGGAGAGCATAAATCCTGCCGCCGCTGCTGCCCAGCCGGAGTAGCTATTCAGCATTGAGATCACCACTGGCATATCCGCACCGCCGATCGCCAGCACTAAATGGGCACCCAAGAGGCAGGCGATTGCGATCATGATCAGCAAGGGGGTCAGCCCCGCGATCAAGGGGGTGGTCATAAACTGCACTCCCAGTCCAACGGTGATGCCGAGCAAGGCCAGATTCAGCCAGTGGCGGGCCGGCAAAAGTAAGGGGCGAGAGCCGATCAGTTCCTGAAGCTTGGCAAAAGCGACCACCGAGCCGGTGAAGGTGACGGCACCAATGAAGCTGCCGATGAAGATTTCCAGTTGATGAATTGTTGCCTCTGCACCAACCAGCGTCGAGTTGGGTTGCAGGTAATTGGCAATTCCGACTAACACCGCCGCTACACCGACAAAGCTGTGCAGAATTGCCACCAGTTGCGGCATCGCCGTCATCACCACACGGGAAGCAACGATCGCCCCGATCATCCCACCCGGCAGCAGCACGCCGACTAAAAGGCTATAGTGGCTTACGCCCTGACCCAGCAGCGTCGCCGTCAGGGCAATCAACATCCCTGCCATCCCGTAGAGGTTGCCTTTACGGGCCGTTTCCTGATTGGATAACCCCCCCAAGCTGAGAATAAATAAAGCACTGGCGATGATATAGGCAACGATTTGTAAATTGTTCGACATGGAAATTACCTCTGAAACATCCGCAGCATGCGCTGGGTGACTGAAAAGCCGCCTGAAATATTGATCGTCCCTAGGAAGATGGCGATCGCTCCCAGAATCATCGGCAGAGAAATTGTATCTCCTAAAAACTGAAGCATCCCGCCGACGATGATAATACCGCTAATGGCATTCGTCACACTCATCAAGGGTGTATGGAGCGCTGGTTTGACATTCCAAATTACCTCCCAACCGACAAAACAAGCGAGGACAAATACCGTCAGATGAGACAAAAAAGAAGCGGGAGCGATGGTGCCGACACCGAGCAGGGCAATCCCGGTGAACAAGAGCCAAGTCCAATCCTGATCCGCTGGTGACACACTCGCGGCTGAGGGAGATGGCGCAGTGGCTGCGATCGGCGGCGGACTACTTGCCTTGGGGGTGGGGGGTTGGGGCTGTTTTTGTCTTGCGGGTAGCGATTCCTGAGCTGGCTCCCCTGTGTTGCCATTCTCAGTCGGTTGCTGCGGCAAAGGTTTTTCCCCTAGATGCAGAATCAGCATTCCCCGGACAATTTCATTGCTTAACTCCAGGCGATAATCGCTGGCCCCGCCCAGTTCTTCCAGCAGGTAATACAGATTGGTGCCGTAGAGCTGGCTGGCTTGATGGGCCATCCGGCTAGGGTAATCACTCAGACCGACGATCGTCACCCCCTGATGAGAATAGACTTGGCCCGGCTGAGTCAGAGCACAGTTGCCCCCCTGTTCTGCTGCCATGTCGATAATCACCGATCCTGGCTGCATACTCTCAACCATCGCGGCGCTGATTAGTTTGGGCGCTGGTTGACCAGGAATCAGCGCTGTCGTGATGATAATGTCCACCTCTCTGGCTTGGGCTGCAAATAATTCCATTTCTGCTTGGATAAATTCCTGGCTCATTACCTTGGCGTACCCCCCTTGGCCATTTCCATCCTCGGCAAAGGATAGCTCCAGAAACTCCGCTCCCAGGCTTTGCACCTGCTCCTTCACCACCGGACGGGTATCAAATCCCCGCACCACTGCTCCCAACCCTCTGGCGGTAGCGATTGCGGCCAGTCCAGCCACCCCGGCCCCAATCACCAACACCCTGGCTGGGGGGATCTTGCCAGCAGCGGTAATCTGCCCCCCCAACAAAGCACTGAAATGATTGGCCGCTTCAATCACCGCCCGATAGCCTGCCAGATTACCCATAGAACTGAGGGCATCGATCTTTTGGGCACGGCTGATCCGAGGCACGGCATCCATGGCCAAGACGGTGGCTCGTCGCGCTCCGAGACGCTCCAGCAGTTGAGGATTTTGACTGGCCCAAATAAAGCTAATCAGCGTGCTGCCTTCTCTCAGCAATTCCGCTTCGTGCACCCCCAAAAGGGGGTGCATTTCTGGAGAACGCACTTTCAGAATCAGATCTGCTGCCCCCCAGAGGGTTTGCGGATCACTGACAATCTCACAACCAGCCAGTTTGTAAGCCTGATCGCTAAAATGGGCCGCTTCCCCGGCTCCAGCTTCGATCAGAACCGTAAACCCAAGCCGTTGCCATGTCTTTGTGACGTCCGGTGTGGCGGCCACCCGATATTCGCCCGGGTGGATTTCTTTCGGAATGCCGATGTGTTGCGGACAGGAGTGTGAATCGGTTGCTGTTTCGTTAGCACTCGTGACTTTACCATTCGCGATGACCATAGTTTTTCCTTGTTTCCCACATAAGCTGGGTATTCAGACCCACACAGTGGCCCCTGCGTGGAGGTTTCACCCCTTGATGCCAATGCATTGGCTATAAAAACACAATGGGTCTGACTGGAAGTCCTCTTCCTTCGTATAGCCGAATAGTTTATTCTTCCTGGAGTCTCAAGAAAGAATTAACTTTTGGGGTGATTGCTCAAATCTGATTGTCCAAGCGTATCAACAAGTTGCGGGTTTTCTCGACAGGGTTGTCTGAAAATTTTGAAAGACTTGCCATTCCATCGATCAAACCAAAAGGGGGTTTTCTGCACAATCGCTCGAAAAAGTATATTTCACAATAAGAGAGATGAGTCTCAGCTACCTGAACAAATTCGTGGCAGTCCTCACTGTTTGTGCCTGTCTGATTGGAGCTACGTTAGCTTAGACACAACCGTTTGTGAATGTAAGCATTTCAGCAGCCTATGACCCCCCAAACTCGGCGCACTTTTTTAGCTACAAGTTTCGCGATCGCTGGCGGCATTATCGGCACTCATGCTCTCAGGCAGAACTCGACGAGAGGCTCTGCCAACTCTGCTCAAACCCCACCCGCCCGTTCTATGCCAGAACGGGAATTGGGACAGACGGGTATCAAAGTTCCGATTCTGGGATTAGGGGGTGCTGGTCAAACGCCGCTGTCGTGGCAGAACTCGGAGTCTGCTGCCGTTTCACTCATTGAACGAGCCTTAGCGTTGGGCATTCGCTACTTTGATACCGCTGCCAGCTACGGTCCCAGTGAAGATTACTTAGGCAAAGTGCTGCCCGCTCATCGTCAGCGTATTTTTCTCGCCAGCAAAACCGATGCCCGCGATCGTGATAGTGCTTGGCGAGAGTTGGAGCGATCGCTCAAGCGCCTCAAGACCGATTACTTAGACCTATGGCAACTGCATCACGTTTCATTCACCGAAGAACTCGATACCCAGAAGTGTTGAAAGATAGCTTAAGACAGAAAAAAAGAGGACAGAATGCAGTATTCTATCCCCATTAATTACAAAAATGATGTCTAATGCTATCGTCCTTCTCTACAATTGTCAAATCTCTACTGAAGCGTCTTTCTGCCAGTGATTACCCCGTTTTGAACTCACGATTGTTTTTTGAAATCTGGCTAACTTTCGTTTTTGACCAGAGTTTAACCAGCATGAGAGACTTATTTTATCGCCTGAATCATGCGGGTGTTCCGCTCGATATTTCTACCTTTTCCAAGGCCTGCAAAACTCGTCAGGGGGAGCATTTTTACCGAATTTATGCAGACTTAATGCACCGCTTAAAACGACAGAACTCGGCAACAGCGCAAATGCTCATTCCGCTTGACTCAACCGTCATTACGCTGACTAGCAAGTTATTTTGGCAGCAGAAATATCACCAAGTCAAGCTGATGAATGGCATCAATTTGACGCAGGGTAATCCCACGGAGTGTTTCATTCATTTTGGGCAAGGACATGATGCTCGTTTTGCTGAAATCGTCCCTAGCATGATCCCTGAGAACGGGATTGGGGTGATGGATCGAGGCTTTGCGAGGTGGGATTTCCTTGACCAGATGAGTCAAACTCAAACGCTGTTTGTCGTGCGAATTAAACACAACCTGAAAACCGAACTTGACCATCAGCGCTATCGGGTGGTTTGGTTTTGTGATTTGGAGAGCCAGTGCGAATTCCGATTAGCGACCAATCTCAGCGAGATGACGAATCAAGAAGTCGCTGAAACTTACCGTAAACGATGGCAAATTGAGGTGCTTTGGAAATTTTTGAAGATGCATCTAAAACTTGACCAGTTGATCACTAAAAACAGCAATGGTGTGACCACACAAATCCTCATGGTGTTGATTGCTTATGTGATTCTAGAGCTGATGGAAATTCCTGCTTTTTATGGGCAGCGCTTATTAGATAAGTTTCGCTATTTGCAACTAGAGTTCAGTCGTCGCTGTTCGATTGTTCCCTGGAGCTACGATTTACTGTCGGAAACCCTTGTCTGACTTAATATGAAGTTTTATGTCTGGATTCAACACTTCTGCTCGATACCCTCTTCGGTAAAGCAGGGGCAATTGCCGCATTGGAGGAGGCAAAGCAGCAGAAGCTCGTGCGGTTTGGCGGCATCACTGGACATCATGATCCTGCGGTGATTGCCGCTGGGTTGCGCCGTTATCCCTTCGATGTCACCCTTGTTGCCCTGAATGCCGCTGACAAACATCATCCCCACCCATTTGCCCCAACCGTATTACCCGTAGCTCAGACACGTCGGGTGGGAGTCGTGGCGATGAAAGTACCCGCCTATGGACGGCTATTTAGCTCTGGGGCATTAGCGGGAATGCATCAGGCAATGGGCTACACCCTGTCACTCCCAGAAGTGCATTGCTGTGTCATTGCGGCTGAAACGGTGGCTCAACTGGAACACAACGTCACCATTGCCCGTGCCTTCAAGCCACTGATGGAATCTGAAATGGCAGCGATCGAGCAACGCACTGCAACGACGTGGCAGGAGAACACCTTCTTTCGTAATTGGACATAGCTCTAACCTTACCACGGCAACACTTCACCATTGGCATGCCAGAACGTGCCTGTATTCTCTAGCGTCAACTGGCAGAGACTCAACAAGGGGTGCACCAACCTGGCAGGGATGCGATCGTAATGCCAGAGTTGACCGCAGCCGACCCACTCAACAGCCCATTGCAAGCGGCGACCGTGAGCCTGAAGTTGCAAATCGAGCATCCAGAACCGGCAACACGGCGGAAGCTGCGGCGGGCGATCGAAACCGATTGCCTAGCCCGCTATCAAATGCAGAAGGCTGGCGGGGAGTATCGGCTGGCTATCCCCTATGAAGATGAGGCTGACCTGGCGTGGCAGATGGATTGGCTGCGGGATGAGATGAGGGAATTGGCGGAGGGGGCAAGGGGGAGCAGTACGTTGGTTTCCTGGGGCTGGGAGGGATTCCCCCACTCGCATTCCGGTAGTGCTGGCGCTTGTCCCGGTTAATGATATTTTGATCGAGAGCAGCCGTTTTGATACATTCATTGCTGAACTCAATAGACCTCTTGCAAAAGTGTAAAAAAAGTGTAGAAGTAGGTTAAGGAGGCAAAACCGATGACCTACGAACAGATCCAACATCTACCCCCCGACGCGTTCAAGCGGTACTGTGGGGTACACCCAAAAACCTTTCAAGTCATGCTGAGCATCCTCGAAGCCACAGCGCTGCGGAAACGCAAACCGGGGCGTCCCTCGAAGTTGAGTCTAGCGAATCAGTTGTTGATGACCTTGCAGTACTGGCGAGAATATTGGACGTACTTTCACCTGGCACAAGGATGGGGCATCAACGAATCGACAGCTTATCGCATCATTATCAATGTGGAAACAGCGCTCGTGGAGTCTGGGCGATTCAGTCTGCCGGGCAAGAAACAGCTCTATCGCAGCGACCCAGCCTTGGAGGTGCTGGTGGTCGATGTGGAACGCCAACCCCGGTAGAGCGCCCGAAAAAAAACAGCGACAATCCTATTCAGGCAAAAAGAAACGTCACACCCTCAAATCGCAAGTCGCGCTCAATCCTGTCACTGGCATGAGTATCTGTACGGCATTTGCCAAGGGAAGAGTGCATGATTTTCGCCGGTTCAAACAGACCCGTCTGCCGTTGCCTGTGGAACTCAAAGTTCTAGCTGACAAGGGGTATCAAGGCCTTCTTAAGCTCCACCCGAACAGTCAAACCCCAAAAAAGAAGCCCAAAGGCGGGGGCTTATCCCCCGCAGATAAACGCGATAATCGGGGATTAGCCCGGCGGCGGGTGATCCTTGAGCAGGTCAACCGTTGCTTAAAGATTTGGCGCATCTTGTCGGAACGCGACCGCAATCGGCGGCGGCGCTTTGGCTTGCGCTTCAATCTGATCGCCGGACTCTACAACTTTGAACTCACTCAGCGATCGCCAGAGGCAGCAATATGACTTTTGCAAGAGGTCTAATCATTCTGTACAGCGTCGAGCATCCCTCGCAGGGTTCTACTGTGTATACACATCTAAGTCATGAGCTAAAAACCAACCTCGAAAGAGAGCGTCAAATAGAGTGCCGATCGACGCTTCAACCTCTTGCGCCTGGAACATTATGCTGATGAGGCTGCGTCAGATACAGTGTCGAACGGAAGTTATAATCAACCGACCCTCTGTGCTTAGAGTGAACCCGGTAGCGAGATTGCCTATGAGTCCCCGATGGTTTCCAACACTTCTGATTCTCACAATGCTGCTGGTCAGGTCTGCACAAGCCGGTGTCAGGGATAGCCTGAAGGTCACGGTTGATGGCTTAAGGAGTACCAGGGATCAAGTTTGCTTAAGTCTGTACGATAAGCCAGAGACCTTCCTCATGCAGCCGAAGCTGTCCCTGCGAACCCAGTGCGTGAAAATTATCAAAACTCCCATGCAGGTGACATTCAAAAATCTGGCTCCTGGAAACTATGCTATTGCTGCCCTGCACGATACTAATGGCACCGGGAAAGTCGAGCGCAATTTCATGGGCATGCCGATGGAAGGTTTTGGCTTCTCCCGCAATCCGGTGGTGACAATGAAGGCCCCGAAATTTGACCAAGCGGCTGTTAAGGTAGATGGTGCAAATACAACGCTTGCCATTCAGATGAAGTATCTCCCTGGGGCAAAATCTTAGTGTGCCTAGGCGTTCCCTGGCATAGCGATCGTATTGCGTCCGCAAGGATTTGGAGGATGCGCTAGATTAATACCTGTATCGTTCAATCTTAAGGAGAATCAGTCATGTTTCCATTTTGGATGAGTTCATGCTGTCATTCTTCAACAATATCGCAGAGATCCTATCGACAGCATCAATTAGAGTTTTTAAAGTGGATGCGGGATGGACTTGAAACTCGGTTGGCTGCTGTGAATGCGGCGATCGCCACAATGGAACGGCAGATCAACGAAGAGAATCCGACGAATCCCACAGCATGAGTGTTGCCTAGCGAGGCAGTCATGTTCCAGATCGCCCCTTAACCCAAAACATACACTCCCAACTGCTTTGGCACCCGCTGCCAGCGGTTGGCTTTTGCCCCCTTCGCTAAGCGATCGGCAATGTCTTTTTTTACCTCTGCTATTCTTGACGGGGACAAATTGCCAAATAACGCGGTGGCGATCGCCTCGGCCCGCATCGGCGTCCCGCGATTGTCCTGCAACACCTTCTCCACTGATCCCATCAAAGAACCGGCGATCGTGGGCTTAGCCGCCGCAGCTTTCCGGGTCTTTGCGGTTTTGGGTGTTGCAGCAGGTTTGGGCTTGCCAGAGGCCTTGCCATTACCGCTAGGTAATCCCCGACGACTGAGGGTGTAATGCGAATCTTTACCTTTGACCTTTTCCCAGCGCTTGCTGTCCACCCCTCGCCACAGGATGGTTCGCATCCGTTTGCGCTCTTGCCGCAGGGCGATCGCGTCCAGTTCTCCATGCGACTGTTCAATAATCTGATCCAAGGACAAGATCTGTCCGGCTTGGTCTTCCATCAGCTTGGCGACCGCTTGCGTCTTAGACAGACCTGCAAACGACGGCAGCAAGGGCAGTACCGTATCCCGTTGGGTTTTTCCTGGTCCCCCCCCAGCATGGTGACTGGTTTTGGAGCCACTTTAGCTTTAAGCTTGGATGCAGCGGTTGGCTTGGGTTGCTGAAGCGGAGCTTTGACCGATGGTGTCGATTTGTCTGCGATCGCTAATGGTGCTGAAGAACTGAGCAGAGCAGGTAAGTCTCGGGAAGCTAACGACAGTTGGGCTGGTGGGGCAATTGCTGATGTTCCAGGTTCAATCATCTGATCGACCAGGAGGGCATTGATGTGATTCAGTTGCTCTCTGGCGTGACTGGTTTCCTGGGCCGACGTGGGGGCGAGGGTAAGGTAGCGATCGCGCAGGGCAATTAGGGTATCGCGGAAAAGATTGGAATTGGATTCAGTTGGCATGGGCTGGAGAGCAGGACTTTAGCGCATAGCATACATCATTCAGGCTCTTGTTTTGAGAGACTGAAAATCAAATCCGTCCTGGAGGATTAAATGGCTCACAGACCTAGCGTGGTTTGGGCAAACAATGCTTCAAAATTGGTCGTTATGACAGTTGAGGGAGCTTCCGCTGGTTTTGAAATCAGATCAAAGGCTTTGTTTCGAGCATTGGGGGTCTGAAGTGCCTGAACAACAACCTCTGCCACGTCCGCTCTAGGAATTGAAGTGGGGATGCCATCAGGAGGATGATTGAGAAAGGCATCGTCTTTCCCAACAAGGAGTTCCCTGACCCCGCCCGGTTGATCGAGTAAACCTCCTGCTCTAATGATGGTGTAGTCAATGCCTGAGTTGATGAGATACTGCTCCGCCTTGCGTTTCCACACCAGGATATTGCCGTTGCCAAGCTGGTTGAGGGGGTGCTTGTCATTGGTGCCACCCATTGAACCTACTAAAATAATGTGCTCCACTCCAGCAGCAATAGCGGCATCAATCTGATGTTTTTGGCCGATATAATCCACTTCTTCTGGCGTACCCCCCAGCTCAAATCCAAATTCTGGACGTTCTCCAGGCTGAGGGGGTGACTTGATTTGAGGAACGGCACTGGTCACAATGACTAAACTCTGAACCCCTGAAATGGCTGCACAGAGGGTAGAGGCTTGAGTAATGTCGCCAAAGAAAAACCCATTTGTGGTGTCGAATAGCGCCTTAGCCTTAGCTTCAGAACGAGCGAAGGCGATCACCTCAAAGTCATTGGGGTGCTGTTGTAACTTCTGAACCACCAAAGATCCCGTTCGCCCTGTCGCACCTGTAACGAGGACTCGTTTAATAGACATAGAGAGTTTTCCAATATCGACCATTTAAGCCTAGTGTAAGGTTCGCTTGCAAATGTGGGAAACGCACTTGCCTTACTGCCAAGAGCAGATATGATGTGACAAGTTCGGCTGCAAGTGTGCGGCGGGGGAGATGCACGGGCCGTACTGGTATGGATATCGACAGGAGTATGGCGAGTGCTCAACATCACTAACCTACTGCGGCCATGCACACAATCGTTTAACGACTATCCTAATACCATTAAATTATTAAATCTAACTGTTCTTACCTTCGGTTGGTTTAGTGGCCCCGAACGGCTAATTACCTTTAATCGACAATAAGGATGACAATGAATATTGATCATTTCTCCTCCAAGCAGCAGTACATTAGGATGATGGTCAAGGTGCTTCAAGAGCAGACTGATCGACTGCATGACGATTTAAAATCTCTTAAGCTCCGTCTAGAGATCGCCAAGGTCATGAACAGCCTTCCTGAGATCGATGACTTGGATGCGGCGACTATCCGTACCGGGATACAGATCTTTGGGTTATTAGATGCTTGCCGGCACCAAGAAGTTTTAATGCATTTGGTCAGGCATGAAAATGAAAGCCAGGACGACCCTCTCCACCCAGATTTGAGTCAGATGCAGCAGGAGCAACTGAAGATTCAGGTGGCAAGACTGGAAGAGTTATATTTCAAATCGAGCGATTTAATCTAAACACTCAGCGCGAGTTGAATCGATCGCTCTGCCCCACAGCCTGCCTGAGCATTCTCTGGCAATGGCTCAGGGTCGGTAGTTACTGCCGCACAATAGCGCCGATAGCCACAGCGATCGCAGTGCTTCCCCGTCATCGGTTGCCATTCGTGATCTGCTTGCAACTGCACCGCCAATGCGCTTACCATCTCCATCACCCGCTCCTTATGGGTCGGGGTCGCCAGATACGTGATCTTCTCCCCTGTTCTCAGAAACAATAAGCTCATTTGTTTGAGGCTTTGGCGATAGCGTTGCTCCAAAGCGAGAAAGTAGACCCCAATCTGCACATCGATCGCCTCTGCATCGGGCAGATGCACCTCCTTGGCAGATTTGTAGTCGATTAACTCAATGCCTTCATACTCGAACCAATCTAAGCGATCGTAGCGCCCGCTGATCTTAAACTCCAGATTGCCCACTTGCAGATGCCCATCCACTTTGCCTTCCAGGGCTAAGGGCTTTCTCAAGGTTTCCCCAGCTAGAAATCGGTAGTAATAGCCCTCAAGGATTTGCCGACCTTCTGCAATTTGGCTGGGGTTGAGCGAAGCGCTACTCTGCTGCCAGCACTGATGCACCCACTCGATGGGGGGCATCGGCTGTTGGTAGTGCCAGCCACCATAGACTTTGGCGAGCGTCTGATGCAAGGCGGTGCCCAAGCTAGCCCCGCCAAAAAACCCCGGTTGTTTCATCCCCCGCTCATAGCGGAAATAATAGGACTGAGGACACCGCTGGTAGGTCTGGAGCCGGGATGCTGACAGGGGGTAAGCCATTGCTATAGTTTAGCCCAGCAAAATGAGTCACTTTAAATTAAATCAAGCCCACCTACTTAGGTCACACCATCACGCTAAAGTTGCTATCAGGAGCCGACCAGCACTCCACCCATAATCTTTGATTTGGTTGCGGTGTAGGGCACGTGAGTTACAGAGCTTTTTCAGATGCCACAAAATTTTTACGCTTTCAACACACCGCTGACGCATCGGTTTTGTACCTTAAGGGCATCAAATCAGTTGGTGCTCATCACAACTAATAAGGAGTAAAAACCATGACTACCCCAACCAACAACAAACAAGCTTTCATCACCCTCGTTCTGACCAAAATGTCTCACCAACCCTTCTGTATCTGCCTTGCTTAATTGCAAAGCAGAATCCATCCTGTTTGCTGTCGGCTCAACGTCTGAGCTGACTAGGTGGACAGCCCACTCCTTCAAAATAACGACGCTTTAAATGAATTTCTATAACTCAAAGGTAAAAACAGATGATCAACCAACCCCTATCCACGACTTCCTATCGCGAGGCCGCACAAGATAATTTCAATGCGCTCAAGAAAGCCTATGCCTCCAACGATACTGACCAGAAGATGTCCTTCTGGAAGTTAGGCAATTCGTTCGATACGATGATCGACTTCCTCGACACCCTCGACGAGAGCAGCGCCCACGAGGTCGCACAGATAGCCGTCACGCAACTCAATGCCTCCCTGAAACATATTGAGGGAGGATACGATGGGGCATGGTTCGACGACTTCGGATGGTGGAGCGTTGCTACTGGGCGAGCGCTGCAAAAGTCCTTTTTCAAGGCAGATGCCGAGCAGATTCAGACGATTCTCAATCAGTGTTGGCCTCGCTTCACGAGCAACGCGCCCTTCGTGTGGCAGCGGCGCAAGCCCGGAGAGTTCGATGACGATGCCCCTGCGATTGACGGGGGGGTGTGGAACGCTTACTGGGAAGGCACACCGAACAGCTATCCAGGGCCTAAAAACGGCAATCCAAGCGACGGAAAATTGATTGGAATCCAGAACACCGTGACCAATGCGCTTTATCTGATGGCGGCCTACCGCCTCGGTGGCACTTCGCGTGAGGCATTGACTTTCCTGTTCAAATGGTTCAATGAGAAGGAATACTCGTTGTGGTGGGTGTTCGACGAAAACACGGCCCTAGTGCGCGAGCGAGTAGGGCATTTCGCAAATGGGAAGCGTGTGCCAGGGTTTCAGGAGAACTGGGCCTGGACTGGCGACCAAGGGCTGATCCTCGGTTGCCTCAGAGAGGCCATGCGCCGGTTATCGCCAGGTCAACAAGGACAACTGATCAACCAAGCAAAGCAGCTCCTTTCCGGTGTTCGTCAGCACTTGGTTAACAGCAGCGGCGTTGTGCAGAGCTATACCACGACAGGGAGCATCCCTGACGACGACGTGTCCGACTATCAGGTTGGGCCTGGCGTGTTCTGGCGTAACGCCCTCTATCTTTGGAAGACCAACACCGACCTCCGCACCTTCCTCTCAAGCCAGGACTACCAGGCAATGGTTCAGGCGAGTGCTGATGCCGCAGCGAATGCACCGACAAACGGGCAGTCGATTGAAACCCTGACCAACCATACCGCCGTCCTCGTTGCAGCGACCGCGATGCTTCAGTGACACCCAGCGACTCCAAGATATTGATCGCCCCGATCCGCTTCAGGACTGGGGCGATCAATATCAAGTGGGGAGGGCAGCGTGAGGGCTGCTGTCAACCCCCCTGAGTGCTTAAAGGCGAAAACTTAGCGGGCGATCGCAATCACAATTTTGCCCACTGCTCGTTCCGTCTCGCTGTAGGTGTGAGCCTCAGTAATTTCAGCGAGAGGGTAGGTACGATCAACGACAGAGCGGATTTTGCCTGCCTCAATTTGCCCCTTAAGATAAAGCAAATCAGCACGATTGGACTTGAGCAAAATCACTTTGTATTTTTGACCTGGCAACAACGTCGTGAGAAAACTCTGGAGAAAATTAGCAGGGTAGGGCTGAGTTGTCACATAGACACCCTTTGGCGGTAGGACACTTTTGCACTCTGATAGAGAACGATTGCCAACCACATCAAACACAATGTCGTACTTGGTTCCGTCCTGAGTGAAATCCTGTTGCGCGTAGTCAATGACGCGATCTGCACCCAAGCTCTTGACCAGTTCACCATTTTTGCTGCTACAAACCCCTGTGATTTCGCTTGCTCCCAAAACCTTGGCAATTTGAATCGCAAAGGTTCCAACCCCACCAGAGGCACCATTGATCAACACCGTCTGCCCTGCTTCAAGTTGCCCTTCATCTCGCAAGGCTTGTAATGCAGTCATCGCTGCCAGGGGTACGGCTGCTGCTTGCTCGTGCGACATACTAACGGGTTTAGGAGCTGCTACTTTCCTGGAAACGGCAGCATATTCGGCGTAGGCTCCCGGTTGATTTAAGTGAGCGTAAATGGTATCTCCTGGCTTAAAGTCCAATACCTGAGCGCCGACCTTGACCACCTCGCCCGACACATCAAATCCCAAAATCATGGGAAACTTGCTGCCAGTGAGCAGTTTGAGCATTCCCTTTCGCATCTTCCAGTCGATCGGGTTGATGCTGCTAGCATGAACTTTAACCAACAGTTGGTCAGACTTAAGCTGAGGTTGCTCAACTTCTGCAATCTGCAACACCTCCGGCGAACCATAGCGATAGATGACAGCAGCCTTCATGTCGTTTCTAAGCCTGCCCTGATAGCATTCTCCTGAACAGGTTGCTTCTCCATGTTGTTGATTTTCCAGCAACTGCAACTCTATCTTTTGATTGAATTCACTAGCCCTTAAGAAATCTCCCAAAGGGGAATCGCGCCTCTGAGCAATTTCTGGGGTACTTGCCGTTGGCTTTGCCTCCCCAGAGGGGAATCGCCCTCGTTCTGAGAGCGCCACCCCCAGACTAACATCGCCATCAACCCAATCACCAGCCAAGCTCAGGCTTTTAGCATCACTGCTAACCCTATCCCCACCATCTGGAGCAGTAGCAGTCCCGCTTTAGCACTACGTGAGGATACCCCAATTACTGTCTGACCCGGAAAGTGCGCCAAGCTGAACACGATC
Organism: Aphanocapsa sp. GSE-SYN-MK-11-07L; assembly: GCA_019359715.1. Taxonomy (GTDB): domain Bacteria; phylum Cyanobacteriota; class Cyanobacteriia; order Thermosynechococcales; family Thermosynechococcaceae; genus JAHHGS01. Next base: position 4,355 of record JAHHGS010000006.1, on the reverse strand, counting down.
GCCAGATTAATGATCGAAAGCCCCATCAAGAGGTAGCCGATCGCGATCGCCGCAAAAGATCCCTTCTCAATCCAGGGCAAGAGGACGACCAGCACGGAGAGCTACACTTGAGTTTTGCTGCTAAGCACTCATGCACAAAATCCCTATCTTGCTATCTTCCTTAGCTCTCGTGTTCTTTATTACTTTTCATCCAAGGCTGATCAGATCGTCGCGCTCGATTCGCAAACTGGACGGATCTTGTGGCAGCGATCGAGCACGGAGTTGAACTGTTTCGACTATGGCTTGACTTGGCAGACGGATGAGCAATCGGTCTATCTCAATTGCAATCGTTATCCCAGTAGTCAGGGGCAACAGTCGAGTGCAATCGTGGCGCTCTCAGCACAAACGGGGCAAGTTCAGTGGCAAACCTTACTCAGTCTGGCTCAGCATAGCAGAGATGCGCCAATGACGATTCGGACAGGACAGTTGTTGATGCTGGATAATGTTAATCAAGGCAAACGGACGCAGACCCAAGTGATTGCCCTAGATCGAGGAACTGGGAAGATTCTATGGAGATTTCCACTACCTAGCAATCGCTCCTGGTTTTATAACGCCAGACTTGCAGGAACCGATCATCAATTCTTCGTGATCGCAAGTGTTCCTCAGTGGCAACTTTGGCTTTGGCAAATCAATCCCCATTGGTATCTGAATCGAGCGATCTCGGAGGAAGAACGCTGACGATCTGCCCAAATAAAGATCCCTTCTCAATGCTCAGCACCCTTGGACTGCGCTTTATAGTGAAAGGATGGTGCGTCTTCGACCTTGGCAATGGATGGTGCTGGCCCTGCCGATCGCAGGGTTAGTCAGCCTGTTCATATGGCTAGCCGGAACTCAATTGCACCACTGGGGTTTAGATTGGCTGTGGGCGATTATCTTGCTGGTGTTACTGGGTTGGCGCTTTTTGCTGGTGCGCTGGCTGCAACCGCCAGAGCTAGCTGCTCTAGAGGCAACTCTGAGCGATTTGGCGGCTGCCCCGGAATCGATTCAACCCCCAACCGATAGCGCTCAAAATCAGCAGGCGATCGCGCAAGTCCAAACCGTGATCATTGCGGCCCGCAGCGATCCGCCGGCTTGGGAGAACTGGGCGCGGTTTTGGCAGCGCTGTCAGGAAATGGTGACGGCGATCGCCCGAATTTACTATCCCCAAGTCAAGCGCCCAATCTTAAATATCTACGTTCCCCAGGCTTACGGGCTGCTGCGGGGCACGGTTGATGATGTTGATCGCTGGATGCAAAAGCTGACGCCGGTGTTGGGACAAATCAGCATTGGGCAGGTCTATGAAGCCTATGAAGTGTATCAAAAGCTGGAACCAACGGCTCGCTGGGTGTTGCGGGCTTGGAATTGGGCCCAGTGGGTGCTGAATCCAGCCGTTGCCGTTGCCCGGGCGACAACTCAAGGCTATAGCAGCCAAGCCAACCAGCAGTTGCTGTCTAACTTGGGGCAAATGATGCGAGAAGAAACACTGCGGGCGCTGGGGGTGCGAGCGATCGCCCTCTACAGTGGAGCGACTACCCTGCCTGAGCTTGACCTGGCGGGCTTGCCAGTGGCGCAAACCGAAACCCTACGAGAAATTCTAGCTCAGACCCATGACCCACAAGGGCTAGCCGCAAAACCCGTCAACCTGCTGCTGGTCGGGCGGACTGGGGCCGGCAAAAGCAGCCTGATCAATACCTTGTTCAACCGCGATCAGGCGGTGGTGGATGTTTTGCCGAGTAGCGATCGGCTGCAAGCCTACCGCTGGCAAACTAGCAAGGGCGAAGCGCTAATTCTATGGGACACGCCGGGCTATGAACAAATCGGGCGAGCTGATTTGCGTCAGCAGGTGCTAGAAAACCTGGTCACTGCCGATGCGCTGATTTTGGTCACACCCGCCACCGATCCGGCGATCCAAATGGATGTGGAGTTCCTGCAAACTGCCAGAGCGACAGCGCCTAACTTACCAATTTTGGGGGTGATCACGCAGGTTGACCGCTTGCGTCCGCTGCGAGAATGGCAGCCGCCCTACGATTGGCAAACCGGCGATCGCCCGAAGGAAATTGCCATGCGAGAGGCGATCGGGTATCGGCAGTCTCACTTGGGCAGTTTTTGCCAGACCCTTCTACCCTTAGTCACAGCTAATCCTGAGCAGGAACGAGTGGCTTGGGGGGTGGCCCCGCTGGCGGAAGCTCTGGTCGAAGTGATTGACCCGGCCAAACAGGTGCGGCTGGCTCGGTTTTTGCAGGACTTAGAGGCTCGAATTGCCGCCGCTGGCAAAATTATTGACCACTATGCCTTTCAGATGGGCACGACCCAAGGCTTGGCTGCCCTGCTGAAAAGCCCAATCCTCAGCTTTTTATCGACAATGATGACGGGTTCGCCCACCTTGGCGATTCTGCTGGCTGAAAAACTGCCGCTTGAGCAGGCTCCAGTCGTGCTGGGCAAGCTGCAAATGGCTTACGAGCTGTTCTCCTTAGTGGCTGACCCTGAACAAAGCTCCGGCTTTGATTTACTCACCCTCTGGCCGCTGCTGCTAGAAACCTCGCCCGCCGTCTCTCAAGATGCTTGGGCCTTAGGGCAGACGCTAATTGAACACTGGTCAGGCGCTCAAAAGCTTGATCCAGCCGGTTTACAACAGCGCTATACCTGTTATCGAGAACAGAGCGCCCAAAAATCATCAGCAGCGGTTTCTTAGGGGTGGGGCGATTTTAGCCTGCGATCGCTAAAATCCGATGCGCTATATAATTCAGAAAGTTCGGGCTAGCTTTTTGAACGTGATGCCCCCACAATCCGATTTTGGTGAGTGTTATGGAAGTTAACTGTGCTGAGGAATGCGTTAACGGCTGCATCTTAGGAGATAAATGCCCCCATTTGGAGCATCGGCAGGCGGCCGCCAAATTTATCAGCGAAACATCGATCGACGAGATGGTAGAGATAGCAGCCGAACGTGCCCGCCGCAAAGCCCTAGAAGCACAAGCAAAATATGCCTTCCCGAATCGGCAAGAATAGCCCCAGCCAGCGGTGGCGATGACTCAGTACGAACAAGCCGCGATCGTCGCTAATTTCTTGGCAGAGCGGTTAGAAGTTATGCCAGCCGTTTGGGTGGTTTTAGGCTCAGGCTTGGGGGCTTTTGCCGATACCTTGAATTCTGCTCAGCGCTTTGCCTACACTGATTTACCTCACTTCCCGCCTGCAACCGTGGCGGGGCATGGTGGAGCCGTGATTGTTGGTCAATGCCAATCTGTGACGGTGGGGGTAATGCAGGGACGCTTCCACTACTACGAAGGCTATGAACTGGATCAAGTGACGCTGCCGATTCGAGTCGCCAAGCTGTTAGGCGGCGTTCGGCCTTGCCGTCCCAGAGGGAATCGCCTGATTGTCACCAATGCAGCGGGCGGGCTGAATCCGAACTTTACGGCTGGCGATTTGATGCTGATCACCGACCACATTAACTTGCTGGGTGCGAATCCACTCCGAGGAATCCACGACGAGCGGTTTGGGGCGCGCTTCCCTGATTTAACCGCTGCCTATGACCCAGATTATCGGCGAATTGCCCTCGAATCAGCCGATCAACTGGGCTTAACCCTCCAGCAGGGAATTTACGTTGCAGTGGCGGGGCCAACCTATGAAACGCCAGCCGAAACGCGGATGTTGCAGGCGATCGCCGCCGATGCAGTCGGCATGTCCACAGTGCCAGAGGTGATTGTAGCCCGCCAAATGGGCATGCGGGTGCTAGGGATTTCCTGCATTACCAATCTAGCGGCTGGAATCGCCAATCATCCCCTCAGCCACCAGGACGTGTTGGCAACCGGGCAACGGGCCAGCAGTCAGTTGATAGCCCTCTTGCAGCACATCCTGCCCCGTTTATGTGAAGCTGATCCTATGGTTTAGAAAGCTTGCAGGCCCCCAATTATGGATCAGCGCCCGGTTTATATCTATCTACACGGGTTTGCCTCTGGGCCAAAATCAACCAAGGCAGTCTATCTGAGCGATCGCTTTGCCAACGCTGGCGTTCCGCTGGTTGTGCCCGACTTAAACCAAGATAACTTTTACCATCTCACCCTCAGTCGGCAAATTGCCCAAGTCGAAGCCCTGCTGCCCGTCGATACACCCATAACGCTGATTGGCTCCAGCTTTGGTGGATTAACCGCCGCCTGGGTGGCCCAGCGGTGCCCGCAGGTCGCACGACTGATTTTGCTGGCTCCAGCCTTTCAGTGCTGAAAGACAGAACTTCGGCACCTTGAGTCAGAACTTCGGCACCCTCTTAAAAGCAACCCCTGGCAGGGGAGAAAATCGACAGGAAATGGGGGGTTAAATCCAGGCGCTCTCGGATGAACTAA
>JAHHGS010000005.1 GCA_019359715.1 Aphanocapsa sp. GSE-SYN-MK-11-07L | reverse complement strand
GGGTGATGCCACCATTATTTCTGCTGGAGCAGGCAATGACACGATTACCACAGGGAGTGGACGTGACCGCATCTTTGCAGAAGCAGGCAATGACACCTTAATCGCTGCCGCTGGCAATGATGACCTCTCCGGGGGGGATGGTGATGATCTGCTCAATGGAGTTAATCCAAATAGTTCTACGCCTGGACTTGGGGAAAGAGATAATTTAAGTGGTGGAACAGGGGGCGATCGCTTTATTCTGGGCGACACTGCCAACATTTACTACGACGATCGCAATACTTCCACCAACGGCACCAATGACTATGCCACGATCGCAGATTTCAACCCCAGTCAAGACAAAGTTCAGCTACAGGGAGCAGCCAGTAACTATCGGCTGGAAATATCAGGGGCAAATACCAACCTCTACCTCGACAAAGCTGGCAGTGAACCCGACGAATTGATTGGCGTATTTCAAAATATTACTGGCTTAAACCTGACCTCTAGCGCCTTTGAGTACGTTGCACCCGATGTTGTTGCACCCACCCATACCGTTAACTTTGACAGCGCTAGTTACACAGTCAACGAAAATGGCACTGCCCAAATCACCCTGATTCGCTCCGGCAGTCCCGTCGGCCAAACCAGTCTGGATGTCTTTTTAAGCAATGGCACGGCAACTGCCCCGGCTGACTACAACAATGCGCCCCTATCCGTGGTTTTTAACGACGGTGAAACGACCAAGACAATTACCATTCCGATCGTCAATGACAGCCAGTTTGAACCCAACGAAACGATCAACCTTGCTCTCACCAATCTCAGCAATGATGCCGCCTTGGGGACACAAAACACCGCCACCCTAACAATCATTAATGACGATCCATTGGCACCGGGCACTCTAGCTTTTGGTGCCGCTCAATTTAGCGTCAATGAAAATGGCACTCCCGTTGCTGCGATTACCGTCACCCGCACTGGCGGCAGTGATGGGGCGGTCAGCGTTACCTTGACACCGACGAATGGCACGGCTACAGCCCCCGCCGACTATACTAGCAATCCGATCGCGGTTTCTTTTGCCGATGGCGAAACCTCAAAAATCGTCACGATCCCGATCGCGGACGATACCCTATTTGAAGCCGATGAAACGATCAATTTGACCTTGAGTAACGCCACGAATGGGGCAACACTGGGAACCCAGACTACGGCCACGCTGACGATTGTTAATAACGATGCGCCCCAGCAAGGGGTTTTAGCCTTTAGCAATCCTACCTACAGCATTGGCGAAGACGGAACGGCGATCGCGGCTGTCACCGTCACCCGCAGTGGCGGCAGTGATGGCGCAGTCAGTGCCACGATTAACCTCAGTAATGGCAGCGCGATCGCGCCGGGGGATTACAGCAACACTCCAATTACGGTTAGTTTTGCCGACGGGGACACGGCAGCCAAAACGATCACGATTCCGATTGTCAACGATACCTCCGTCGAAGCAACGGAGACGATTAACCTCAGTCTGACTAATCCGACGGGGGGAGCGACGATTGGGACACAAAGCAGCGCGATCGTCAATATTGTAGATGATGATGATGTTCAGCTTAATTTTAGTGCGGTCAACTACACCGTCAACGAAGATGGAACTGCTGTTACAGAAATTCTGATCACTCGAACGGGAAGCTCCACTGGTGCAGTTAGCGCCACGATTTCCTTTGCAGATGGTACGGCGACGGGTTGTACCTGTGCCGCAAACTCCGTCAATAACGACTTCTACAACGGGACGTTTACGGTTACTTTGGCAGATGGGGAAACCAGCAAAATCGTCCCTGTTCAATTGGCAAGTTTAGGGGGAAGTAATGCGATTCGGATTCGTGATGATGCCAAGGTCGAGGGGAATGAAACCTTTACGATTAGCTTAATTAATCCGACGGGTGGGGCAACGATTGGCAATCAAGGGAGTGCAACAGTGACGATCGTCGATAATGATGTAGCTCCTCAGCTCACTGTTACTTTTAATCCCAATGTGATTGCGGAAAATGCCGGGAATAGTGCAGCAACGGGAACCGTCACCCGTGATCAGGTCACAGATACTGCCTTAGTCGTTAATCTCACGTCTAGCGATCCGACAGAAGCAACCGTACCCCAAACCGTGACAATTGCTGCTGGGCAAGCTTCTGCTACCTTTAGGATTAATGCGGTTGACGACACCGCTGTTGATGGGACTCAAACCGTCACCATTACTGCAACCCCCCTCAATCCTGAAACCAATACTCCTCTCGTTGAAGGTGCTGGAAGTAACACCCTACAGGTGACGGATAACGAAAGTCCTAGCCTCAGCCTCAGCCTCGATAAAAACATTATCAGCGAGACGGGAACTGCAACGGCGACGATTACTCGCAATACTGATTCCACAGAAGCGTTGACTGTTACCCTTGCTAGTAGCGATACCACAGAAGCAACCGTACCGCAAACTGTTACCATTCTGGCTGGTGAAACCTCTGCTACCTTTATTGTGACGGGGGTTAACGACGGGGTGAGTGATGGCATTCAAAGCGTCACCCTGACAGCCACCGCCAATGGTCTGAATAATGGGGTGCAAACCCTAGAAGTCAGCGATTTAGAAATCCCTGACTTACAAATTACCAATCTGGCACCGACAGCTAGCCCGCTCTACACTGGAAAACAGGCTTTTTTAACCTATAAAGTTGAAAATAGAGGTTTAACGGGGGCGACAGGAAGCTGGTCGGACAAGGTTTATCTTTCTACTGATAATAAATTAGACAGTAATGATAGCCTGATCAGCGAAACCACGTTTACGCCAAATATTCCCTTCAATTCTTTCTATGAGCGCAGTATTCCCTTCTTTGCGCCAACAACGGCGGGGCAGTATTACTTAATTGCGACCACTGATGCGGCGAATACCGTCAATGAAGGGACGGGGTTAGGAGAACAGAATAACACGCTGATTACCCCGATTACGGTTACGCCTGCCTATCGGGCTACGGTTTCCACTGATTTAGAAGTTGGCACGAATGGGCAAGCGGTGACATTGCGGGGCAGTGCGGTGAATAATGCCGATAATTCGCCTGTCGCGTTTGAATTTGTCACGATCAAGGTTGAAAATAATGGCATTGTTCGGGAATTAAGCGCCTTTACGGATGCGAATGGTAACTTTGTTAAGGCCTTCAATCCTCTACCCACCGAAGGCGGACTGTATAACATTAACGCCTATTTCCCCAGCAACCCCAACGAAGACAGCGCCCCAGAGGACAGTTTTAAGCTGTTGGGAATGCGGTTTAATGCAAGTCAGTCCTCTCATAAGGTAATTGCCAATTCTCCTTTTACGGCTTCTGTTGACCTGGCAAACCTGACGAGTTTTGGCTTGACGGGAATTACGGCGACGGTTGACAGTGTGGTTGAGGGATGGAATGTGCAGGTGAATGCTCCCTCGGTCTTGAATGGGTCAGGGAATAATCCGATTAGCTACACAATTACTGCCCCGAATGATTCTGAAATTACCCAGGATACGTTTAATATCAAGCTCACCAGTGCGGAGGGGGTAACAGCAATCTTACCCGTTAATGTCAATTTAGAGCGTAATCTTCCGCGTTTGGTGGCTTCTACGAATTTGGTCAGTGGTGGAATGCTCCGGGGCGATCAGACGATTGTTGAGTTTGAGGTAACAAATGAAGGGGGAGCAGTTGCCGAAAATATTGAGGTATTGTTACCAGATGTCCCCTGGTTAAAGTTAGCCTCTCCAGCCACAATTTCGGCGTTAAACCCAGGACAATCTACGAAACTAACCTTACTATTAACGCCTGATGCAGATTTACCGTTAACGGAATATACCGGAAATCTATTTTTAGATGCTGCGGGCAATGATGGGGATTTATCAGTTGATTTTAATTTCCGTGCGGTCAGCGAGGCCAAGGGGAATATTTCAATTAACACGGTTGATGAATTATTCTATTTTGCGGAAGGCGCACCAAAATTAGCGAATGCAACGGTGACGTTACGAGATTATTTTACCAATGCAATAATTGCAACTGCGGTAACAGATGAGACGGGCTTGCTTAACCTGTCGAATATCAATGAAGGGTTTTACAACATTGAGATCAAGGCAGACAAGCACGATACTTTCCGACAAACGATTCAGTTAGATGCAGGCGAAACCGAGAATATTAGTGCATTTTTATCCCGTCAGACAGTTCAATACATTTGGAACGTGACCTCGACGGAAATCGAGGACAAATATAACATCACAGTACAGAGTGTTTTTGAGACAGACGTACCAATTCCCATAGTAGTTATCGATCCGCCGTTAATTGATTTAGAAGATTTGCAGGTAGTTGGTCAAGTCATGCAGGTGGATATGACTATTACCAATCATGGCTTAATTGCGGCAAATGATTTTAAGCTCAATTTTGGGGAACATCCTTTCTACAAAATTGAACCTTTAATTAATAATATAGATGCTCTATCAGCCAAAAGTTCTATTACTATCCCCATAAGAATTACTCGAATTGCTGATTTTGATACCTTATTAAGAAATAATGGAGAACTGCAAGCATTAGCAGCACAGCCATCAGTTCCTTGCGGTATTTCGGGATCTGGTGAATGGTCTTTCCTTTGTGGGTTGATCAAAGTTGGCAAATCTACAGGAATTGCTATTAATAACGTAGAAGGAAACTGCCCTATTGGTGATCCTATATTTGTCGGTCGTGGTGGCGATGGCGGTGGCGATAGCGATGTTTATAGTATCACACCAGTTATTGTTAATGCTCCCAATCTTTGTTGTTTAATTCCTAAAATTGACTTTAATGCAGATTTAGGTCTAAAACAACTTCTAGAAGCTTTAGCTGGTAGGGCAGTTGATGAAATCAAAAATCGTCTAGGTTTAGACTTAAAAGGCCAACTAAAAATCGATGCTAAGGTTGGTGGCTCTATTGAATCTTGTTGCGATAAAAACATACCAGAAATCAAAATTGAAGTTAAAGGACAAGCTGATGTTGCAGTTACCCTTGGTAAACAGCTAGGCATTCCAGAGAGGAAGATTAGCTATACTAATTTTGAATTGGTAGCTAACCAGACAACTATTGGATTTGAAGCTAAACCGTCTATTGAAGTAGTAGGTAGAATCTACAAGGATTGTGGTAAAAATTGGTGTTTTGAAATTTCTGGGACTGGCAAGATCGATATATTTACTGGTATTGAAACTAAGGGTACAGCAACTTTAAAAGCTGGTGTTGATCCAATAACAGGTTCAAATAAGCAAGAAGTTTCTATGACGGGAGCTATCAAAGGCAGTGTATCTTTATCATTAGGATATGATTGTAAACGAGGACGTTTCTTCTGTTTATCTTCAGATGGATTATATGCTGAAGTGCAAGGTACTGCTTTTGGTCAAGCGGTAAGTCCTTTTGATAATCCAAGTACGGAGACTGTTGAAACTAGATTATGTATTGTCGGGCCTGCTTATATAGGAGAATGTTTCGATCCAAAAGAGCCACCCAAAAATCTCTGTGGAATTACTTTATTTTCAGAACTTTCACAACTATTGACAGCAGAAACAGATTTACAAAGTTTTGTAGAAACAGATTTACAGAACTTTTTAGAAGCTTGGTTTGTTCAAACAGTCCAACCAGAGGTTGAAAATCTTTTAGAAAGATATAATTTACCAGCAGATTCAATAAGCTTTGATCCAGTAATCGAGAATCCAGACGAACCAGAACCACCTATACAAGATCCCAATAGCGTTTGTGCGAAAGTTCGCATTAGTATCGACCAGGAAGCCGTAATGACCCGTTCCGCCTTCCTTGGCAGCCTCGAAATCGACAACGGCAACCCCACCAACCTCACCAACCTCTCCGTCACCCTCCAAATCAAAGACGAAAACGGCAACGTTGTTAACGACCTTTTTGGCATCACTAACCCCATCCTCAAAAATATCACCGCTGTAGATGGAACAGGTATCCTCATCGGTGATGACCCCAATACGCCCCAAGATGAGGGTATCGGCAGCGCCGAATGGACATTTATTCCCACCAACCTTGCCGCCCCTCAAGTACCCACCACCTACAGCATCGGCGGTACACTCTCCTACACTGAAAACGGACAAGTCATTAACGTCCCCTTACTTTCTACAGGTATCACCGTCTTACCCCAAGCCGAACTTTACCTCGACTATTTCCAATCTCGCAACGTCTATGGCGATGATCCGTTTACCGATGCGACTGAAGTAGCTGTCCCCTTCGATCTGGCTGTCCTAGTCCGCAACCAGGGCTATGGCGACGCGAAAAACCTCCAGATTACCTCCAGTCAACCCAAAATCATTGAAAACGAGAAAGGGTTGCTGATTGACTTTAATATTATTGGCTCTCAACTGAACGGCGAAGACGTTACCCCCTCCCTTGCCGTTAACTTTGGTGATATTGCCGCCGGAGAAACCGCCGTTGCCAACTGGTTGCTCAAATCTACCCTACAGGGCAAGTTTATCGAATACAAAGCCACCTTTGAACACGTTAACGGACTTGGCAATAAAGAACTCTCCCTGATCAAAGAAGTCAAAATTCACGAATTGATCCAGAAAGTCAAAGCAGACGGCGATAGTCTGCCAGACTTCCTCGTTAACGACACCTTTGACGCTAAATTCTACCCCGATACGCTTTACTTTAGCGATGGCACAACCGCACCCGTCACTGCCATTGACAATGCCACCGTTGACGCGCCCGTTACCCTCTTTGACCTATCAGCCATCGTTACCGCCACGGCTACATCGGGTTGGAGTTATATTACCCTGACAGATCCCGCCAACGGACAATTCCAAATTAAGGAACTTCGCCGGGCCGACGGGACTTTAGTCAATCTAGACAACATTTGGCGCACAGATAGAACCTTCCCCGCCACCGGGCGACCCATCTACGAGAATGTTTTACATTTCCTCGACAAAGACAGCACCGGAACCTACACCATCATCTACGACAGCAACGACAACGCACCTCCTCAAGTTCGAGAAATTGTCGATGTTGCTCCCAACCCCCGCAATAGTGCCGTTGATAGCCTCACCGTCGTCTTTACCGAACCCATCCGCACCAATACCTTTGATCCTCAAGACATAACCCTAACCCTGGATGGGGGGGCAAATTTAATCACCAACGGCGTAACCGTCAGCCAAATCGACCCGACCACCTTCCAAATCAACAATCTAACCGGAATTACAGGCAATATTGGCCAGTATCAACTCAGCATTAATGGAACAGGCATCCAAGACCTAACCGGCAATGCCGGAGCTGGCATCGTTAACGAAACCTGGACATTTACCGGCGACAGACCTGGGATTGCTTCAATTGTCGGCTTCAATGCCACCTTGCTTAACGCTCCCGTCAACAGCTTCGATGTCATTTTTACCGAAGCCATTGTTCCTTCCAGCTTCGACTATACTGACATCATTCTCCGGCGTAACAACGGCGAAAACTTAGTTAATAACACCGTCACCATTACTCAAATTGATGCCACCACCTTCCGCGTCGGCAACTTTTCTCCCTTTACCACCCCCGAAGGCGACTATCAATTATTAGTCACCGCCAACGGCGTTCAGGACACCGATGGCAATAATGGCGTAGGCGGTAAAGGATTTAACTGGGTACTCGATACGACTGTTCCCAGCCTGACCAACATTACTAACCTGACCAGTCCCCGCAATACCGCAGTCGCTAGCCTAGAAATCAGCTTCTCTCAGGCTATTAACCCAACTACCCTTAATTTTAGCGACCTGATCTTAACCCGTGATGGCAGTGCTAATTTAATCACCAATAGCGTTACCCTAGAAAAACGCACCGAAACCACCTACACGATCAAGGGCTTAACTGGACTCCAAACCGACAGTGGCGTTTATACCCTCACCGTCAACGGCACCGGAATTCAAGATACAGCAGGGAATAGCGTTGGTAACTCCTTAACTCAAACCTGGACATTAGATCGCATCCTTCCTGGCCTACCTACCAATATCCAAGTTATTGCTACTCCTGCATCCCAACAGCAAACCAGCTCATTAGGCATTCTTAACCAAGCCGGACAGTTCCGAGTCAATAGCCAAAATATCACCATTACCGGGAACTTAGCCGAATCTAACCTGCGAGTCTATATCAAAGACTTGACGACGAACCAAGACCTTGGCCAAGCAACCGTGACCGGAACTAGCTTTACTGGCAATATTCAACTTCCCTCTCCTGGTTCCCGTAACCTAGAAATTCGGGTACAAGATGCCGCCGGAAACGCTTCTACTGCAACCCTTGGCGTTTTTGCCGATCTCACCAAGCCCACCATTACCCAATTCCTCAACCTTCCTAGCTCAAGCCCAGATCCCGTTAACAGTATTGACGTTCAATTCTCCGAGCAAATTGACCTCAACAGCTTCAACAAGAGTGATCTTACCCTCACCCGTAACGGTGCGACTCTCACCCTCCCGGCTGGGGTGGCCGTAGAATACCTTTCCGGTACAACCTACCGGATCAGCGGACTAGGCAGCTTGACCAATCTGCCGGGTACTTACAGCTTGCAGGTTGATGCCACCACCATCCAAGATAACGCTGGCAACAGTGGCGATGCCCCCAAAACCGCTAATTTCACGATTGCTACCCCCGCAACGCCTGGCATTACCTTGACCCAAACCGGAGGCAACACCAGCGTTACAGAAGGCGGCAACACAGACACCTATAGTTTGGTATTAAAAACTCAGCCGACGGCTGAGGTTACGATTACCCTAGCGGTCGGTGCTCAAATCACCACAAATACCAACACCCTCATCTTTACCCCGACCAATTGGAATACGCCCCAAACCGTTACCGTAACTGCCGTTAACGACACCACCCCCGAAGGTAGCCACACCGCTACTATTGCCCACACCGTCAGCAGTAGTGACACCAACTACAATGCCGCAGCCCTCCCCAATCTTTCTGTGTCGATCGCCGACAACGATGCTGAAATTCAGGGCATGAAATGGAATGACCGAGATGGCGATGGTCTAAAAGAGACGGGTGAGCTGGGGTTGTCGGGGTGGACAATTTACCTCGACAGCAATACGAACGGACAACTCGACAACGGCGAAACCTCTACCACCACTGATGCCCAAGGAAACTATCGCTTTACCGACCTCCGCCCCGGCACCTACACCGTTGCCGAAGTCATGCAAACCGGGTGGAAACAAACCTATCCTGGTGTCAGCGTCACGACCACTGCATCAAACATCCAGCTCCACACCCCCAATAGTCCGCTTGTAAGCGCTGAAACCTACTCTGCTACCGCCGCGACTAACTTAATTAACCTTGATGGCTTCTGGGCAGATTCCCGCTTTGCCAACATTAAGGGGCAGGGTTACTCGACCGTCATTATCGACACTGGCATTGACCTCGATCATCCCTTTTTCGGTGCAGATAATAACAATAATGGCGTTGCCGATAAAATCATTTATCAATACGACTTTGCCGATCATGATGCCGATGCCAGCGACAAAAACAATCACGGTTCCCACATTGCCAGCATTGCCGCCTCTATCGCTCCCAACGCCAGCCTGATTGTCCTCAAAGTCTTTAAAGATGACGGCTCTGGCTACTTTGCTGACCTAGAAAAAGCACTACAATGGGTCAATCAAAACGCGACTGCCTATAATATTGCCTCTGTTAATCTTTCCCTGGGCGATGGACAAAACTGGACAACCCCAGTCTCTCGCTACGGGATTGGAGATGAATTAGCCGCGATCGCTTCCCAAAATATCCTGATTAGCGCCGCTGCCGGAAACAGCTTCTATCAATACAATAGTGCGGTTGGACTGGCTTACCCTGCGATTGACCCCAACACAATTTCCGTTGGGGCAATTTGGGCAGAGAATTTCGGCTCGAAGCCCTTCAGTAATGGAGCCGTAGACTACAGTACAGACGGCGATCGGATTGCCAGCTTCTCCCAACGCCACCCTCTCTTAGATGTCTTTGCGCCTGGGATTCTGATTACGGGTGCAAATGCCACAGGTGGCACAATTACAATGGGTGGCACATCCCAAGCAACCCCCTATCTTTCCAGCATCGCCACCCTTGCTCAACAAATTGCCCAACAATATCTAGGGCGAGAACTGACTTTAAATGATTTCCGTACCTTATTAGACAACACCAGCGATCTGATTATTGACGGCGATGATGAAAACGATAACGTCACCAATACAGGCAAAAATTATCCTCGCGTCAACATTCTAGCCTTAGCAGAAGGCATTTTAACCCTTAATACCAGCCCGCCCAACCCAGATCCCGTTGACCCTGACAATCAAGACGAAGATACTGGTTCAACTCCCTCGGCAGCCACTAGCCTCGTTCATACCGTAACCTTAACCGCCGGACAAACTGCCACCAGCCTTGACTTCGGCAACCAAAAACTAGATCGCCCTCCCACCGTGGCTAATCCGATTGCCAATGTTACCGTTAGCGAAGATGCAAACAATACGCTGATTGACTTAAGCAACGTCTTCAGCGATCTTGATGAAGATGCGATCGCTATATCAATTTTCTCAAATACCAACCCAGGCTTAGTCACGGCAACTCTCGTCAACAATCAGCTAAGCCTTGATTATCAAGCCAATCAATCAGGAGCAGCCCAAATCAACGTGCGAGGAACCGCTAACGGGCAGTTTGTTGATGACATCTTCACGATTACCATTAATTCTGTCAATGACGCACCAATTCTAGGAAATCCGATCCTTGACCAAACTGCGACAGAAGATGCTGCCTTCAGCTTTACTGTTCCTGCTAATACCTTCAGTGATGTTGATGTCAGCGATGTCTTAACCTATGCAGCCACTTTAGCCAACGGCAACAGTTTACCCAATTGGCTGACCTTTAATCCGGCTACCCGTACCTTCAGCGGTACTCCTACTGATGCCGATCTAACCACACTCAGCATCAAAGTCACTACCACTGATAACGCTGGCGAAACTGCCTCAGACACCTTTACACTGGAAGTCAACCCCAACAACAATCTACCTGACGGCACACCGGGAGCTGATTCATTGCTTGGCAGCGATCGTGATGACATCTTCAATGGGGGAGCCGGGAATGATGTCATTACAGCGCGGAAAGGAAATGATACCCTGACTGGCGGCGGCGATCGCGATACATTTGTGATTCGGCTAGGCGATGGCACCGATACCGTGACTGATTTTAGGAGCGTGGGTAAAGGTAGCCAACCCACCCAACCTGTGATTGGCGAAACCGATACAATCAAATTTGAAGGTGCAGGCTTAACGGCCCGAAACATGCTCCTGACCCAGAAGGGCAGCAGCCTGGAAATTGCCTTTGAGGGCATCGATAACCCCAAAGTGATTCTGAATAACTTTGCCCTAGAAAACTTGGATAATCTCAGTCAAGCCTCTGGCGCAAAAGTGAACCTGGGTAGCATCCTATTCAATGGGCAAACCACCGTTCAAGACAGCTTTGATGTCTTCGATGCCAACTTGACTCGAACGACAATCTGGAACCGCAACTCTGTTACCTTCCTCAATGACCTCAATAACACCACCAAAGGCTTTGATAACTCTAATGACGTAATTAATGCTCAGGGCGGCAACGACACTATTGATGGTCTGAGTGGCAATGACCTACTGCGCGGCGGGGCGGGCAATGACAGTTTAAAGGGGGGGCTAGGCAACGATACCCTCTTGGGCAACGAAGGCAACGATGTTCTGGCTGGTGGGGCAGATAATGACATCCTGACTGGCGGCTCAGGTCAGGATCGGTTTAGCTTTGACATTAATGCCGCCTTTAACTTGGCCCTAATCGGCCAAGACACAATCACCGACTTTGCCCTAACCCTTGACAAAGTTGTCCTAGATAAAACCACCTTCACCGCCCTGAAAAGTATTGCAGGTAATGGCTTTAGTATTGGCAGCGAATTTGCCGCTGTCACCACCGATGCCGCTGCTAGAACCAGCACTGCTTTGATTGCCTACAACAATAGCAACGGCAAACTGTTCTACAACCAAAATGGCTCCAGCTCTGGGTTGGGGAGCGGAGGACTATTTGCCACCCTAACGGGTAATCCGAGCCTGACTAGCAGTAATTTCGAGTTAATTGCTTAATTCAACCAAGCCGTCAAGTCAGACAACTGGGCAAAGTCTAGCAGCGCTTCAGCAAGGGCTTCAAGCTGAGGTAGAGCCAGCGCCGATCTTGTAGCGACTGTCTTGATTGTCAAGCGATCGCTGTTTTGGGTTGGAGGGGGCGATCTTGTAGGGTGTGTTCCCTGAAACCATTGTGAATTAGACCTGGCATCGTATTTGGGAACGCACCACCCCAACTCGAATCTTTGATGGGTTACGAATCACGCTAACCTAGCCTATGATTGGATAAAATAGAAAGTAAAACCAAACTATCAAACAAAATTATGAAAACATCAGCATTTCAGCAAGCTATTGAATCAGTTGAAAGCTTATCAATAGAAGATCAAGAAATACTACTTGATATTATTCAAAAAAGATTACAACAAAAACGCAGAACTCAATTAGGTCAAGAAATTAAAGAAATTCGCCAAGAATTTGCCGAAGGAAAAGTTAAATTTGGCTCAGTCAATCAATTCTTAGAACAATTAGATCGACAATGAAAATCGGCTGGACTCCTAAATCTCTACGCTCCTTTAAACGTCTAATTCGCAAAAACCCGAATCTTAGACTTATCATTGAACAAACATTACACCAGTTAGCCGAAGATCCCTTTCATGCCAGCTTACGCACCCACAAACTTAAAGGCGATTTATCCAATGTCTGGTCATGTTCAGTTGACTATAACTATCGTATTTTATTTGAATCTAATAGGGGTACATTCCCCGCTGCTTGCAGCGAAAGAATCGGATTGCAATCCAAATCTGCGGTTTGGGAGCAAAACGATTTGCATACCCCGTCCGCTTGCGGCGGGGTAGTTGATTGCTGCTGAACAATTAGACGAATTAAAAGTGCCACCAGGCAACCGCTTGGAAGCACTTAAAGGAAATCTCAAAGGCTATTACAGTATTCGGATTAACAGTCAGTGGCGGATTATTTTTCAATGGGATAATGGCAAGGTTAGCCAAGTTCAAATTATTGACTACCACGATTAGGCAACATCATGATACCAACCCATCGCATACCGACCCATCCAGGAGTGATTCTTTTAGAGGAGTTTCTCGAACCGATGAATATCACTCAAGTCGCTTTAGCTCATCATTTGAATATCCCCATACAACGGATTAATGAAATTATTAAAGGCAAACGTGGTATCACTCCTGAAACAGCATGGTTATTGTCTCAAGCTTTCAATACTACTCCTCAATTCTGGATGAATTTGCAG
Organism: Aphanocapsa sp. GSE-SYN-MK-11-07L; assembly: GCA_019359715.1. Taxonomy (GTDB): domain Bacteria; phylum Cyanobacteriota; class Cyanobacteriia; order Thermosynechococcales; family Thermosynechococcaceae; genus JAHHGS01. Next base: position 7,983 of record JAHHGS010000005.1, on the reverse strand, counting down.
ACTAATTATGATCTAGCCTTAAATAGACCCAAGGAAGTAAAACAAGCGATCACAGTGTAAGCAGAAGTGCGATCGTTGTTAAAATCCCTAGAGAATTATGACTCAAACCTTCACTCCCCAACATCTTTCACCAGATTCGATCAATCAGCTTGTCAATTATTTGCCTGACTACATAAAAGCTGCACTCTTAGAGAAGTCTAATGAGCTTGAATATTCTCTCGAAGCTACAATTGAAATGGCAATTTCTAACTTCCTAGACACTGAAGCATTGAGTTTTGAGGATTGTCTGCTTGCTCAACGTCTGAAAAATGAGGATAAATAGGGCGATCGTCGATCTCGTAGCATCACCCCTATCATTGATTCAGTGCGTTACGCGATCTCCCCTTTTCAGCGATCGTGGATCTTGTTAGTGCGATCAGTTTTTGGAGATTAGGGGTTTTGTAGAGAGCGATCTTGTAGGGTGCGTTAGGCGGCTACAAATAACAAGTAAAAAGAAACACCAAGATTATTAAGAATACACAAAATTCTGAACCCAACCCAAATTTAGGAGATGACCTACTTCCTGAATATGATTTTGATTATAGCAAGGCTCGTCCTAATCGTTTTGCTGCTCAGGTAAATGAGACAAAAATAACTGTTACCTTACAACCAGATGTTGCCAAAGTTTTCAAAACTTCTGAAGATGTAAACAAAGCACTTCGATCTATCCTATCTGCTATTCCTGAAAAAAATGACTGAGGGCAGGGGGCCGAACCTGTGGGTGAGTTGGCGCAGTACTTCTAATTATTTATTGATTTATTGTTAATTGAGCGCGATCGCTTTCGAGACTGGCCTGCGGCAGTGCGTCAACTCTGTCCCTGCTGTAACTGTTTTCCTAACTGTTGCTTACGTCGAGTCAAATTTTCTTGTTCAAACTTGACAATAACTTCTTCGAGCTGAATTCCTGCTAGCTCCATTTCTTGACAATTTCGATGCGCTTTCGCTAAAGTCTGCTTCATCTTTTCTGGATCGGGTAAATTAGGCAGAGAAGTCATGATAACCTCCAATCAAGCTTAATTTCTTCTAGACTGCGCTCTAACGCCGGAATCCGATTCTGAATATTTGTTACCGCCTCATTCATTAACTTTAGCAGATCGTTAGAGATACTAGGCTGTGCTTCGGCAATACGCAAGTGAAGGGTTGACAGTTGAGAAAGTCGAGTTCTGGCTTGTTCGGCTATTTCCGTAAGTTGTTCTAAAGTCGAGATTGTCTGAGAATTTTCGCCAAAATCCTCCAAAATAACGAATTCTAGAGATTTTGCTTTATCGATAAGATCCAAAAGTTGTTCTTTTTGACGGCTCAAAGTTGCTCGAACTTCTGGAGATAGCTTTGCCATGATAACTTGCAAAAATGTTCCTCAGACATTTTAAAGGATCGAGGGAGCGCGCTATTTCGAGGTTGAGAAGAGTGGAATGTGCAATCAAAAGACAAGAGCGATCGCTAGGGCAAAAACTTCCAGCTTCGTAAGGGATTTCCCATCATGGTTACTCTCTAAGCAATCACAAAATTGACCAGTTTACCGGGCACTACAATCACCTTTTTCACCTGCTTGCCTGCCAAATGCCGCTGCGCCACATCCGACTCACGGGCATACTGCTCCAGCTCTTGTTGACTGGCTTGGGCTGATACCTGAATCGTGCCGCGAGTCTTACCCAAAATCTGAATCACGAGGGTAATTTCATCCACCAGCAGAGCCGCCGGGTCAAATTTGGGCCAGGACTGACAATGCACGGAGTCTGGGTAGCCCAGCAGGTGCCACAGTTCCTCAGCAATGTGGGGGGCAAAGGGGGCCAGTAAGAGCACTAAAGTCTGAATCCCCTCCCGATAAATTGGAGCAGTCTGGCAGCCAGCGTCTGTGATCGCGTTGCTCAGTTTCATCAGTTCTGAAATTGCCGTGTTGAGCTGATACTCGCCATTCAGGTCTTCCGTCATCTCCTTGATCGCAACGTGGATCGCTCGCCGCAGGTCTTTTTCGGGTTTAGTCAGGTCGGCGCTCTGATCAGAAGTCTGAGTTTTGTCTGTCTGCTCAGCGAACTCCGTCACCAAACGCCAAACTCGATTTAAGAACCGAAACTGACCTTCTACATCAGCTTCATCCCATTCCAGGTCTTTTTCGGGGGGAGCTTTGAACAAAATAAACATCCGGGCCGTGTCCGCCCCGTACTTGCTGATCACCTCTTCCGGCGCCACGCCGTTGTACTTTGACTTGGACATAGTTTGGTAAGAAATCTCCAGTGGTTCGCCCGTTTCTGGATCTTTGGGGTCGGTGGAGTCAACCTGACTAGAGGGAATAAACCGAGCATTGCCGCTTTTGTGGGGGTTGGTATAGGTCAAGCCCTGCACCATGCCCTGGGTGAGCAGGCGCTGGAAGGGTTCATCAAAGTTGAGCAAACCGCGATCGCGCAGCACCTTGGTAAAGAAGCGCGAGTAGAGCAGGTGCAAAATCGCGTGTTCAATCCCGCCTACGTACTGATCGACTGGCATCCAGTCGTTAGTTTTGCTGGGGTCAAACACCTGCTGGTCGTTGCAGGCATCCGGGAAGCGGAGAAAATACCAGGAGGAATCAATAAAGGTGTCCATGGTGTCGGTTTCCCGCCGGGCCGGGCTACCGCAGCTTGGACAGGCAACGTTTAGCCAGGACTCAAGCTGAGTCAGGGGGGAAGCCCCCCGCCCGGTCAGTTCAATGTCTTCCGGCAGGGTGACTGGCAAGTCTGCCTCGGGGACGGGCACGGCTCCACAGTCCGGGCAGTGAATAATTGGAATCGGGGCCCCCCAGTAGCGCTGGCGCGAAATCAGCCAATCCCGCAGCCGATACTGAATCCGCTCTTTGCCCCAGCTCTGCTGCTCAGCCTTGTTGATAATTGCCGTCTTGGCCTCTGGGGAAGGCAACCCATCAAACTCACCGGAATTGACCAGCACTCCCGTCGCCACATAGGCTTGCGTCAGGGGTGCCGCTGGATCCCCTCCTGCCAGAATAATCACAGTCTGAATCGGTAAATTGTTTTGCTGGGCAAAAATAAAGTCTCTGGTGTCGTGGGCCGGCACACCCATGACTGCGCCTGTGCCGTACTCGTAGAGCACATAGTCAGCAATCCAGATTGGAATTTCTTTACCAGTAAAGGGATTGATCGCGGTGCCGCCCGTCGGAATCCCCCGCTTTGGCTTGTCTTCAGCGGTGCGTTCGAGTTCGCTTTGATCAGAGACTTCCTGAATAAAAGCTTGGATGGCGGCTTGGCGATCGCCCGTGGTCACTTTCGCCGTCAGCGGATGCTCTGGGGCCAGCACGACGTAGGTGACACCGTAGACCGTATCGGGGCGGGTGGTAAACACACCAATTTTTTGATCGCTACCCGGAATTGGAAACTCCAGATAGGCCCCGCTGGACTTACCAATCCAATTCGCCTGCATCAGTTTAACCCGCTCTGGCCAGCCGCTTAGCTTGTCGAGGTCAGCCAATAGCTGCTCAGCGTAGTCGGTAATTTTCAAAAACCACTGCCGCAGCAGCTTGCGCTCGACTTTCGCCCCGGATCGCCAGGCCCGCCCTTCGCTATCTACCTGTTCATTGGCCAGCACAGTTTGGTCGATCGGGTCCCAGTTGACGGCAGCTTCCCGCTGGTAAGCCAACCCAGCCGCAAAAAACTGCAAAAAGATCCACTGCGTCCATTTGTAGTAGTTGGGGGCACAGGTGGCTAGCTCCTTCTGCCAGTCGTAGGACAGGCCCAGCCGCTTTAGCTCCGATCGCATTTGTCCAATGTTCTGTTCCGTCCACTCGGCCGGATGGGTGGCCTGTTTGATCGCCGCATTTTCGGCCGGTAGCCCAAAGGCATCCCAGCCCATTGGGTGCAGAACTCGATACCCCTGCATCCGATAGACCCTAGCAATCACGTCCGTAATCGTGTAGTTGCGGACGTGCCCCATGTGTAGGTTCCCAGACGGATAGGGAAACATGGACAGAGCATAAAACTTGGGCTGATCGCGATCAGCAGGCGTTTGATCTAAGCCTTGCTCAGACCAGACCTGCTGCCACTTTTCTTCAATTGCAATTGGGTGATAACGAGACTCCACGACCCTACTCCTGCCAAATTAGCGCCCTTGCGCCCAAAACCTTGCTTCCACATTCTAAACTTCTCGGCAGACGGAAGTTCCGCCAATAACTTGGCAAGCTCAAACGCAAAGCGCCATTTAACCATCAATTCACAGCCTGACGATTCGCAGCGGGAGGTCAAGCCCGATCGCCGCAGGTGATTTTTAGCAAGTCGGGTAAGGTCGAACAGTAGGGATCTAGCCCAAAAGCGGCAGGGTTAACGGGGCGATCGTAGCCAAAGTAGCGCTGGTTGAGGCAAAAATAATCCCACTCGGCCATTTGGATCTTGAATAGTTTAATAATCAGGTTCGCCAACCCTAACGTCAGGTTGATCCGAAAATAAATCGGTTGATTGGCATAGTTGCACAGGGCCTCTACGCATTGATTAATTGTCACTTCAGAATTACCGAGCACCAGTTTCTGTCCCCCGTAGGCTGGCGGGTGGTTGAGCAAGTGCAGCACCACTAACGCAATATCGCGCCCGTGGACAAAATGAAAGCTGGCATCGGTTTTGAGAAAGCGGGCTAGCCACAGCCAGTCCAAAATTTGCGGCAGTCCGGCTGAAATTTGCGAATAGGGTTTCTGGGCATCGCCCCCAAACACAAGCGTCGGAAATAGAGCAACAATTCGGTCAGCCAGCGGAGACTGAGCCAGTTCTTGCAGACAGAGGTACTTAGAGCGGATGTAGTCAGTGCCAAGGGTGCCAGCTTCTGGAATGAGGTTAAGTTGGCGATCTAAAACGCTGGCAGTCGAAAAATACAGCACCTGCTGGCAGACCTCTGGGTTGAGCTGCTGAATCAGACGGTGGGTTTGCTCCACATTTACCTTGTAGATATCATCTCCGCCCCAAACGGTGGCCGTGAGGACGGCGCTGTGCAACGTCGGCAGCAAATCACTGTACCGCTCGATCGTGTGCATATTCCCTTCTAAAACATGAATGCCAGGGCGAGCCTGCACATCTACCTTTAGTTTTGCAGGCTGCCGCACCAGCAAAAACAGCTCATGTTCGGTGTCTTGAATCAGCGCTTCGCTAATGTAGTGACCAATGCAGCCGCTGGCCCCTGTAACCAGGATTCGTTGACTGGGCATAAAGCGATCGCTCCAGGAGAATGAATTCGATTGCAGAGCGTCACTCCGCTCTAGTCAGCCATTAAGGTATCGAGTTGCTTGGCGGTTTCAAAGAAAAAGGCGACGTTTTCTTCTGGGGTGCTCGGTAAAACGCCGTGCCCCAAATTGAGAATATGCCCCTGATTGCCCGCTTTGCGTACCGTATCAATAATTCGATCGCGGATAAAGGCTTTGGAGCCAAACAAAACGCCGGGGTCGAGGTTGCCCTGCACCATCATGTTTGGGCCGAGGCGGGCGCGGGCATCAGCCATGTCCACCGTCCAATCAACGCTGATCATGTCGGCTCCAGATTGAGCCATTCGTTCTAGGAGGCCGGCGCTGCCTGTGACTAAGAGAATCAAGGGCGTGTCGGGGTGAGTCTGTTTAACCTGCTCGAAGACTCGTTTTTGGTAAGGCAACGCCAGGGTTTCGTAGTCTTGGGGGCTGAGCTGTCCGGCCCAAGAGTCGAACATTTGCACGACCTGCGCCCCAGCATCAATCTGGTAGCGGATGTAAACGGCGATCGCATCGGCCAGCTTGGTCATTAACTGATGCAGCACGGCTGGCTCTGAAAACGCCATCCCTTTGATTACAGAATAGGTTTTGGAGCCTTTACCTTCGACGGCGTAGGCAGCTAGCGTCCAAGGCGCGCCCACAAAGCCCAGCACAGCCGCTTTATCGCCAACTTCCCGGCGCAGGGTTTGCAAAATGTCGCGAATAAACGGCAGTGACTCCGCCGGTTCCAGATTTCGCAGTTTGTCCACCTGAGCCTGCGTCCGAATCGGGTCAAAAATAATTGGCCCTTTGCCTTCGGCAATGTCCATGTCGATGCCGATGCCGGGCAAGGGGGTGACAATATCAGAGAACAAAATCACGCCATCCGGGGCAAAGGCGCGCCAGGGCTGGAGCGAAACTTCCACGGCAACTTCGGTAATTTCGGAGCGCTCCCGAAAGGAGGGATACTTTTCCCGCAGATCGCGGTAAGCCTTCATGTAGCGTCCGGCCTGCCGCATCATCCAAACAGGTGGACGATCCAACACTTCCCCACGGGTTGCCCGCAACAAGCGGGGTAGAACTTGGATGGCTCCGGTCATGAATCTGATTTCTCCCTTGATCTTGGTGTGATTGCGTTCAGGTGCTTAGAGATAGGCTAGGGCATTGCCTGGACTTGCCCTTTACGGTCAATGGCTGCGTTGCTAGCTTGAGAATCCCCCCTGCCCCCCTTAAAATAGGAGGATTTAGGGGGAGCATACGCTTCCGGAACGAACAGTAAAAACCTTCACTTTTTCAAGCGTTTACCTAGGCAGGCAACTGTGGCCCAACCTCTAGTTTAGGACTGATTGCGTCCGAATCTGCTAAATCCTCAGTTGCCTGTAGATCGGCAAACTCTTCTAGCTCTTCGGTCAAGTGGCTCAGGTAGCGGAGGGCTTCGGCAATGGAGCTAGCGCAGCGGTGGGGAGAGCTATCGTAAAAGGCGGGCCAAGCTTCGGCCTTGTACTGGTCATAGTCTGCCTCGCGATCGGGAAATTGCCCTAAGTAAGCCAGGCGAACGGCGTGGCCAATCAGCACATCCAGCACAATGTAGCTGTTGATTTGCAGGTCGGGGTTGGCTTCGGCGATCGCCGCTAGTTCCATCAGCGCTTCAATGTTGACTTGTCGATACTGAGGTGCATCAATTTTATTCAGCAGATGCTCGACCACGAGGGCAAAGTTTTTCTCGCCAGCCGTCATTTCCGAGAGAACCACCGCGCTATCTAAACGATTGCGACGTTCTAGCTTGTCGCCAATCACCAGCCCTTTGCAGTGCTTAAGCAGGTTCCAGACTTTGGGGTAAAAGCGGGGTGGCACCCGGTTGACCATCCCTTGCAGGTGCCGCTTATGCCCCCAGTCTCCCAGTTGGGCTTCGGCGGCGTTGCTGTCGGGTTGCACCACCCAGGTAATTTCGGCATCGGTCTGCTGGAGGTCAAGAGATTCCTGCTGCAACAGCTCCCGATTCAGTTCGGTGTATTTGAGCAAAACATGGCGCAGCCTCTGCTGAATCTGGGAAGGACTGAGGGCCATGACGGCTTCGTAGGCTTCATCTTGGGTCACATTCAATTCGGCCGCCAGTTCACTGGTAATCAGCAGAATCAAGTAACCGACTCGCAAGGTGAGTAGACCCTTAAATAAATCAGGTTCGGCTTTAATCAACAGCCCGCAGGAAAGCAAAATTTCTTGGCTCAAGACGCGATCGCGGATATCTTCTCGGCAAAACTGCTGGATCTTCTCGATAATTTCTAGGTGCGGCATCGGGTGGGTAATTAACGCTGCTTCCGTGTAGGCCTTGCCGACCGCAATCTGCTTTTGCCGCACCACCATGTCGGTAATCACATCCGATAAGCCAATGTCTACCTTGTTCAACAGGCCGGCCGCTCGACGGATGATCGCCCACAGTTGCAAATGCCCAGCTTGCTCGTAGACTTCCTCTAGCAAATCGCTGACAGTGACGGGGCGAGTCGGTGCGCCAAACCCAGTGTCATAGTCAATCCCGCGCAGGCGGCAGAGGGTTTGCAGCAGTTCAATTTGTTCGTAGAGGTTGACCGAGGAGCGCAGACTGTCCAGAAGCAGCCCAATATTGGTTTCGCACTCTAATACCAATTTGCATCTAGACACGTTATTTAGGTAATCTGGAAACTCAGTCGTTATTTCCAGATTTTATGAGCCGAGTGAGCTACGTTCAACCTCACCTAACAGAAGACGAGGTTAAAGACAAA
>JAHHGS010000004.1 GCA_019359715.1 Aphanocapsa sp. GSE-SYN-MK-11-07L | reverse complement strand
TTACCTGCCGAAGTTTCTCAAAAATGACCCGCCGAGGTTGCTGTCATTTGGGTGCCGAAGTTAGTGTCTTTAGGCCGCCGAAGTTAGTGTCTTTGGGCTGCCGAGGTTAGTGTCTTTAAGCACTTTCAGTTTGCCGAGTCTTGGTTGCCCCAGTTGGGCGATTCCCTCTGGGACGGCAAGGCCGAACGCCGCCTGCAATGGCAAACCAAAGGGGCGATCGAGGTTTATCACTACACTGAAAAACGCCAATGCTTACTCAGCTACAATTTTGCGATCGACCTTAAACGATATCCTGACCAGCAGCTTGATCGCTCCGTCAACACGTTGATTTTGCATGGGCGGGCTGATCAAGTGGTGCCAATTCAAGCCAGCCAAACCTTTGCCGCTGCTCACCCGACGGTGCAACTAATCGAACTTGAGAGCGACCACAGCTTAGGAAATGTGTTGAATGATTTATGGATGGCGATCGCTGCTTTTTTGCGGCTCTAGCCAGCTAGTATTCTGTCTTTTTTGAAATTATTAGATTTAAAGATGCTTGAGTTTGATCCTTGCATCTTGGGTTGTAAATTGCCAATCGATCTGGTTGGCAGATGCATGAGGGCGAGTTTCCCATGCAGCAATTTCTACTCTATTCGCCACCTGCTGCCTACCCCAACCGCTCAATCAGATGATCCGCTATCCGCAGCGCGTTGGCAATCACCGTCAATGCGGGGCTGGTGCTAGAACTGGATGGGAAAAAGCTGCTGTCCACCACATAAAGATTATCGATCGCGTGGGTGCGGCAGTTGAGGTTGAGCACCGAAGTCTCTGGGTTTTCGCCAAACCGACAGGTGCCGGACTGGTGAGCCACCACCTGAATTGGCGTGCTGCCGTGGGGGTGAATATTCTTGGCAAAAATTGACTGCTTGGCGCTGCGATCGACCTGCTTCAGGGCTTCCTGCCAGCGGTAGAGTAAGCGATCGTGAGCCTCAATGTTGTTTAGCTCGTAGTCGAGGTAGAGCTTATCTTTCTCGAAGCGAACCCGGTTGTCCAGCATCGGCAGGTCTTCGGTTTGCAGCCACCAGCCAATTGAGCGAGTTGCGAGCTGGCGGAGGCCAAACCCCGGCATCACTTTGCTCAGGACTGAGAAAATCGGCGGTGCCTCTGAAAAAATCACGTCTTGCAAAATACCGCCAGAGTTCTGGATATGCCCCATCGGGAACGGGAAGTCGGGGTCGCCCCAGTAGAAATCGTTGACAGAAACCGTGCGCTGAAACAGCCCAGAGTTGGCTGAAGTGCTCTGCTGCATCAGTACTGTCATTGACTGCTTCATCAGATTGCGACCGACTAGACCATTGCGATTGGCGATTCCGTCCGGCCATTTTTCATTGCCGGAGCGCAGCAGTAAAGCCGCCGAGTTAATTGCCCCGCAGGCCAGCACGATAATATTGCCTAAGAATAAAAAGCACTGGTCGCCGATTTCCGCCTGCACCGCCTTGATCGCTAGCCCGGAAGGATTCGTAATTAGCCCAACCACCTTGGCAGAGGTTTTCAGCGTCACGTTTGCGTAGGCTGCGATCGCCGGGGAAATGCCTGTATCTTCGGCGTCAGTGCGCCCCTGCTCGTTTAAGCCGATCGGCAAGTGGGCCGGATGTAGCCCTTGCTCCCGCAGCAAGCTGCAAATTTCGGCCACATGTGGCTCATGCTCAACCGGCCCGAACGGATAGTCAGCGCTGCGGTTCGGTTCGGTCGGGTCGTCGCCTACTTTACCATGCACCTGATAGAGCGCTTCGGCCTGGCTGTAGTAGGGTTCAAAGTCAGCATATTTCAGCGGCCATTCCGGGGAGATGCCGTTCTGGTGCTTGACTTCCTGAAAGTCACGCTCGCGTAGCCGCATCAGTACGCCACTGTAGATTTTGGTATTGCCGCCGACGGAGTAGCTGGTCTGGGGATAAAAAGTTTCGCCGTTTTTGTCAAACCACTGCTCGGAGGCGTGATACAGCTCTTTCTTGAACACTTCAATATCTTCTAGCTCCGAGCTTTCTTTTTCCAGAAACTCACCCCGCTCTAGCACCAGAATTTTTTTGCCCGTCGCCGCTAGCTTGTAAGCCAGCGTTCCGCCGCCGGCCCCCGTGCCAATAATGATTACGTCGTACTGCTGATCGTCAATAATCATACAAACCTCCTGGAAGTAAGCGAGGGACGAGAAAGTCTAGGTTTCAAAGTCTATGCTTCAAACTATTGCCAGACGTAGATTAAGCCATACAAAATAATCCAGATCACATCGACAAAGTGCCAAAATAGCGAAGTCGCGATAATTCCAAAGCTGCTCTTGTCATAGTTGCCGGGAATAAACGATCGCAAGAACATAATCGTTTGCAGCAGTACGCCGGTCATCACATGCAGCCCGTGGAAGCCAGTCAGCAAATAGAACGTGGCCCCATACAGTCCAGAGGTGAGGCCAAATTCTAGCCCCTGCCATTCCACCGCCTGCCCGTAGAGGAAGTAGCTGCCCATCAGCATCGTGGCCAGCAGGAAAAAGCGAAAGCCCCAGAGCTTTTTGTCGTGCAGGAAGCGTTCGGCGACGTAGATCACAAAGCTGCTGGAGATCAGCACCACGGTGTTAATGGCCGGGTCGTGCGTGTCGAGGCCCTCCACACCGGCCGGCAGCCAGTCGGTGGAGGTAGTTTTGTAGACAATGTATCCCGCAAAGAAGCTGAGAAAAATCACGCTCTCGGAGAGCAGAAACACCCAGAAGCCAAATTTACTGTTGGCTTCCTCATTATGTTCCTCAACAATTTTGGACTCAACCTGATTGGCGATCGCAGATTCTGAAGTCATAGGGCTTTCGGGGGCTTGAGGAATAGTGAGATCGATACAACAGGGTTAGATTAGCCAATCATTCTGGTGATTCAGACAGCTCGGCCAGATTTGACACCAGCGGCTCGTCTTTCCCATAACCGTAAGGTTCAGAGACCACGATCGGCAGTTGCTCAAAGTTTTCGACCGGCGGCGGTGAGGCGATCAGCCACTCCAGCCCGATCGCCCGCCAGGGATTATGGCTCGCCTGCTCGCCCTGAATCCAGGAGCTAACCATATTGAGAATAAACGGCAGCGTCGAGAGGCCGAGCAGGAACCCCCCCAAACTGGCGAGCACGTTCCAGAAGGCAAACTCTGGGTCATAGGAAGCGACCCGGCGCGGCATCCCCATCAGTCCGACTGGATGCATGGGCAGGAAATTGAGCGTCGTGCCAATCCAGGTCAGCCAGAAATGCACTTTACCTAGCCCCTCGTAGTACATCCGCCCAGTCATTTTGGGAAACCAGTGGTAGATGGCCGCATAGATGCCAAAGACGATGGTTCCATAGACAACATAGTGAAAGTGCCCGACCACAAAATAAGTGTTGTTAACGTGAATATCAACCGGGACAGAACCCAGCATAATTCCGGTGATGCCGGCAAACACAAAGTTGACCACGCCAGCCAGGGCAAACAGCATCGGCGTATCCAGCCGCAGCTTGCCGCCAAAGATTGTCGCCGTCCAGGCAAAGATCTTGATGCCAGTTGGGACAGAAATGCTCATTGTCGTGAACATAAACAGCATCCGCATCCAGCCCGGTGTGCCGCTGGCATACATATGATGCACCCAGACAATGGCGCTGAGTCCGGTAATAATCAGCGACGATACCGCCACCACCCGGTAGCCAAACAGCGGCTTGCGGGCATAGACCGGCAAGATCTCAGAGAAGACGCCAAACACCGGCAGCGCCAGCACATAGACGGCCGGATGCGAGTAAAACCAGAAGAAATGCTGATAAAGCACTGGGTTGCCGCCGCTTTCTGGGCGAAAGAAGCTCGTACCTGTGGTGATATCGAGCAGCAGCATCACTGCCCCTGCCGTCAGGGCGGGCAGCCCGAACAGCTGAATGATCTGTGCCGCCAGCACCGTCCAAACAAACACCGGCATCTTAAAAAACGTCATGCCGGGGGCGCGCAGCTTGAAAATCGTGCTGACAAAGTTCACCGCACCCATGATCGACGAAACGCCCGAAATGGCTACAGCAAGCAGCCAGAGCACCTGCCCGTTGATCAGAGTTCCAGTTGGGTTTTGCAGGCTGACCGGCGGATAGGCCCACCAGCCCGACTGCGAGGGGCCGCCCGGTACAAAAAAGCTGGACATCATTAAAATCCCGACCACCGGTACCATCCAGAAGGCGGCAGCATTCAGGCGCGGGAAGGCCATGTCACGGGCACCAATCATCAGCGGCACTAGGTAGTTGGCTAAGCCTACCAGTACCGGAAACGACCAGAGGAAAAGCATTACCGAGCCATGCATCGTAAACATGGCATTGTAAAGTGTCCGGTCTACCAGATTGGCTTCCGGCGTGATCAGCTCGCCTCGGATGATCATCGCAAACAGACCGCCTACTAAAAAGAAGACGAACGAGGTGACGATATATTGAATCCCGATCACCTTATGGTCGGTGCTGAAGCTAAAGAATCGCTTCCAGTTATCGGGTGCGCCGGGGTAGGGCTGAGCGCGGTTGCCGCTGAGGGCTTCGACTGGGATATTCGCCATGAGGGGGTGAAGTAACTAAAAGAGCAAAAAGAGCTAAGAATTAAGCGGGCGGGCTGTCTGGAGCCTGCTTGGGCGCGTAGTTGACCACTGGCGGCGGCGCCGGCGGCACGGTTGCCCAGCCTCGCACGACAGACTGCTCAGCCGACCGGTTGTATTCAAACGAGGCCCGGTTGTAAGCAGGACTAGGGACGCGGCTACTCGCATCGGCCAGCCAGGCTTGATAGTCTACTGGCGACTCGACCACGACATCCGCCTGCATCGCCGCGAAATAGGTGCCGCTGTACTGCGAGTCGCGGAGGCGATAGGTGCCAATCCGGGTGGGCGTAAACTCAAAGTCGATCGTTTTGTTGGGGATAATATCCTGCTTCAACCGAAAGGCGGGGACATAAAAGCCGTGCAGTACGTCGTCTGAGGTCAGCGCCAGCTTGATCCGATGGTCAACCGGCAAATGCAGCTCGGTGCTGGTCACATCCTGTCCGCCCGGGCCCGGGTAGTGAAAGATCCAGGCCCACTGCTTGGCCTGGACGGCAATCTCCGCGCTGGGTAAGCCGCCCGTTTCCAGCGGCTGAGCGTAGGCAGCCGGCATGGTTTCAGGCATATGCAGATGCACCATTTCCATTGGGCCGCGCACGTCCATCTGCTCGTAGACCTGATAGCTGTAGCCCGCGATCCAGATCACCAGCGCGATCGGAATCGCTGTCCAGACGATTTCGAGGGTGACGTTGCCTTCGATCGGCGGCCCGTCGCTGTAGTCGTAGCGTCCAGCGCGATAAAACAGCACCGAGTAAGCCAGCGTTCCGGTGACACCCAAGAAGATGAATGTGCCCAGCGCCACCAAAAAGCTAAACAGATCGTCGATTAGCTTGGATTCAGCCGAGGCTTCGGGCGGAAACCAGGAGTAAGCCTGCTGACCCATCCAGAGGCTGGCCAGCGTCAGAAGGATCGTTGCGCCGACTAGGGTCACAATCAGCCGCATTTTCATAGACAAATTGCTCTAAAAAGACCACAAAAAGCCAAAATCAAGCGAATCAGCCGCGCTAGAGCGCTTGGCTACAGGGCTGCGTTGGGGTTTTCGCCTGCCCTCAGCAGCTGATTGGCAGTCACATGCACGCCAAACTCACCGCCCAAATGCGCTCCCAGCGTGCCGTGGGCAAACATCAAGCCAAAAATCAATAGCCCGACTAGCACATAGCTCCACTGCACCTGCCGCCCCATGTCCTTGCGCCAGGAAAACCGCTGGAAGCCTCGCCAAATTGCCATCCCGACAATTAGCAGCAGCAGCAGGACACCGCCGACCCCATGCCAGAGCATGGTTTCCATCGCCTTCAGTCCCCACGCGCTGGTCACTTCTGGATCAACCTGGGCTAGCATGATCTCATAGAAACCCGCCGCCACTGTAAAGAAAGTGATCACTGCCGCCGCGACCATGTTGTACCAGCCCACGTCGTAGAAGTTGGAGCGGGTGGCTGGAATTGAGAGGTATTTGAACACAGGCCGCTCAAACGGATAGAGCAACCCGACAATGTCGAAAGCAATGGCTACAATAAACAGCCCCAGCGTCAGATGCACCAAATTGGGGTGAATCGGCACCACGTAGGGCAGACCGTTAGCGCCAAGACTGGAAATTTGCTCCACAAGCTCTGGGTTCACAGCAAGCCTCCACGGGTCGCTTCAACCACCGGCACCGTATGCAGACCGTAAACCCAGACTAATAAATCGCCCAGATAAGTCTGCACAAACACCAGCAGCGTCAGCGCCAGCCCTGCGCCCAGATAGCCCACAGGCAGGCTCTTCGGGTCTTTGGAGCGGATAATATAGCGCCAGCCGGTAATCGCCGCCAAAATGCCTGAGAGCGACCAGCCCAGCAGCGTATGCAGATTCAATACCGAGAGCGAAGCGCTGTAAGGCTCAGCCAGTCCGGCTTCTAGCTGACCAAAAATCACGGCAATAAAAATTGAAACCGTGGCAAAAAACATATTCCACCAGCCCACCTCGTAAAGGCGGCTATTTTTGCTGAAATAGCCAATCACGTCACACAGAACGGCAAACAGCACCATCGCGATCACAAAGTGAACCACAATCGGATGCATCGTGTCAGGGTAGGGCAGGTTATGGTCGTTGAGTTGAGGTAGAAGATCGTCAAACACGGTATTCTCCAAGGGACTGAATGAGCTGTATTCTCCTCGCTGTGTTCTAGCTGTGTTCTCCAGCGCACATTCTGCAAGCCGATCAAGCCTGCTGTGACAAACTACAGTTTCTATCAGATTCTAATGAAAGAATCCTAGCAAGTGTATTCAACCTTGCTAGGATGCCTCGACTACAGTTCGATCAAGTCTTCGCTAGGAGTCGAATCATTAGCGGTATAGCCTTAAGTGTCCGCACATCATGTCGATTTTTGGGTATGTCGCGCTAGATGTCGCAGCCTTTTAGTCTGCATTTCAAAAACTGTCTGGAGTACAGCTAGTGGCTAACCCAAAAAATTAGCGACCCCAGGCGAAAATTGTGGCTCCCCAGGTTAGGCCAGCCCCAAAGCCAGCCGCAGCGATAATGTCTCCCGGTTTAACTCGCTGCTGCCTGACTTCGGCATCGAGAGCCAAGGGAATTGAGGCGGCTGACGTATTGCCGTACTTGGCTAGATTACTAATCACTTTTTCAGCCGGAATTTTTAGCCGCTGAGCAACCGCATCCAGAATGCGCTGGTTGGCTTGGTGGAGCAGCAGCCAGTCGACTTGTTCAGTCGTTAAATTGGCTCGAAACAGGGCTTTTTCAATAATTTCTGGGACTTGCTTGACGGCAAACCGATAGACTTCTTGCCCGTTCATGGTAATTGGCTGGTAGCTGCCTTGAGCGATCGCCACTTCTGGAGTCAGGGCGTAGGGCTGGGGTTGATAAGCCAGGTTGAGGCAATTATTTTGAGTCCCATCGCTACGGAGTTCAAATCCTAGTAAGCGATCGCGATCGTTGGCTTGCAGAACAACCGCCCCGGCCCCATCGCCAAACAAAACGCAGGTGCGCCGATCGGACCAATCCACCCAGCGCGACAGGATATCGGCCCCAATCAGCAGCACATTTTGATACACCCCAGTCCGAACAAACTGGGCCGCTGTCACCAAGCCAAAAATAAATCCAGAGCAGGCCGCCGTCAGGTCAAACGCAACCGCCCGCGATGCCCCTATATGGGCTTGAATCAGGCTGGCTGTGCCAAATAAATCGTCTGGGGTCGAGGTGGCCAGAATAATCAAATCTAGGTCGGTGGGGGCAATGCCAGCCATGGCGATTGCTGCTTGGGCAGCTTCGGTCGCTAACTGGGCTAGCGATTGGTGGGGGGCAGCTAAACAGCGTTGCCGAATGCCAGTCCGGCTAGAAATCCATTCGTCAGAAGTCTCAACCACTTGGCTCAAGCCGTGATTGTCTAGGGCTAGCGGGGGAGTGGCTGAACCGCTACCTGTGATTGCGATCCCAAACTGCTGCACGCCTAATCTCCATCGCCAGCGATCGTGGCGGCACTTTGATAGCAGGCTTGAATTCGCTCTGAAACCTGATGATCAACGGCTTCCTTGGCCAAGCGAATCGCATTAAAAATTGACGGAGCCTGGGAGCTACCGTGACTGATAATGCACACCCCTGCTACCCCCAATAGTAACCCACCGCCATGTTCGGCATGATCCATCCGCTGCTTGATTTGTCTCAGGTTTGGCTTCAGCAAAGTTGTGCCCACTTTACCGTGCAGCCCTCTTGGTAGTTCTTCGCGCAGAATTTGCAAGGCCACGGAACCAACCGCTTCCGCAAACTTGAGCAGGACGTTGCCAATAAAGCCATCACAGACCACGACATCAAATCGCCCGGACAGCACATCTCGTCCTTCGGCATTGCCAACAAACCGAATCTGGGGATTTTCTTGCAGGATTTCGTAGGTGCGAACCGCCAGCTCATTGCCTTTGCAATCTTCTTCGCCAATATTCAGCAAGCCGACTTGGGGGGCTTCAGTCCCCAGCACATACTGGCTATAAATGCTGCCCATCACCGCAAATTGCTCTAAAAATTTGGGGCGGCAATCGACGTTTGCTCCCACATCCAAAATCAGGACTGGTCTGCCGGCAACCAGGGTTGGCAACACCGCTCCGATCGCCGGTCGGTCAATGCCGGGAATTCGCCCTAGTCGTAACAGAGCGGCCGCCATTGCTGCTCCAGAATGCCCGGCTGAAACCACCGCTTCGGCCCGTTTCTCTTTGACCAGGCTCATCGCCACGTTGATTGAGGCTTTCGGTTTGCGCCGAATCCCACTCAGAGGCTCCTCATTCATTTCAATTACGCCCTCAGCCGATACAATCGGTAAGGACTGCTGAGTGCTGTGCTGCTTGATTGAAGCTTCTATCTGATCGGGGTCACCTACCAGTAGAATTTCTACATCCAGTTCCTCTCGCGCCCGCAGCGCTCCTGCCACAATTTGATCGGGGGCATAGTCGCCTCCCATAGCATCGACTGCAATTCGTGCGCGAGGTGCTCCCATGGGTTCCAGTTGTAAAATCCTTCAGAATTTTAGCAGATAGCCCTTACCCCTCTGCGGCTTTCTCAGCAACATTTTAGGATGAGAAATTGAGATGCCACCTGCCAATTTATGACCGACCCTTACAGTTATCAAGGATTTTTGCGGCAGATTTCGTCTGAGTCTGTTCCTCCCCATCGCCTGTCAGTCAGCCAAGATGTGATGATTGGGCGCGACCCGAACGCTTGCCAAATTATCCTTGATTCTCATCTTTATGGGGGAGTTTCTCGCTGCCATGCCGTGATTCGCCCGCTCCAGCCGCCGACTAGTCGCCCCGACCAGCTAATCTGGCAAATCTGCGACCTGGAGAGCGCCAATGGCACCTATGTAAATGGCAAACCTTTGCAAGGCTGTCAGGCGCTGCAAGCTGGCGATCGGATTATGCTGAGCCGGAATGGGCCAGAGTTTGTGCTGGAATATCACCCTTTAATGCCGGTCGGGTTGCCTAGCCCCACCTCACCTAACCCGGTTGAAACTGGGCTGACCCTCAGCCAACTGCTGCCAATTATGTCTGCTCGCCCTGACTTGGCGCAAAAAGCCTATCTCGCCCCAGGGATTGTGACGGTTGTGTTTGTGATCCTGATGTTTGGATTTATCAATAACTCCACTGCCTTTCGAGTTTTACTGGCGCTTTATTTAGGGATTGTTGCCTACTACTTTATCTACCAACTGTGCGGCAAACGAAAACCCTGGTGGGTGATGCTGAGCTGTGGGCTTGCTACCGGATTGTTGTTGCTTAGCCCTGTTTTGAGACTGTTTATTTGGTTTTTTCGAGAAGTGCTACCCGGCAGCACCAACCCAACCGCTGATTTTATACCCCAATTTTTCAGCCACTTCTTTGGGGCAGGGTTGATGGAGGAACTGTTTAAGGTGCTGCCTGTATTGGGGCTTTATCTGCTGGGTCGCCACTTAAAAAGTCCGTGGCGAGAGCGAATCGGAGTTTGGGAACCCTTGGATGGAATTTTGCTGGCAGCAGCATCAGCCTTATGTTTTACCTGGATGGAAACCTTGGGTCAGTATGTGCCTCAGGTGGCCCAAACGGTGGCAGAACTGGCTGGGAAGAGAGCTGGAGACATGGCAGGGGCGCAGTTAGTCATCCCACGCGTGCTAGGGTCAGTTGCCGGACACATGGCCTACAGCGGCTACTTTGGCTACTTTATTGGGCTAAGCGTGCTCAAGCCGGGCAAGCGCTGGCAGATTTTAGGCGTGGGTTGGCTGACTTCGGCTACGATTCACGCGCTTTGGAATGCTTCTGCCATTACCTTTGGTAAGTTTGCGGTGAATTTTGGTCAGTTCAGCTTGGCTTTTGTTGGCGTGCTGTCCTACGCATTTTTGACCGCAGCCATTCTAAAGGCCAGAGAGCTTTCGCCGACCCGATCGCAAAATTTTGCCACTCGCATTTCTGTGCCTCCCGATCGTCGCCTGTAGCCGAGCAGGCATTGCCTGTTCAAAACCTCTAAGCGCCTGAGCATAGCTGGTAGCAACAACCGCAAGATCGAGTAAATTGAAAAGCGAAGTCAAGATCTCAGCCCACATGACGGCCAAAGTCGAAATTTATACCTGGGCCGCTTGCCCTTTTTGCATTCAGGCTAAGCAGCTTCTGAGCCAAAAAGGGGTTGCCTATACCGAGTACGGGATTGATGGTGACGAAGCAGCGCGGGCGGTGATGTCTAATCGGGCAGACGGTCGTCGTTCGGTGCCGCAGATTTTTATTAACGACCAGCACGTTGGCGGCTGTGATGATATGTATGCATTAGATGCAGCCGGTCGGCTCGATCCGCTGCTCAATTCTTGAGGGAAACTGTAACCTGTGAAACTGGCATTTATTATTGATCCGATCGCCCGCCTTGACCCCGGTCACGATAGCAGCGTTGCCTGTATGGAAGCGGCCCAAACCTTGGGGCACCAAGTCTGGATCACCGAGATGAATCGGCTGAGCGTGGTGGATGGGCAAGCTTGGGGCTACCTGCAACCCGTGCAGCTCCAGCCAGTCACGTTAGCTGGCGATCGCTGGCTGGCTCCAACCGACTGGTACAGCTTGGGAGCAGCCGAGTTTTTGCCTCTGGCCAGCATGAACGCCGTGTTTATGCGCAAAGACCCGCCAGTAAATGTGGCTTATCTCTACGCAACGTATATTCTTGACTACATTGATCGCCAGCAGACGCTGCTGATCAATAGTCCGCAGGGTTTAAGAACCGCCAACGAAAAAATGTACGCCTTACAGTTTACGGAGGCGATTCCGGGCACGATTGTTAGCCGCGACAAAGCTGTAATTCGTGAGTTTACCGAAGCCAAGGGCGCAGCCGTCCTCAAGCCCTTGGGCGGCAAAGCTGGGGAAGGAATTTTGTTTTTAGATTCAGGCGATCGCAATTTCAACTCTCTGGTCGAAATTAGCACGCAGCAAGGGCAGTTGCCAGTGATGGTGCAGGAATATCTGCCCGCGGCCAAACAGGGCGACAAGCGAATTATTCTGCTCAACGGCGAGCCGATTGGGGCAGTCAATCGAGTTCCGACCGGCAAAGAGTTTCGCGGCAATATGGCGACTGGCGGGCGAGTTGAACCGGCCAAGTTAACAGAGCGAGAACGACAGATTTGCACCCAACTCGCCCCCACCCTGCAACGGGATGGGCTAATCTTTGTCGGGATTGATGTGATTGGTGGCTATTTGACGGAGGTGAATGTCACCAGCCCGACCGGCATTCGAGAAATCGATCGGTTAGACAACACCCGTTTGGGTGAGCAGATTATTGCCTGGTTAGCAGCGAGTAGTAAAGCATGAGTCACAATCAGAAAAGCCCAGTTTTAGTCACGGGAGGAGCAGGCTACATCGGCTCTCACGCAGTGCTAGCGCTCAAGCAGGCTGGCTACCCGGTTGTCGTGCTCGACAACCTGGTCTACGGACACCAAGACCTGGTGGAAAAAGTTTTGCAGGTCGATTTTGTGCAGGGAGACATTAGCGATCGGGCATTACTGACAAAAGTTTTTGCTGATTATGGCATCCAGGCTGTGATGCACTTCGCCGCCTACGCCTATGTCGGAGAGTCAGTCACCAACCCAGCCAAATACTATCGCAACAATGTGGCAGGGACGCTGACCCTGCTGGAGACAATGGTAGAAGTAGGCATCAAGACGATAGTTTTTTCTTCCACCTGCGCCACCTACGGCAACCCTGAGCAGCTACCGATCCCGGAAACCCATCCCCAAAACCCGATTAATCCCTACGGGATGACGAAGCTGATGGTAGAGGCGATATTGTCGGACTTTGACCAGGCCTACGACCTGCGATCGGTGCGGTTTCGCTACTTTAATGCCGCCGGGGCTGACCCAGCCGGGCGATTGGGAGAAGACCACAGCCCAGAAACTCATTTAATTCCGCTAGTCTTACTCACCGCCCTTGGCCGCCGAGAAAACATCGCTATTTTTGGCACTGACTACGACACTCCCGACGGCACCTGCATTCGGGATTATATTCATGTCACGGATTTGGCCCAGGCCCATGTCCAGGGACTGGAATACTTGCTAACTGGCGGCAGGACAGAGGTTTTTAACTTAGGCAACGGCAGTGGATTTTCAGTCCGAGAAGTAATTGCGGCGGGTGAAACCGTCAGCGGGCGATCGATTCCCGTCGTAGAGTCTCCCCGTCGTCCCGGCGACCCCGCCGTCCTGATTGGCAGCGCCACCAAAGCCCAAAAAATCTTGAGCTGGCAGCCCCAGTACCCTGAAATCGAAGTGATTATGCAGCACGCTTGGGCATGGCATCAAAAGCGGCATTCAGGGGCTTGAGGAATTCTGGCTGTCTCTTGTTAATTTGTTGGAACGAGATTTTGTAGAATTTTTACAGCATCGCTGGAGCCAGAAAATGAGCATTGAGCAAGCCATTATCGATGTTTAGAAGACTACAAGAGAAACTGCGCCAGCGGCAAGCTCAAACCAGTTAATGAGTAATATTTGCAGATTCACAGTTCTTACTAGTTGGGATGAGGAAGGAGTTAAAATTTTGCGATTTGTGAACCGTTTCGGGATTTACAGGAGTATGTGAATCACAAATTGGGATGCTCCCGGCTGACTGTGTTAGGGCTAGACTGAACCGCAAATTTGAGATAGGCTTCTATACTGTTGCCAAAGATTTAGAACCTGCTAAACCTTAATGGCAAGCCTTAGATTCACGGTCATTTCAACCCTTGAAATATTGCTGCCATGCTGCTGAAATCTACCACCCGCCACATTCATATCTATGCTGCTGAAGTTGTTAATCACGAGTTTCAACCCAGCGACAGTGTACTCACCCTCGACATTGACCCGGACAACGAGCTGATTTGGAACCCGGAAGCCCTGCAACAAATTCAGCGTAAATTTGATGAGTTGGTAGCTAGCTACAAAGGTGAAGACCTGATTGAGTATCATCTGCGCCGGATTGGCTCTGACCTAGAGCATTTGGTGCGATCGCTGCTCCAGAAAGGCACGATTAGCTACAACCTGAACAGCCGCGTCCTCAACTACAGCTTAGGGATGCCGCAGGTTGTTTCGCCGGAGTCGTAAGCCGCTGAGAGCAAAGTCTGGCGGTCGCTCTAATGGCATAATGAAAGGCGCATCCAAATTGGGTGCGCTTTTTAGTCAGAACTATTGAGGGGGATTGCGAAGCCCACGTTATGCGAACAAAGTTTTAGACTTCAAGCGGATCAGTCCTGTCAACCTCTGTTCAAAATCTATTGGCGATCGCTCCTATGACCTCTGTTTCTGACTGCTTTACTGACTTGCGCGATCGCGGGTTGTGTGCCCTCATCCCCTTTATTACCGCTGGCGATCCTGACCTTGAAACAACGGCCGCTGCTCTGCACGTTTTGGATCAAAGTGGGGCCGATTTGATTGAGTTGGGCGTTCCCTACTCCGACCCCCTGGCCGATGGGCCGGTGATCCAAGCCGCCGCAACCCGGGCCCTCCAGCGTGGGACTCGGTTTGAGCAAGTCTTAGAGATGGTCCAAACCGTTAGCCCCCAACTGCGATCGCCGCTAATTTTGTTTACCTATTACAACCCAATTTTTCATCGCGGTATCCGGCCCTTTTTGCAGCAGGTGGCCAAAGCGGGAGTAAAGGGATTGGTCGTGCCTGATTTACCCTTAGAAGAAGCCGATACCGTTTTGCAGCAAGCCGCAGATGCGGGTGTAGAACTGACTCTGCTGGTGGCCCCAACCAGTCCACCCGCACGAATTGCCGCGATCGCCCGCTCCTCGCAAGGATTTATCTACTTGGTCAGTGCAACGGGTGTGACCGGGATGCGGGCTAAAGTGGGAGCGCGGGTGCAGGAATTGCTCTATGAACTGCGGAGTGTGACTGATAAGCCGATTGGGGTTGGGTTTGGAATTTCCCAAACTGAGCAAGCCCAGCAGGTGATGGAATGGGGGGCAGATGCAGCGATCGTCGGCAGCGCCTTTGTCAAACGGCTCAGCGAGGGGACACCCAAGCAAGGGCTAGACTCAATTTCTAGCTTTTGTCGATCGCTGAAAGCCGCCGTCACGTCTGACTAATCTGGAGAGCGCTGTCCGTTTGAACCGACTCTGATTGTGTTTTGCCGGATTAATCGACCAGGAATGCGATCGCTCATCAGGGGGTGTTGTCAGCATGAAAAACGTCAGGTTCACGTCTTCCTGTTGGCTCAACGGCATCTTGTACAGTCTGCTGATCGGCTATGCCGTTATCACATTAATCCCCTTTTTATGGGCCCTGTCTGCATCCTTCAAACCGCTGTCTGAAATTGTCGGCGGCGAGAATTCTCTGATTCCGCAGCAGTTCACGCTCGACAACTACAAGCAAATTTTTCTGGCAGAACCCTTATTCTTGCGCTGGCTGTTCAATAGTGTGGCGATCGCCGTCAGCGTGACTGGGCTTAATCTGGTGTTTAATTCCCTGGCAGGCTATGCCTTAGCGCGGCTGCATTTTCACGGTAAGCAGTTTTGGTGGCTGCTGATTTTAGCAGTGCTGGCAGTGCCGGCCCAGGTAACGCTGATTCCAACCTTTTTAATTTTGAAAACCCTCGGCTGGCTTAATTCCTACCAGGGGACGATTGTACCGGGCATGGTGAATGCCACGTTTATCTTTATGATGCGGCAGTTTTTTCTCAACTTTCCCCAAGAGCTAGAAGAAGCAGCTGTGTTGGATGGTCTGGGACGATTTGGCACCTTTTGGTATATCGTGTTGCCCCTCGCCAAACCGGCCCTGGCCGCCCAAACCATTCTGATCTTTATGGGCAGTTGGAATAACTTTTTGCTGCCGGTAGTGATTCTATTTGAACCAGAAATGTTCACGCTGCCCTTGGGACTCAATAGCTTTAAGGGAGAATACATCAGCTATTGGAACAACATCATGGCCGCATCAATGATATTCACGCTGCCAGTACTGGTGATTTATATCTTTTTTAATCGCTATTTTATTCAAGGCGTTACGTTTACAGGCGGCAAAAATTAGCGATCGGTTGGTTTGGCGCTGGCCACTCGATCAAGCATGATCAGTTTGCTACTGTGCTGCTTTGATTTGGCGATTCGCACTTTCCTGGGCTTTGAGCATGGCTGCTGGCAGCGGTTGTTGCCCCAACACAGCACTCAGGTAGTAATTGTTGAAGCTGTTCATAATTGCGGCCGGATATTGACCAATTTGCCAGGCAGTCGCATCGCTAACTCCAGCCACCAAGGGGGCGCGGAGAGAATCGCGGTCATACTTGAGCTGCTGGGCAACCGATTTGCGGCTGGGCAGGGCAAAGCCAGTGCTTGTCCATTTGGCCATGCCGATTTTGCCGGTTAGGTAAGCAATTAACGCCCAGGCTTCTGGTTTATGTTTGGTCTGCCGGTTCATCACATAGGCAACGGTGTAAACCATTGTGCCGGGCTGACCATTAATTTGTGGCACCTCAGCCGTGGCAAACTTCAAATCAGGAAAGGTATCTTGCAGGTAAGGAATCGCCCAGTTGCCCTCAATCACCATCGCGGCTTTGCCCTGGCCAAACATTTCACTGCCGTTATTGGTGCCCACATCCACCGGGCGGGCGGACGTGCGATCGCGCTGATACTGCTGCAAAACTAGATTCAGCCCTCTCAGTCCAGCATCGGTGGCAAAAGCAGCATAGCCCTTCGGATCGACAACTTGTCCACCCATCGCCCGCATCATGTACGCCAAGCGTGCTAACTCTGGCATCACGCCAAAGCCATAGCGATCGGGTTTATTGTCCCCATTTAGATCAACGGTGAGCCGCCGAGCATCCGTCAGCAATTCTGCCCAGGTTTGAGGGGGTTGGGTTAACCCCGCCGAAGCAAAAGCCTGCTGGTTATAAAATAAAGCTAGTGTAGAGTAATCCTTGGGCAGCCCGTAGATCCAGTTCTGAAGCGTAAATGGCTGGAGCAGGTTTTGCTCAAAATCTGCTAGGTCAAAGCTAGGCGTGATGTAAGGATCAAGCGGTTCGAGGATATTCTGCTGAATCAGAAACGGGGCTTCTAGGGCATCTAAATAAAACACATCTGGAGCGGCATCGCCAATCAGCCGGGTCTTAATTACATCCATGTATTGGTCTGCAATTATTTCTAGCCGGACTTTAATTTTGGGATGACTGGCCTCAAAGTCTTGCAAAACTTGGTTGAGCAAACGCTGCTCGGCTGGGCTGGCTCCCCATCCCCCTAGCTTGAGGGTGACTGGCTCAATCTGTGAAGTTTTTAGCCCAGAGCGCTGACAACTGACCACCAACAGGAACACAGTCAGGACTAGTCCAAGTAGGGTGCATCCTCGCTGCCAGACTGGCTTGGCTTTAGAAACCATCATGGTGAGAATATCAGTGCTCAAAATCGCCGCCCAGCAGATTCGGTGAGAGGCGATCGCTTCTACCACCGCATCTCTTCCTAAATGGTAGATGACAAGCCAGGTTTGGATAGCACAAAAACAACCGGGATGTTCTTAACCCCGACAATTGTTCCAGCCTCCGTCGCGATCGTAGGCATCTCGGCTGGCTGCAAATCCCGCAGTTGCTCTTGCATCATCTGCAAAATCAGCTTGTCTTCAATCCGAGCTAGCGGTTCGCCCAAGCAATAGTGAACACCATGCCCAAAAGTAGGCTGATTTGGAGCTTGCGCTAGGTCAGCCTGATCGGAATTAGAGAATTGTTCAGAGTCGCGATCAACAGCCGGAATCCAGACAAAAACCTTTTGGCAAGACTGCCAGTCTAGTTTTTTATTCATGGCTGTTGCTCTTTGAGCATAATGCTCTGGTCAAGAATTTCTTGACAGCAGCAGATATATTTTTATTGATAGCCATCTAAAACTTTCCCCTCTACTTCAAAAGACTAAATCATCGGTATCCAAACACTAGTTTTGATGACTTGCACAAGGGCAATAGGTGCATTTTTTGGATGGACAGGATTCAAATCAAAAAAATGTTCATACTCCGAAGCGATTTCAATTCAATTTGACGGCATATAGCAATCCTAAATCATTCGTCAATTGCAAGGTTTTTTCAGCCCCCCAACCCCCCAATTCTGGGGGACTTAGGGGACGAAAATTCTCATGCTTGACGTAGGATTGCTATAGCTGTTTCAAAACAACAGGGTTCAACGAGCAGGAATGACTAACCTTAGACGTAAAGTAACCTTAATGATTCACTCCATATTTTTTACTTTATGATCCAAAACAAACGGCAAGATTAGATTAGCCTTGCTGAGTAAATTTAGCTGTTCAGTTGAGCCAAATAGCCAAGCGGCGATCGCTTTAAATCAGCAGATTGACCTGAGTTACTAAACTTTAATTACCAAATTAACGCTGAACTTAAACCAGATATAACTATCAAACTTGATCAGCAACTGAGTTTGTGAGTGGCTTATGACTGACTTGTTACTGACTTATGACTGACTTATAAAAACTGTTGAATTAACTAAATTAAAGACTTGTGCTACGAATTTTTTCGTGTGAGAATTCGGGCAGGTATTGTTCATGAGAGCTTTCCATGTCCAGATCGCTCAGAGTTCGGACAGAATGCATCGATAAGGTCAAACTTGCCCTCAGACATAACGGCTTTCCTAGTCAACGCGCATTGTCTGAGGAAGTAGGGTTTGCGCTTGCGACCGTTAGCAACTTCTTGACAGGCAAACCGGTTGACTATGGAACTTTTGAGGAACTTTGTCGAAGATTATCACTGGACTGGCGAGAAATCTCCGCTCTGGATTTTGAGATTTCATCCCAGGCTAACGACGCAAATCCTGACATCCCTGCGTTAATCGATACTAACCAGGAAACCTCGCCGCGCTATCCCAGTGGCTCAGTGCCGCTCGGCTCCCCTTTTTACATTGAACGTGCTCCCATTCAAGAGCAAGTTTATCAAGAAATCAGGAAACCAGGAGCCTTAGTGCGAATTAAAGCTCCTAGAGAAATGGGCAAGACTTCACTGCTGCTGAGAATTCTTGACAGTGCTAGGAAGCTAGGATACCGTACCGTCAGTCTGAATTTAGAGCAAGTTGACCAGACAATCTTAAGCGATTTGAATCAATTTCTGCGCTGGCTATGCGCTAACTCTGCTCGCCAACTTCAGCTAAAACCAATATTGGATGATTATTGGGATGAGGATTTAGGGAGCAAAATTAGCTGCACTTCTTATTTTCAAGAGTATTTACTGGAGTCAATTAAAACTCCCCTTGTTTTCGCCTTAGATGAGGTGAATCAGATTTTTGAGCATCATCAAGTTGTCAAGGATTTTTTGCCGCTGCTGCGCTCCTGGCATGAAGAAGCCAAAACCCTTCCCATCTGGCAAAAGCTCCGTTTGATGGTAGTTCACTCGACGGAAATATATGTTCCCCTCGATCTCAACCAGTCACCATTCAATGTAGGATTGCCGATTCAGTTGAACAATTTCAGTCCGGAAGAGGTGCAGCAATTAGCTCAATGCTATGGACTTGACTGGGAAGCTGGGGAGGAGACTAGACAACTGATGGACATGGTTGGAGGACATCCCGCCCTGGTTCATACAGCACTCTATCACCTTAGTCGTGGCGAGATAGCGTTAGCACAATTGTTGGAAATGGCTCCTACAGCTAGTGGAATTTATAGCCATCACTTGCAGCGCCATTGGGTAACGCTGCAAGAAAAACCAGAGCTATTAGTTGCTCTTAATTCCGTTATGAATGCCACTGAACCATTGTCACTAGAACCCATTATTGCTCATAAGTTAGGTAGTATGGGGTTGATTAAACAGTTGGGACACAAAGCAATTTCAGACTGCAAATTGTATCGGAAGTTTTTCCTAGAGAGTTAGAACTATGCTTGAAAAAGTAAATTTCAAATCCTATTATTCTGTTTCAAATAATAGTACAAAACTAAATATTTTCCTTTTTTAAATAGACAGTATGTTTAAGCGATCGCCTGTTATCCCTGTTAGCATCACAAATTGATTATGTCATCAAGAAGCCAGCAGCGAGTGTGAGCAGAAGCCCAATTCACTGCTTCTGGAAATAGTCTAATCAATCAGATAGTACAAATCTAGCAGAGCATGAAAACAACGGGAGTTCCTATGCCGAAAGATATCAGGCCAAGTGTCACTATTGTTGGAGGAGGCATCGCGGGGCTGACAGCGGCCTTGCGCCTGTCCCAACGCGGTTGCAATGTAACCATTATTGAAAGGGAACCTCAGCTTGGTGGAAATCTTGGGGGCACTCCAAGTGACAATACGATTTACGAGGTCTACCCTCACATGTTCGGGCATTGGTATGAAAATTTTTGGGATCTGATCAAAGATGTTGGCTTGATCCGTGAGCGTGACTTTGAACGCAGGCCAGAGTGTGGGTTTCTGGAAAAGGGCCAATTTCCGAACTATAAGCTACTAGCCGACAACGGATCGGTGAAAACTTGGCTGCAGAACCTGCTTTCAGGCATTTTGCCAGTACCGGACATGTTCTTGGCAGCGTACGCAATCATTGATCTCCTGACTGAGGATTTCAGCGATAACGATTTTTTCAGTATGCAAACCTTGAACGGATTCCTTGTCACCAGGCCTTACGCGACAGAAACAATAGCAAAGTTTTATCAACTTTTGGTGATGAATATATGGTCGGTAGACAGTTCTCTAACTTCCGTAGAAGCCTTCCAGTCTTTTGCAAAATATCAGTTACGCCAACCCACCCCGCAATGTTGGGTGTTGACCGATAATTCCTACGAGCAGCTCATCGTGCCTTTGCAAAATAAACTACTTGAATTGGGCTGCAAGATCAAAACGAGCACGACGGTCGATGGGGTGACAGTTAAGGAAGGGAAGGTTGTCAAGATTTCCTACAGCACTTCTTTAGATGATTTGAAGACAGAATCTAAGCTGGAAGAGGTTGAAAATTTAATTCTAGCCGTTACACCAAACGCAGTGGCGCGCCTTGTGAAGTCGGCAGCATCGGTAGTCGCTAAAGAAGAGCAAACATTCTCTGAAAGAATCGAAATTGAAGAAGGGCCGATAGTGCGAAGTGTGCCGCAACTCGCAAATACCCGTCGCCTTTCAAGCGAACCAATTCCAGTGCTCTATGTTACTTTTAAGAAAAAATTACCAAATATTCCTCGCTATTATGTCGCTTTAGTTGATTCGACTTATTCTCTCACCTTCGTTAAAGTCGAGTCGCTGAGTGAGCAGTATGGAAAAACAGTTCTCGCGATCGCTGCATCCAATTTCGATTCACTGCCCGTCAAACTAGAAAACAGTCTTGACGAAGAAATGTACGAACGGCTTACGAAAGCACTCGATAAGGACAAGAAAGAAGCTACCTACCTGATCCTAAAGCAGTTTAATGAATATGTCCCATTCAAGCTGGGATATTGCTGGGGAGATACTGAGAGCGAGGTCGAGTGGGACGACAAAAAGACTTTTTTCTACTTGGATCGTAAAAGAACCTTTTTACGTTCAAATACCAACCACCGTTTATTCATTAATAAAGTTGGAAGCCGTCAGGCACAACCCAAGCCGACCTATCCAGCGATCCAAAATCTCTACTTCGCAGGCGATACTTGCATTAATCCGATCGTTATCGCCACGGTCGAATCCGCAGTCTACAGTGGACTTCAGGCAGCTCAGGCACTCTGGCAAAACTTGCAAAAGCAGGGTACCGCCTTGAGTAATTCTCATCCGATTGAGATTAAAGATCCAGAAGTATATCCCCTCGGCCTCCTATTTGCATGGAAAATTATGCTGGCACCTTATGCAGTTCTCGCAAAGTGCTGGGCTGATGCCGACGATTATGTCAATGTTTTGCCCGAACCACCAAGTGTGGCCCCCTTGTTGACGCAATGTGTCGTAACGGCATCAAATGCTTATGTTCAATGTGGCGTTGTTGCATAAATAGGGGTTGCGGAAGGGATGTGTCATGGTAAGTTTGAATCGCCAAACCCAAACTAGGACGCATGAAACAGCAATACCGCATCCGCAACTGGTCTGAGTATAACGCTGGTC
>JAHHGS010000003.1 GCA_019359715.1 Aphanocapsa sp. GSE-SYN-MK-11-07L | reverse complement strand
GTCACTTCTATCTTGACTTGACCTCCCTCAACACTGATTAATCGTGCTGCCATAGTTTTCCCGCCTAAATTGTTTCCCTAGGATTAGCACCTTTTACTTCCTAAATCAAGTTGAGGTCGCACCCGACGGGCCCAACGCTGATCAGTCTGGAGGCCCGATGCAGCAAGGGGATCAGCTATAGCATGAGCTTAACTTGGCGATATCTGAAAAGAATTCATCATTGTATGATTACGGCAGAGAACAACAGCACCACATGCAAGAAAACAATGAAAACTGACCTTGGAATGACTCTCTTGGACTGGCTGAGTTTGCTGGCAGTGCCGTTAGCATTAGCCATTTTTGGTTTTTGGCTTCAGAAGATACAGCGGAAGCCTACGGAAGATGCAACCAAAGAAGAGGTGCTGCAAGGTTATTTCGACAGGTTATCTGTGCTTTTAGTTGACAAGAACGTGCTGGCAATTGCGGCAAAGGGTAATGAGGCTACAGATGAAGAGCAAGAACAATTAGATTCGGCAACTGGCATAATTCGAGTGATGACGTTATCCATCCTGCGTAAATTTGAAGAAGATATAGAACAAAAAACCAGTATCATTCGATTTTTGATCGCAGCAGATATCGTTAGCGAATTAAATCTCAGCGATGCCAACCTCAGCGGTGTCAATCTCAGTGATGCCAATCTCAGCGATGCCAATCTCAGCAGTGCCAATCTCAGCAGTGCCAACCTCAGCGGTGCCTATCTCAAGGAAGCCAATCTCAGTGGTGCCAACCTCAGCAGTGCCAATCTCAGCCATGCCAACCTCAGGAGAACAATTGTTGATACCTCCACCCAGCTTGATCCAAAATGGCGGCTGGTTCAAAGCATTGTGACTCAGGGAGCCGCCAACCAAAACCTCAGTAGTGCTGACCTCAGCGATGCCTACCTCGGCTTTGCCAATCTCAGCAGTGCCAACCTCAGGGATGCCAACCTCAGCAGTGCTGACCTCGGCGGTGCCAATCTCAGGGGAACAATTGTTGATACCTCCACCCAGCTTGATCCAAAATGGCGGCTGGTTCAAAGCATTGTGACTCAGGGAGCCGCTAACCAAAACCTCAGCGGTGCTGACCTCAGCGATGCCGACCTCAGCGATGCCAATCTCAGGGGTGCTGACATTAGCGATGCCAACCTCAGCAGTGCCAATCTCAGCGGTGTCAATCTCAGGGATGCAAACCTCAGAGATGCTAATCTCAGCCATGCCAACCTCAGGAGAACAATTGTTGATACCTCCACCCAGCTTGATCCAAAATGGCGGCTGGTTCAAAGCATTGTGACTCAGGGAGCCGCCAACCAAAACCTCAGCGGTGCTGACCTCAGCAGTGCCAATCTCAGCAGTGCTGACCTCAGGGGTGCCAATCTCAGGGGTGCCAATCTCAGCAGTGCTGACCTCAGGGGTGCCAATCTCAGGGGTGCCAATCTCATCTTTGCCAAACTCAGCGATGCCGACCTCGGCGGTGCTGACCTCGGCAGTGCTGACCTCAGAATGATCAATTCTTATACACCCCAGCAAATTAAATTGGCTAAAAATTGGGAAACCGCTCAATATGACTCTAAAGTAAAACTCACCTTGGGTTTAGATGCAGAACCCCAAAAGTGAGATGGGCCCATAACCTTCAACAAAAGGGTTCCTTCTTGCCTATAGATGATGCCAACCCTGATTCAATTTCTTTTAACCGATTTCGGTGGCGATCGCCGCTTCCGCTTGCTTAGCCTTGGCACTGCCAGCCATGCCGATATATGCGGACGACTTCAACTTCCTATTGAGGCTGCTGGCGATCGCGCCTGACTAGAGTGCGATCGCCAGCAGCGACTAGAGGCAGCGATTCAATCTGCACTGGCTGCTGAACCGGAACCAGAAACAGCGAAACCCCAGAAGCCTATGCCCTACGTGCGGGTTTATGAGTATGACAAACTGAAGCGGAAAGCTGGTGCGGGGAAAAAGGGGGAAATGCAGCGATCGCCTCACGCCCGCTGATTTGGCAACGTCATCGACATCGGCTTAAAGTCAATGGTCAAGCCCACCGCCCTCAGCAGCGCCGCCAGGGTTTCCAGGGTGGGATTGCCCTGACCAGTCAAGAGCCGATGCAGGTGTTGACGAGAAACCCCGGCGTCATTGACCTACCTGCTAGCACCGCGATCGCTAGGTGGGAATTACCCCAATACCCCTTTCAAGTGCGACAATGGAAAGAAACCCACCCTAGAAATAGTGAGATGTCCTCGTCAGAGTTTCAGCGATGGAAAGAGATCGTGCAGCCAGATAGCCGGGGGCGGTTGAGCCTGGGCGCGGCAACCAAAGGCAAAAGCTACCGGGTCAGCATCAATGCCGCCGGACAGATATTGCTTGACCCCGTGGTCACGATTCCAGAGCGCGAACTATGGCTGTGGCAAAACCCTGAAGCGATCGCAGCCGTGCAGCGCGGCATCGAGCAAGCGACCGCTGGTGAACTGCATGATCAAGGGTCTTTTGCCGAGTATGCCGAGCTTGAGGTAGAGGAGTAGTGCAATTTCGGGTCAAATTGACCAGTGAAGCCCAAGCCGTTTTAGCTCACTTGGCGATCGCTGACCCCAGACAGTTCTAGCTATAACTCCCCATCCTTAAACCAGCACCGCCGCTGGCAAAGGGAAGTGTCCTGGAAAATAGCCTTTTGTTACACTAGGAGCATTACAGACGAATGAGGCTAGATCGATGACGATACTCTCTGGGCAACAAGTCTGTCCTACGAATCGACGGATGACCTTTGAGGAGTATCTGAGCTATGACGATGGCACCAATACTCGCTATGAACTGGTGGATGGGGTATTAGTTGCGATGGGTGCTGAGTCTGCATTAAATATCTCGATCGCGTTTTTTCTGGCGATCGCTTTTGCCCAGCAAGGGATTCCCCCCTATCGGATTGGGAATAAACATTTAATTGCGGTTAGCTCAACCAAGGTCACAGCCCGCGATCCCGATTTAACCATTCATTCCGAAGCTTCTTATAATGCTGTCATTACGGAAAAACAGTCCTTTCTAGGGTTCGATCAACCCTCACCTTTACTCGTGGTTGAAGTGGTATCGCCCGGTAAACCTGGAGAGTCAAATTACGACAGAGACTATATCGAGAAACGCCAGGAATATGCTGCCCGTGGAATTCCTGAATATTGGCTCATCGACCCTGATCGTCAGGTGGTGTTGGTATTGACGCTGCAAGGACAGTCTTACCAAGAACAGTCTTTTACTGGGCAAACTGCTATTGTTTCCCCGACTTTTCCCAGTTTAAAGCTGACTGCTGATCTGATTTTGCAGGCTGGTCAGTAATGTGATTAAAAAACCTTTTCAAACAGCCTCTAATCCACGCTAGCACGAACAGCAGCACGAAATTCCAGGATCGGCCTCCAGCGGCTCAGGAGAGTTGATGTAGGGGGCAAGCAGATTGAAATCTAAAGGGGGCAAAAACCGACTGCGATCGCTCAAGGCATATTCCCCATCCTGCAACTGGTAAATGGCAAACTGGTTCTGCTGCCAAAACCAGACCTCCGGTATCCCTAAACCCCGATAAACCTCTAGCTTGTCAATGCCACCACTCGTTTGCACCACCTCAATCGCAATATCAGGAAACTCCTTGTCGCTTTCCACACAGAAAGACACATCCGGCTCTGCTCCTCGGCATTGGGCCTCTCGCCGAAAGGTCGTTGAACCCAAGCCATAAAACCGAGTTCGGGTTTCTTCAAAATAGGCTCCCAGTAATCGGGTAATATTATCTTTGCTAATTTCATGTTTGCGTCCCGGCATGGTAACTTCCAGCATCCCCTCTAAGTAGTGCACTCGCAGCCCTGGAAAGTCATCCCCCAGGTCGGCTAACAAGGCTTCATAGGTTTGCCAACTCACTCCGCCCACGATGTAAAATTGCTCAGTTTCGCCGGAAATTAGATCGGGATGCGCGGCGAGTTTTTCGACTAGGCCAATGTTCATGGCATAACCCCGTTGGTGGCAATAGCATAAGCCTATTCTAAGGCGAATAAATCCCAGCCCTGATTTACCACGTCGCAACGTGTTCTTCATACAAGCCATCCACCCATTCCAGAACGGTGACTTTTTGAGCGATTGCATCGACAATCCAGTCTTCAGGAAGTTAAGTCTGTAGCGCTAGCGCTTGTTCCAGATACTCTAAGCATACTGGCAGTGGTTCACAGCGGCGATCGCACTCCAATGACCTTAGCGGAGCCTGAATTTCGCAAGGGGCGATCGCTCTCTGCTTGCCAACACCGTGCGATCGCCAACGAAAACCTTAAACATTTCCATCTTGCACCCCAACTTTCTATAATTTTCACCAAAATTAACAGCTTCTCCAAAGTTTAGGCATATAATCACGAATAATTTGTTCCCAATGCCTAAGGATTGATTTCGGATGCCAAGTCACTCTTACAATGGATTAGTTTTAGCAGCGTTGTTGATGGTGTTACCCCCTGTGGCAGTGCAGGAATTAAGCGGGTTGCAGGTACAAGCCCAAACTGCACCAAAAACTGATCTGAAAGTAGAGGCTGAGCAGCTTGTTAAAGAAGCAGTGCAAGCTTATCAGCAGAATGATTATCAAGCTGCTTTGGACAAATTACAAAGAGCACATGCTCATTATCAAAAGATTGACGACAAGCGAGGGCAAGCGACCACCCTCAATGACATTGGCAGGGTCTACGATGACCTAGGGGACAAGCAGAAAGCTTTGGAGTACCTCACTCAAGCCCTGCCCTTGTTCAAAGCCGTGGGGGATCGCAGCGGGGAAGCGACCACCCTCTATAACATTGCATCTGTGCTGTCAGGACAACAGCAACCCGCCCTAGCGATTGTCTTCTTTAAACAATCGGTTAATCTCACCGAATCCCTTCGCAACGATATTCGGGGCTTGCCTCAAGAGATTCAGCAAACCTACACTCAAACCGTTGCTGATCACTATCGACGTCTTGCCGATTTGCTCTTGCAGCAAGACCGGGTGCTGGAAGCTCAGCAAGTTCTGGATTTACTCAAAGTTCAGGAGTTGGAAGACTACCTGCGCAACGTGCGGGGCAATGCTCAAACGGCCAAGGGGGTGGATGTCCTGCAACCAGAGCGGCAAATCTTGGCCAAGTACAACGAACTGCAAAAAACGGCAATTCAACTGGGGGAAGAACAGAGCCAACTGCTGAAGATACCTGAGGGCAGTCGTACCCCCGCCCAGCAGCAGCGGATTGAGCAGCTTGTTGGGTTGCAGCGCGAACAGAGTGGTCAATTTAATCTCTTCATCAAAAGTCCTGAGATTGTTGCCTATACCAAACAGCTCAGCTACGAGGCTCAAGAGCAGACCGTCAAACTGTCCCAACTCAATGGACTTAGAGACCAACTGCAAACCCTGAATGCGGTACTGCTCTACCCGCTGATTTTAGAAGACCGCCTGGAATTGGTGATCACGACTCCCCAGCCTCCCCCCCTGCGCCGCACCGTTGCGGTGAAGCGAACGGAGCTGAATCAAACCATTGCTGCCTTCCGCAGTGCCCTCGAAGACCCCAACGACCCTAATCTTAAGCCCTTAGCTCAAAAACTCTACACCTGGTTGATCAAGCCCCTAGAAGCAGACTTGAAACAAGCCAATGCCCAAACGATTATCTATGCTCCCGATGGGCAGTTGCGCTACATTCCTCTGGCGGCTCTGTATGACAGTCAGCAGTGGTTAGTCCAACGCTTCCGGGTCAATAACATTACGGCTGCTTCTTTTACGGAACTGACCAGTCGCCCCCCGACTCAACCCCGGCTGTGGGCGGGGGCGTTTGTCAGCGGCACCTATAACGTCCAAGCTGGGGCCCAACCCCGGACTTTCTCTGGCTTAACCTTTGCGGGGTCAGAAGTTGAGAGTTTGGTAGCGCTGATTCCCGATAGCATCAAACTGATTGATCAAGCATTCAGTTTAGAGTCCAGTAAGAAGATGAATGCCTACAACATTGTCCATCTGGCCACCCATGCTGCCTTTATGCCGGAGGAGAATGCTTCTTTTATCGTGTTTGGCGATGGCAAAATTGCCACTGTGGCTGATATTGGCACCTGGTCGTTATTCAACGTAGACCTGGTGGTGCTCAGCGCTTGTCAAACAGGCTTGGGGGGCGAGCTGGGCAACGGGGAGGAGATCCTAGGCTTGGGCTATCAGTTTCAGGTCAGTGGGGCTAAGGCAACGATCGCCTCGCTGTGGTCGGTGGATGATGGGGGCACCCAAGTGTTGATGACTGCCTTCTATCGGGCCCTCTTGCAGGGCAAGGTAAGCAAGGCTGAAGCTTTGCGTCAAGCTCAACTGGCATTAATCAGTGGCCAGCAGGGTGCTTCGGGCGACCCACGGGCCCCCGCCACGATTAGCGCCAATCCGCTGCCGGGGGCAAAAAAGAGTGCTCCAACAGACCTGTCCCATCCCTATTACTGGGCCCCCTTTATCCTGATTGGCAATGGCCTGTAGTCTTGACCTCAAACCGTAATTTTGAATCCTAACTCCAATGAAACTTTCTTTAACTCGTGTGCTGACTGCTTGCTGCCTGGTGGGTCTGGCGCAGCCAGTTGCTTTGATGATTTCGCCTGCGACCCTGGCTCAGCCCGCTGGCGATCTGTACTATAGCTTTTACGGTCAAGCCATTCCCCTCACCCTGCGCCAAGATGCAGTGGGTGTCACCTTCCAGGAAGTCAGTGCCGGAACGCGGGGCGGAGGCTCAGAACTGCCTTACCTGCGCTTGCAGCGCGACCTCAACACCAGCGGGGCCAGGGGCATGGGGGCAGATAACAACATTGAAGTCAAACCCTTGGGCGATCGCCATGCGATCGTCAGTTTGCCCGCCGATCCGCAGCAGAGATCACCAGGGCTGACCAACCAGATCGCACAGCAGCCCTACGTGCAAGAAACGGTTCCCGTCTTGACAGGGCGAGATGGGGCAGGGACAGTGCTGCTGCCGAACGAAATTGTCCTCAACTTCGATGCCTCCCTCTCCGAGCAGCAGGTGCAAACCCTGATCAAAAAACAAAACCTCCAGATCATCCGCCCGCTCCGGTTTACCCAGAATCGCTACTTAGTCCGTTCCCTCTCCAGCCGTGGGCTAGCCATTTTAGGCCTCAGTAACCGCCTCAGTCGCTTACCCGGCGTTACCTCGGCCAGCCCCAACTTTGTCCAGACCGTCAGTCATCGGATTGAGTCCCCCCCTTCTGGGCCGTCGAATGCCCTGCCCTACCTGAAGCGATCGCGATCGCAGTCCTCCCAGCAATCCAGCCCCTATGCCAGTTCACTGCTGTCCTTGCAATGGCATCTCGACAGCAGCACCCAGCGGCAACCCTCACCCAGAACCGATATCCGCGCCATCGAAGCCTGGGGCAAGAGCAGCGGTGGGCGCGGTGTTACCGTGGCCGTCATCGATAGCATCATCCAATGGGATCACCCCGACCTAGCCCCAAACCTCTATTCCGTCGGCAATATTCCCAATAAATTACCCGGTGAAGTTCATGGTTGGGACTTCGCCAACGATGACCCAGATACCCGGATCAGCCCCCAAGAGCTGCAAATCGCCGTTCCGCTATTTCAGGATATGTTTCGGCTCAGCGATGCCGACCTGCTCAAAAAATACGACAAAGTTGCCAAGTCCATTCAGACATATTATCCCGATTTTTCTTCGACCGAGGTGGCTGGCCAGATCCGAAGTCATTCGTTGTCCAAGATTGCACGTGAATTTCACGGCACCTGGTCGACAGGGGTGATTGCCGCTCGCCCTGCTGCCCCAGAAGGGGTGGTTGGGGTGGCGCCACGGGTGCAATTTTTGCCGGTGCGGGTGTTTGGCCTAGGGGGAGCATTTACCAGCGAAGCGCTGATCGAGGGCATATCCTACGCAGCAGCCAGAGGGGTGGATGTGATCAACATGAGTTTGGGTAGCTTCCTGCCCGGGCCAGAAGTCGAAGCCATTTTTGATGTTTTGGATCAACATCCTAAGCTAGTGATTGTGGCTTCAGCCGGGAATGAAACCCTAGATGTGGTTGGCTTCCCAGCCGCAGTCCCTGGCGTTCTCTCGGTGGGCGCTAGCAATCTGGCAGGGCAGCGGACATTCTACAGTAACTTCGGTGCCCGCGTTGATGTGGTTGCTCCAGGCGGAGATACCTCAGACGATCAGAGTGGAGGCATTCTAACCACGGGCGGCACATTTTTAGAGGCCTTTTGGCAGGGCATTTCAATCCCAAAATCTCTCTGGAAGCCTGCGGCTGATGCAAGAGGGAAATACGTCTCAGTCCAGGGCACTTCATTCTCGGCCCCGGCAGTGGCAGGGGTCGTCGCCTTAATGAAGGGAGAAGACCCCAACCGTCGCCTCAGCCGCGATCGCCTGATTGCCATCCTCAAGCAAACCGCCAGCTACCAGAACTTGGCCATATCTCGTTCAGACACTTATCGGTATCGACTCCAGCAAAGTGCAGGCTTAGGAACCTACGAGACACGAGCGGGTTTTCAGAGCATCCGACCTTCTGGAATTTTTCCATTGCCAACGCCTATCTCTGCTCAGCAATACTTTTTTGGCGTTGGCCTAGTCAATGCAGAAGCTGCTGTGCAGGCAGTCAAACAAGCCCGCTGAGCTAACGCTAATTTAAGAACTTAATCTCCAGACGTAAGCATCGCCTGGAGATAGAAAAATACCTCGCGGCCCCCAAGTGTAGACGATACCATCTGTAAATTCAGCTACAGCCTGAAGTGTCATGTTCCCAGAGGTTGCAGGCACATCCGCATCTCCATAAGGAGCTATGATCCCTAAATACCTGCCATTTCCCAACAGTTGAATCTTCCACGGTGTCCGGTTATCAAACCGAACTAATGCTGAATAAAAGCCGCCCCGCCCACTAGAGCCGCCTTTGTTAGCTGGGGGTGGAGTAGTCGCCTTTGGATCGTTGGTCACTTCTCCGCTGGGGAGGTTGGGTGCTCTGCTCCCGCCTTCCACCTTTTGCCCTTTCGTTTCGGCGGATGTTTCTTTCGGTTGCTGGGCCAGCAAACTAGTATTTTGGGAGATTAAAGACAGTCCCAAGCCAACGGCAAGTGTACCTAAAAATACAGACTTTAGTTGCATTCAACCCTCTTCAGATGTTTGAGATATGTGAGATATATATTTGACGTTAATTTGGCGATTAGCCTCAAATAAATCAAATAAATACTGTACTCAAGTATCTCTTAATTTCTCTCAATTGCTCCTGATGTATTGAAAATTTAAGCACGAGCTGAGTCTGGGCAGGGCGGCCAACTCAGGTCTAGCCCTTAACTGGTTTTGCCCAGCCCCAAACTATCAGTTACCAATGGCAAGCCGCACGGGAAATATTACCGCCTACGCTGCCAGCCGGGAAGCTGCGGGTTCCTGACCAGTTCCAGCCGTAGTAGGGGCTGGCAACATCGTAGGGAGCACAGGAGGCGATCGCTGGATGCCAGAAGCTATCGCCACTCGTAGACAGCTTAAATCTGACCTGCCGAACCCCGCGATCGTTGATGTAGGCGTAACGAGAGTCAAGATCGATCATCCAGGTTATACCCCGTTCATCAGTGATAACTTGAGCTGCTGTTTCGGCAGAGGCGATCGGGGCAAAACTCAGGCTTGAAGCTAGGGCAAGTAAAGTCGTTGCAATCAGTCTTTTCATGGTTGGGAATCCTTTTTTAGCAATACCTGGAAGATTGAAATCAATCCTTTCAATCACTGAGTCGGGATAGCTTTGTTTTTGGATGCAGGATTTACCAAGGGATGCTGCGATTTTATACAGCCGAGGGAGAGCTAGTGCCCACCCCCGCAGAGTCGGCTATGGTTGAGCGGCAACGGGCAGAACAATCTAACGCACAGCTCCGGCAGATGGTTCTGAATCTATTGCAGTCTGGAATGACGTTAGAACAGGTGGTGGCAGTGACCGGGCTGACTGAGGAGCAGATCCACAGCCTGGCTGAGCAGAGTTAATCAAACTTCTCCCCAAGATCTGGGATTAGGATAACGAAGCGGAATAATCGGCTGCATAGGTTTTTAAAACTGACCCGATTCAGCAGTACTGAAGCAAAAACCTTCAGGTTGCTAATCCCAAAAGTTAATGATTTGAAGAAGGTCATGAACAACGCTTTGAAAGTCGTTGTTTTCGTGAGGTTTCTTGATGTGTTATTTCTCGTGAAACCCTTTTCCTATCCTCATTACAACTTTTTTTCCGGCACTCAATTTAAATTTAAATATATGAGCGAACATCGTTTAGAAGAAATTGTGATCGAGCGTCCTCGTTACGGAATGCGAATTAGACTCAGAAAGCTAACTGGTATAAAGAAGCATTTACGCAAACTCACAGAGGAGGCAGCCGAGGATGGGTTACTCCGTCCTTATCTATTCAAACCTAAAACCAAAACCCAAAAGA
This sequence comes from Aphanocapsa sp. GSE-SYN-MK-11-07L, assembly GCA_019359715.1. GTDB lineage: Bacteria > Cyanobacteriota > Cyanobacteriia > Thermosynechococcales > Thermosynechococcaceae > JAHHGS01. The sequence goes on along the minus strand of JAHHGS010000003.1, from coordinate 11,401 downwards.
CCAAAGTTCTTTCTGACAATCTTGCGCCACTGAAGCGGTTCTTGCGATCGCAGGCTGGGAAACCTTGGAATGACGTTTACAGTCAACTGTGTCAACGTTTAGACAGTAATACCATGGCTGGACAGCATGTTCTCAGCCATGTCTGGTGGTACGTTGAACGCCATGTTGAACTAATCGACGGCATTCCGCACTCTAAGCCTAGAGGAGGATCACTGGCAGACTTGGGTGACTATTACCATTTGCAGCTCTATGTACATCCCGAAACGGGCATTCTGTGCCTAGTAGAAAAGCTACCTGGCCAACCCAGGCAACCTCGTACAGATGTAGTGATCTTAAACAAAAATTACCAGTATCATAAGCTCAAGGAAATTTGGTATCTGATTGGCTTTAAAGATTTTCCACCTTCCCCCACAGAGTCCGTTGAAGATCTCCTCGAAGGCTCGATTTCGCGCGATCGCGCAAAATGGACGAGAGGGCGAAGCATCTATGCTGTCAGTAAACGGCAGTGTAGCAAGAAGGAGATTCGATTCATCAAAAATCAGCTTTCCAAGCTGAGTACTGGAAAAAAAGGTGTCACAAAGACAGGAAAGCGGCTTCATAAACAGCGGTAATCCCAAGCAGCAGATTTTTATTGTTTAAAACGACGATCAATATCATCTGCGGCTGATCCGCCGCGACGGGAGTTAATCCGTAACGAATTACCATCCTGAGAAAGATCGTAGGTTAAGGGCTGACTGGCTGAAATTTTTAGTTTACCTTCCTGAGCTAGAGTCAGAGGAGGATACTTTGCCATTAATTCTTTAAGCCTTTCAATACGCTTGGGCACGGCTGGATGAGTGGTATCAAACTCAGCGCTTGGTGTCCGCGCAAAAACCTCCATTAATCTTAAACACCCTTCTGGTTCAAAACCTGCCCTAGCAATATACTGATAGCCCATTTCATCTGCTTCAAACTCTTGCCTCCGATCGCTTTCTGCTAAACGTTGCTCCAATTCTGCTTTCTTGAGGGTAACAATTTCCTGAATGCGTTTCTGAGCCTCTGCCTTACGCTGTTTGCTGGCGTTACTCAGGCTAGATTGACCAACATTGCTGACGGTGTTACCCCAACCCCCCAAGACATTTCCCAGGGTTCCCAGAACTGCTCCCCCAAAGGAGTTTTGGTTGGCATCACTTTCAGCATCTTTCTTTTCTGCCACCACTTCAGCTTCAGCTTCTTTTTCAATTTGCGCAATCAGGGCAGCTTTTTCCGCTTTACCCACGGCAATATGGCGCTTTGTGTGATGGGCCATTTCATGCCCGACGACACAAGCGATCGCGGACGAATCTCCTGCTAGCTGGTCAATGATACCACTATAGATGGCAATCAAATTGACATCTGTAGCAAAGGCATTAATGTTATACTCCGGGATAACAATTGCTCGCCAAGGACTGTTATCCAGCCCGTTGGCTCTGGCAATCCGATCAATAACCCGATAAACAACATACCAATCTTTGGGTAATTCCTTTTTTGCTTTTTGGTAAAAGATTGCTGTTTGGGCTTGCTGCTGTGGTGTTTGGGGTTTAGCCTGAGTTGGCAGTGCTGTTTGCAACAAGATTGCACTTAAAGCAGCAGAAAGAGTAATTTTAGTGGCAGGGCTAAGCATAACAACATCTATCCTGATTGACACAGTTAATTTAGGAAACATGTCACCTTTGCCAGCCCTCATCCCCTAGAGAATGAGGGCTGGGGATGTAGCTTGCTTCTGGCGCCAGCCAGTGGGCGAAAAACCATTGGCAAAAGCGACTTGCTCTAGTTAACTTATCCCAAGGATTTTTTGCTCAGCATCACTTCTTTAGCAAAATTTAATAATATCTGAGGGCTGACCCTGCCACGCACTTCAGAGGTGCTCCATGCAGGTATTCTTGGTTCAACGACTCGCCATTAAACAGCAGGTTAGCATAGACAATTCCAATTTGAATTGGCGTAGCAAAGCGGAATGAGCGGCTGCATAGGTTCTGAAAATTGACCCGATTCAGCAGTACTGAAGCAAAAACCTTCAGGTTGCTAATCCCAGAGGTTGATTATTTGGAGAAAGTCATGAAAAACGTTTTGAAAGCCGTTGTTGTCACTGCCCTAGCACTCCCTATTGCCACATTGACCGCCTATTCAGCCCAAGCTGAAGCAGTAGTGTTTAACCTGATCAACCGATCCGGCATGACAATGATGAGATTCTACGCTTCCCCCGTTGGCGTTAGAAATTGGGAAGAAGATATTCTAGGCTCAGGGGTTTTACACTCTGGCAGATATACCAGAATCAGGATTAATGACGGTCGGACGACTTGCAAGTATGACTTTAGGGCTGTATTTGCCGATGGTACCAGAACCGATAAATATGGGGTAGATATTTGCCGCCTAGGGTCTTATACCATCCACTAAAGTTGTTACCAAGACTGCGAAGAAGATAACACCTGCGGCTAATCTTTCTGATTGCCGCAGGTGTTTCGCTTCTGATTCAAGCACCTTTCATAACCGAATGGTAAGTTAAGTTTTGGCAACCTAACTCCGATTCTAGCGGACTGCCCCCTACAATGACGCTACCTGTTGTCTCTCTGGTTGCTGGAGTCTGATCAATGCATCCCCGTCTGATCTGCTTAAGGCTGACGTTTATTGGTGTTCTGCTTTCCCTTGCCTTTCCTCTAGGCCTAGCACCCCACCCTTTGGGCACTTCAGTCGCCCTGAGCCAGACCACAACCCCTTCAGACCGCAAAGCCGAGGCAGAGCGACTGATCAATGCATCTATAAAAGACTTTCAGCAGCAGCAGTTTTCAACCGCGTTAGAAAAACTCCAGGCAGCAAGAATACTCTATCAACAACTTGATGACAAATCGGGAGAAGCCATAGCACTGTTGGGAACTGGCGCAGTCTACTCTGCCCTGGGGGAGCAGCAAAAAGCTCTAGCCTACTACAATCAAGCTTTGCCCTTAAGGAAAGCCGTGGGCGATCGCAGTGGGGAAGCCAATACCCTGAGTAACATTGGCGTAGTCTACGCTGACCTGGGGGAGAAGCAAAAAGCCCTGGAATACTACAATCAAGCCCTGCCTATTTTGCAAGCCGTGAGCGATCGCAGCGGGGAAGCTACTACCCTCGACAATATTGGCAGGGTCTACAATGCCCTAGGGGAGAAGCAGAAAGCGCTGGAATACTACAATCAAGCCCTGCCCTTAAGGAAAGCAGTGGGCGATCGCAGTGGGGAAGCCACCACCCTCCATAATATTGGCAGGGTCTACTCTGCCCTGGGGGAGAAGCAAAAAGCCTTAGACTATTATTACAACCAAGCCCTACCCTTGAGAAAAACCGTGGGCGATCGCGGTGGAGAAGCCCTTACTCTCGGTAACATTGCATCTGTGCTATCTGACCAAAAGCAACCAGCCCTGGCGATTGTCTTCTACAAACAATCGGTCAATATTACCGAATCCTTGAGAAACGATATCAAAGAATTGCCCAAGGAAACTCAGCAAATTTACACTCAAACTATTGCCTATTCCTATCGCAAATTATCACAACTCCTACTTCAGCAGGGTCGAATCATGGAAGCCATGCAAGTCCTCGATTTGCTCAAAGTCCAGGAGCTACAGGACTTCTTCAAAGATGTTAAAGGCAACGAGCTGACGGCCAAAGGCCTAGAATTACTTCCCGAAGAGCAACAGATTCTGGCACAACTCAATTCGCCGACAATTCCTGATCTGAATATTTACCTTAAAAGTTCAAATGTTAATAACGCCGTTCAGCAACTGCAACAGACCGCCGCTGCCCAAAATCTGAAGCTAGCCACCTACAGCGATTTGCAGACCCGCCTCCAGACTTTGGGCACACGGACGGCGCTGTTTTACCCGCTTCTCCTGCCAGACCGGCTCGAACTAGTATTGTTTACGCCAAACTCCCCGCCCATTCACCACTCTGTGCCAGTTTCCGAAAAGGACTTAAAGCAAGCGATTACTAGATTCCGCCTTGCCCTGCAAGACCGTTACGACTCCCAGGTCACAACCCTGGCCCAACAACTGTATACTTGGCTGCTCAAACCCCTGGAAGCTGAACTCAAACAGGCCAATATCCAGACGATCATCTATGCCCCAGACGGTCAGTTGCGCTACGTTCCCCTGGCTGCCCTCCATGATGGTCAACAATGGGCGATTGAAAAATACCAAATCAACTACGTCACTGCCTTCAGTCTGACCAGTCTCAAACCGGAATCGGCGCAACTGCCCCGCATTCTTGCTGGGGCCTATACCGATGCTGGTCTGACCACCGTCAAGGTGAATCAACAACCCCTTCAATTTGGCCCGATTCCGGCTGCCATCTCAGAAGTGCAAAATCTATCCAAGCGATTTCCCGAAACAACCGTTCTGCTGGGCAATGCCTTTAACCGTCAAGCGATCGCGCCAGCTCGAATGAACAACTACAGCATTATCCATCTGGCCACCCACGGCAAACTAGTCGATGGTTCGCCAGAAGACTCATTTATCCTGCTCAACAATGCAGAATATATCACCCTGCGCGAGATTAAAAACTGGCAGTTGCCCAATGTGGGCTTAGTAATTCTTAGTGCCTGTCAGACTGCCTTAGGCGAACAACTCGGCAGTGGGATTGAAGTTATCGGCTTAGGCTACCAACTGCAAGTCGCCCAAGCGCGGGCGGCGATCGCCTCATTATGGGAGGTGGACGATGGTGGCACGCAAGTGTTGATTGATGCGTTTTATGGGGCCCTGAAGCAGGGTCAGGTCAGCAAGACAGCAGCCTTGCAGCAGGCCCAGATTTCCCTGATCACAGGCAAGGGCTTAACAGAGGGCAAGGGCGATCCACGGGCAGAGTTTGTTGTTAAGTCAAAACCAGGAGCCAAGCACAGAGGAATGGCCAGTCTTTCCCATCCCTACTACTGGGCCCCCTTTATCCTAATTGGCAACGGCTTGTAGAGAACCTAGAGATTCTGTTTGAAAAGTCTTAAATTTGTCGCATTCGCCCCCTAAATCCCCCAACTCTGGGGGACTTCAGAGTTCAATCTCATCCGGTTCCCCCCAGAATTGGGGGGCTAGGGGGGCTGAAAAGACTCAAAAATCCACTCAACCACGTAACTCCTGACTAAAGCTATTGCCTCACACCACAAATCTGATCGGTAAGGTCTTGCCTCAATTGAGTCAGTTGAGAAGATGGCTGGGGCACACCCATCACTTCCTGCAAGACATCAGACCACAATTGGCGTTCGGCAAAGTAGCTGGCGCGACGGAAGGCAATCGTCTCATCCGTTGCCGCTTGCGTTTTCAGTTGCGCCGAGAGTTGCGAGAGTTCCGTCGCCATCTGTTGCCATTTTGGAGCAGCCACTACCTGAAATAGAATCGTGCTGTAAATGCTCGGCAGGTTGGGGTTTTCATGGGAAGACACTCTCCATTTATAGGTTTGCCCTGGTTTTAAAGCAGATCCTTGGTAAAGCAAACTGGGGTAAAGCAGACTGGTGTTAAGCGAGGATATCGGTCGATTCCACAACAATTGATTAGCGTCATACTGGAAGACCTCTAGGCGTCCGGCTGCTCCGATTTGTCCCCGCCAGACAAACAGCGGACGCAGGTGCCAGACTTCCACGGGGGTAGTCCCAGCCAGAAAGGAGTCATCTTGCAGCAGTTGGGGAGCGATCGCGCAAAATAAAGGATTGCGTCGACCACCCCGCACTTTTTTGCGCTGAAACCAATCGCGAATTTGAGTCCAAGAAATAACCGCTGGTTGCGATTGCGCCACCGCCGCTTCAGGGCGATCGACTAGGGCAGGTGCCCCGATCAGCCCATAGCTCAGAACCACGACAGCGGCCATTAATCCATTCCTGCGGAGAATCCATCCCATAGCCACGCCTCACTTATGCTTTTGCTTGTCTCCAGGTTGGTATCAGATATCCCCAAACAGTCATCGTGGGTAACAGCCACGGTAACAGGACGCCATAGCTGACAAAAACCTGCAAGCCAATCATCCCATAGGCAAGGGTTCCCCCCACCATTCCCAATACCCACCAGCGGCGCGAGAATTGATGCCCTGCCAAGACAATCACTGCTCCTTTGCCGATCACTATTGCGATACCCACCAGCCAAAGATCTGGAATTGGCACCACTAAATGCTGAGCCAGGAGATGGTGAACCATATAGGCATGAATTTCACTGCCAGTCATTTCTTCTGAACCCAGGGCTGCTTTTTCCTCCAGGCTGCGCCAGAAGCTAGTCGCTAAAGGTAGCGGGAAGGTATCGCTTTGCTCCGGCTCATATTCCCCAGGTGCCAGGATGACAATCGGCTGAGCTGCCAAGGTTACAGAGTCCGGCCGCCGAGTTGAGGCCAAGACCTGCCAAGCCGGAATCCGTTCATAGACCTGGGACGGCGGAATAGAAAAATCAACAATCGGCTGGAGCCAAGATTGGCCAAATCCGTGAGAAAACGATGTCACAGCATTCAAGCGAGAGTTTGATCCCCTCCAGAATCCCACCTGAGCAGATGGGGGAAGACTCTGAAGCGTTGAAAAAACTTGATTGCCTAAATCTGTTTTGCTCTCTAACTGCGGTTTGAGTTGCAGCGGGGGTGAGTAGGTTTGCAGGCAATGAATTAGCCCCAACATATAGGCAAAGGGGCATTGACCTTGGCATTTAGCATCCTGGGGCGGAAGTTCAACGTAGCCAAAAGGAAAGTCAATATTGGCCTGTAAACTCCAATCCTGACTCAACCCTTCCACCCCAACCACCAGTTCCTGCGGGCCATTGCCATTGTTATCTTTGGAGGTTGCCAGAATTACCCAATTTCCCTTTTTGACCAACTGGCGAACCACGGCAACAAACTGAGGATCTTCTGGGGTTGGTCGATCCAGGAGATAATCAATTCCAATCACTTGCGGAGAGGAGGAAGATAATTTGTTGAGGACACTGGCTAAATAGCTTCGATCCATCGGGTCATATTTGTCGGCTGGGATCTTAGCTCTGGTCAGCGAATCCTGGTCGATATGGATTAACTGGACGGGCGGCAGTGATTTGGGCGGAATTTGTTGGGTCAGAGATCGATATACCGCCTGCGCTCCCAGCCTAGATTGCAGCAGCAGATCTTGGACTTTGGGCAATAAACTCAAAGCCAATAGGGCGCTGAGGGCGATCGCCTCCATCCGATTCGGCACAAGCTGTTGCAGCCCTTGTCGGAGTCCCCAGGGTTTGAGCTGAAACAGCGGTGCTTCTGGATGCCGAAATAAGGAGGGAATCAGGTACGTGGAAGGGAAGGTGAGATTGTGATTCAGCTTTAAATCCTGAGTCGCTGCAATCATCGCTTCCTGCACATCCCGATGCTGGGCCAGCTCTTGTAAAAACCGGACTAGAAACGTATGGGCAACCGCATTGTGGATCGGTTCCCGCATCACTGCCACTTGACTTAAGCCTAAGTTGACTAATGAACCGGCAATGTTGAGTCCATTACAGGAGTTGAACAGCGCGAACTGCAGACCGTGTTCTTTGGCTTTCAGGAGTTGGGGCATTATCTCACGCACAGAGATCCAGGTATGGGGAGCGATCGCCAATTCTCCCCCGGTCAGGGCTGCTTCATTACTGTGCCCAAAAAACAGCAGGATATCCCACCCCAGTTCTGAGACTAGCGCCTGCCGAATTTGGATTTTGAGTTGAGCCACATCGGGACTGGTCAAGCCAACCCAAATCACATCTGCGACTGGCTTCAGCTTCTGCTCAATCGCCTTGATTTCGGCCCGGAAGTCCAGCCCGGTATCATCACCTAAAATCACCAGGATGCGGGTGCGCCCCCGCCGCTGCTGCACAGCTTCGTGCTGAATATTAATCGGAGAGCGGATAATCCGAATCCCTCCGCCTGCACCCAGTTCTGCCCCAATTTCCCAGGTTTCCCAGGGCAGGTGTTCTAGCGCGATGGGGTCACAGGTTAAAAACAAATCTACCCCCGCTGGTTTGCGGGCGGATGCGCTTTGATGCCCCAAATGCTTAGTGGCACTGGCGATCGCAGCTCGAATTTCATACAGTTCAGCACTGCGTAACCAATGATGAAACTCAGATAATAGTGCCGCTTCGGCCTGCACAAGCCGAATCCGCCAGTCAACGTCTGTTAAGGTCAGCGTGTTACTAACCTCCGCTTGACCGCGGACAGCGGCTGAGCCATAGAAGCTGCGATAGGCGCGCTGCCAGTCCTGATACACCCGTGGCAGAGACTCTGGATAAGGGAGTCTGGCCCGCAGTTGCTGGCCTTTCCCCCAAGACAACTGAAACAAACAGCTTTGATCAACTTGCTGAACTTCTAGCCGAAATAGATGAAGGTCGGTCATACCAATGGCTCAGGATGAAATCTAAATTCAGGTAAGGTGAGCGAGGCACCATTGACTAGGGAAATCGTGGTTCTAAAGGTTTCATCCCAGGTGCCACTTACCCCACCGACAATGTACTGGTGGGGGGAATCGCTACTCAACTCCCGCTCAACCAGCACCCCCGTACGATCGCTGAGCAGCAGTTTGGTGCCAGCGGCCAGGGTACCACCAGACTGACCGGCCAGGATCAAAAGTAAAAACCATCTGGGCACGGTTTCAGCCGCCACGATTGGCCAGGTGACGGCATAAAGCCGTAAATGGCTGCCCGCCAACTCCAAATTCTGGTAGGCACTCCGGGCTGCTGCTGGAATATCCACCTCTGTCCGTTGGAGCTGAGCCAGGATAATTTCTAGTTCTTGGGTTGGCGATCGCAGGGCAGCCGGTTCCAGCGCCAAGGCAGGCAACAATACCCAGGACAACTCCTGGGCCACCCGATCAACCCGATCCTCTAACCACAGGGCGGCGTTAATAACTGACTTCTGCAGCGATCGGGCAGGGTGAACCTCAGCGATCGCGGCTGGTGTGGCGGCAGCCCTAGTGGCATTGTCCAATCGCTGTTGATAGAGCCGCTGCCGCCATTCATCCTGCGCCAATAAACCAGCCCAGGGTTCAAATTCAAGCTCTAGCCGGGGCGAATAGGGCGTGGGCTGACTGAGTTGAACCAGTAAAGCCTCTGCTTCAGACTGGGTTAAAGCAGCAATCGGCTTGAGGGGCATCTTTTCATCCAGTCCCAGCTCCTGAGCCACCCAGAGTAGATCCAAATCGGTGATCATAAAATCGCGATCTAACCCATAGGTGCGGTAAATAGAGTCATATTGGGCTTTGCGCTTCAGCGTGCGATGGGAGGTGTATCCCCAAATCTGCATCCAACTCTGCTCTAGGTTGACTTGAACCCCCAGGTAATAGTCCGCCGCCCACTGGGGAATATCAACCCACTCCTGCGGCACCGAAAGTTCCTCTGTATCCATAGCCTGACTGGGCATCAGTACCAGTCGGGTTGTCCCCAGGGTAAGGGCGGTTCCATTCACCATTTCCCAAAGGCTGGCGCCTGCCCCGGGCCATGGGGTGGCAGTCTGATCCAGATGTTCGCTGGCCCAGTCCAAAAATCCATTTAGACAGAGCTGGTTCAACTCAGCATTGCTACAACCCGTTTCGTTCGTGCAGCTTTTTTTCGTCAATCCGGCCCGTTCATAGTCGGTGGCGGATAACTCAATCCAGACTTGATTTGCAAACATTGTTCTCAGTTCTGGCAAACTTAATTTCATGATCCTTTCTCCGTTCATCTAAGCGGTTGTTGAGTAGAGCACTATTTTGAGCCATGCTTCAGATAGTCCAATCAGCGCTTGTCTGGCCGGCCCTTGAGGCTTCAGCGCCTGATGAAGTCGATCTTCAATCCGAGCAGCCACAGACTCTTGCAAAGATTGCTTAGTCTTGACCAGCAGTTCCATTCCCTGATCATGAGGCAGTTTTAGCTGACTAGAAATAGGTTCTGGGTTTGCTGCACAGGCATCGTTAAGTCTGAGGAGCTGAGGATCCTGATCTGCCAATGCGTTAAATTTGTCTGCGAAAAAGTGGTCAATTAGTCCTGCATAATAGGCTTCAATTTGCTCCTCTAAATGATTCTTCATGGCACTGAGGGTTTCTGAGTCTAAATCAATTTTCTGCTGCGCTTTGACCCATGCTCCGAGTTGCTTTAACAGTTGAGCTAGTAGTTTCTGGTAGTTACGACCAATCGTAGATTGATTTTTTTCTAGCTCAATCCCAATTTGAGCCTGCGCCAATTTCAAGCCGTGCATCAGCAGGGGAATTCTTTCTCCTTCCGGCTGAAGCTTTTCCAGTAAATCATCTAGAAATTTCTGGATGCTTTGCAGCTCTGCCTGCATTTCGCTGACGGCGAGTGTTCCCCATTCTGGAGCAGTTGTTGGATCAAATAACTGATCGAGGCTAGAAGTCGAAGTTTCTGCATTTGGATTCCCTGCATTTAGATTTATGGGCGCATCCAAAGATTTTGTCCCTCGATCCAGATAGCACCGGACTGCCGCCCCGATTTGTTTCAACCACTTTTCAACCAAGGGGCCATCGACGATTGGATGACCCTCAACAGCCTGCGGCAGTTTTGCACGGAGCCTATTGTAGCGATCGGCGATCCCCTGAAACTGATCGGCTGCTGGTGATGCGGCTTCTGCCTGAGTATCTGTCTGGTCTGGGTGAGATGTTCTGACCTCTTGGAAGCAATTCCAGACCAGAATATATTGAGCCAGTTGAGGCTCAGTGATGCCGATGAACTCTAAAGCATCGGTGACTTTTCTTCTAGATGAGCGCGAGGCTAGCCCTAGGTCAGATCGTTTATAGGTTGTCATCCCTTCCATGCCCCGAATTTTGTCGCAGAGTATGCCTTCCATTCGGCGGCGGATGTATTGCCTTAAACTGGGATACCAGAACGCATCTTGCGATCGTTCAGTGTCAAAACTTTTAAAGAATAATCCTGGATCTAAAGCCGCCTCTAAGGTAATTTGAAACAGGTCTTGACGGAAACCTTGAGCGTCAGACGGAATGCGTTTCAGTTGTTCCAATTCAAACATGACTTTGTGGGCTGAATGATGACTAAATCTAGATAAGAAAGCGACCAAGTGCCCTTTGGTTGTCGGTTCCTGAGGGTTCTGTTTAAGATTGGTTAAAAACACGCGCACTAAATCAGCTTCTATCAGCTCAGGCGTTTGCACTTGGATCAAGCGAATATGATGTCGTAGCTTAGGATCTGGTATCCAGCGAATCGATATCGACTCCCGCTCCCCATCCAGGAAAGGCAGGGTGTATAAGCTCTCAAATGGTATGAGCATGGGATTTGAAGATTTTCAACAGTTTTAACTTGTGGTCGCTATCTTACAGCGGATCTATGTCTGGATTGGGTGCGACCTCTATCTGATATATCAAGTAGCAACTGGAAAGCCATACTGGTTTAATTTGCTCCAAAACTGACTCCAACGATTAGGTGTCAAAACTAAAGCTCTTAAACTCAAAATTACACTG
>JAHHGS010000002.1 GCA_019359715.1 Aphanocapsa sp. GSE-SYN-MK-11-07L | reverse complement strand
GTCAAGGCTTGGAACAGACGCAGAAATCGACAAAAGAACCTGATTGACTGGAGCTTTACTCGTCAAGATGCAGACCAAAAACTGGGCAGACATTATGTTGCATAATTAATTACTCGCTCTACTAGCAATGCATTTGGAATATCAGCAATTAAGGCATTGCCTTCGGTTGTAAATTTGCTGGCATCGATTTGGAGTGTTTCACCACCAGCCGTTTCCAAGACAATTTGCAGTTCTGTCTCGGTGCGGTTGAGTCTGACTGCTGTGACTTGAATCGCCGCACTTGGCTCCTGCACTAGCAGATCGGCAGCACGGGTCGAGAATTTTGTCTGCACCTTTGTTTGAGCATCATTCGTATTTTCTTCTACTTCATTGGCTAAGACAGGTTGAACAACAGGACACCACAAGGCACAGCTAAAAGTCAGAAGTTTTACTAACTGAGAACAGTTCACAATTTAACCTCACACAAATCGGAAAATAAGCAAATTCTTGATGCAACGCGATCGCATTTTCAGCATTACCTAGACAGAAACCAACAATCTGAGTCAATAGCTCAGCAGGGTTATTTCACGGTAAAAATGCCAAAATCTTTGGTCACTTGATCAACCTGAAGCTGATTAACGCCCTCAACGATTGCCACTAAGTCACCGCTAGCCGTTGAAATCCGCACATTGCCCTCCTTGGGTTCAAATTTGTACTGTTGGGGTTGCCCCGCCAGCATGATCGTGTCTTTGGATGGAGTAAAGTTTTGCACCTGAGCAAAGTCGGCATCCCCTTGTCCGACGTAAAATGGCTCTGGTTTGGGGCTAACGGAAGTAATAAAGCTACCCAAGACAAACTCATTTCCCCCTTCTAGTGAGCCAATTAAGATATCTTTCTCCCCTTTGCCCAGGCTTTTCGGTTTAAGCGGAATCGGATCATCTTTTTTAGGAACGATTTCAAACGCAACTCCAGCTACATGGGCGTGTTTGCCTTTGCCAAATCCTTGCACGGTATCGTTGCCGTCGGTGCCTAGAAAGAAACTCTCATAATCTTCACCATCTGGCTTTTTCGTGGTTTGCCCAACTTGGGTGTAGTGATCTAAACCAGATTTATATTTACCCTGCTCAATTAACTGCTTGACATCAGGGTTGGCAAAGAGATACATCTTTTCATCAAAGGCTGCTTTTGGATCTGAGGTTTCGGCTGGCTGGGGGGCAGGAACATTGCTAGATATGGGCGGGTTGGACTGGCAGGCGGCGATCGCGCCACACATTACCATCAAAAAACTCAGCAAAATCCGATTCATAAGTTATCTCCTTGTGATCAATCAAACGTAGAGAGCGATCAAAATTCAACGGCAAACGATCCAATCACCGTAAAGGGTTCGCCCACATCAATCCTGTTTCTGCCAAACGGAGTGCCGGGGAAGTAAGTAACATCAAAAATATTTTTGAAATTTAGGGCAAACTTATAGCGATCTCGCTTGTAAAAAATAGCCGCATTTGTAAGCAGGTAGCTGTCCAGTTCAAAACTATTGTCTGTGTCACCGGGTCGATTCCCGACAACGTTAAATCCAACCCCAACCCCAAACCCACGCAGATTACCCTGTTGAATTTCGTAGGTTGTCCATAAACTGCCACTGTGTTTTGGAATTCCGCCTAATTGGTTGCCAATCGCAAACGCATTATCTTGAGTAACCTTGGCGTTGGTATAGGCATAAGCGGCAATCACATTCCATCCTGGTAAAATTTCCCCAATCAGATCTAGCTCAACGCCGCGACTTTTTTGTTCTCCTGTTGCGATCGAGAAGAATGAATTATCAGGATCAGTCGTGGCCACATTTTGCTTCGTAATATCAAAGTAGGCTAACGTCGCAAACAGCTTTTGGTTCAACAACTCAGCTTTAATGCCAACTTCCCACCCCTGGCCTCGCTCTGCGGGTAAAATATTGCCGCTAAAATTTGATTCTGTACTGGGTGTAAAAGATTCTGAATAGCTAGTGTAAAGAGAGACCTCTTTAATTGGTTGATAAACAATTCCAATTCGCGGAGTCAAAGCACTATCGTTTTGGATGGCTGCAAACCCAACGGGATCAAACGCAGTTGGATTATTTTCAACTTTTGTTTCTACCGTGTCATACCGTAAGCCAGCCACCAGTTTCAAGTTCTGAATCAGCTCTACTTGATCTTGGAGATAGACTCCCAATCTTCTTTCCTGAATCGTTCGATCCACAAACACATCAACGGTTCTGAAATTGGGTCTAGAAACAGTGCCGTAAACAGGGTTATAAATATCAAGCAGTAGAGGATTAAATAAATCAAATCCAGCAAAGGTTGTATCTGTACTTTGATTTAAATCAATCCCAAGCAAGAGGGTGTGTTTAACTGATCCGGTTGCAAACTTGCCAATCAGGTTGGTTTGCAGAGAGTAGCTTTCGACATCAATATCAAATCCTCCAAAATTGCGAGTTACAATCCCAGCCTGATCATCAATTTCAAACGGAAAGGCAAACTCTTCAATAATATTTTTGGAAAGATAGCGAAATGCGTTTTTGATCTTCCAGCTATCGTTAAACCGATGCTCGAAGTTATAGCCAATATTGAGGGTTTTATTCTCAACGTAATCGTCGGGTTCGCCGATCACGCGATCGCGAGGAATATTAGCGACTTGATTCCCGATGGCAACAAGTCCAGAATCAAAGGCTTGACGGCTATTTAAGTAATCGATCTGCAAGCTTAAATCAGTTTGTTCACCGATCTTCCAGGTCAAGATCGGTGCGACAAAGAATCGGTTATTATCCGTCGTGAAGTCTCGAAAACTGTCACTTCGCTCAAAGAGTGCATTGACTCGATAAAGCAGGTTTTTATCAGCGGTTAAAGGCCCAGAAAAATCAATCCGGGGGCGAACTAATGCCCGACTGCCGACTTGCAACTCAGCTCCATAGAACGGATCAGCAAGCGGCTGCTTGCTAACGAGATTGATTAACCCACCCGGCTGAATTTCGCCGTACAAGATCGAAGATGGCCCTTTCAGGACTTCAATTCTTTCCAGATTTGCGGTTTCTTGAGTATTTTGAAGCCCTACAACTCCAAACTGTCTAAACCCATCCAACAGCACTGGAGCGCCGTCGAATCCGCGAATATTCACAGAAAGTCCTCCACCTTCACCAGCTCCGCTGGCGGACACACCGCTTACGTTGCGGAATACTTCTTCAGGCCGAATCGCTTGCTGGTCTTCAATCACCTGCCTTGGTATCACTTGAATCGACTGAGGAATATCCCGCAGGGGGGTATCAGTTTTAGTGGCAGTCGTGGCATCAGGCACGAAGTAGTTATCCTCTCCTTGTCCAGTCACGACAATTTCTTCTTCAGCCCCCTCTAGATCTGGCTTGAGACTATAGGAAAATGCTCCTGTCTTTAGCACTACGTCAGTTTTAGGTAAGGTTTTGTCACCGCTGACCGTGATCCGGATGTTGCTCGGACTCTGCTGCTCAATGCTAATTTTAGTGATATCGGATGCAGGGTTATCGGCTTGAAAGGCTTGTCCGTCTGGAAGTGCCAGGACTGCATTCGGAATCTCGGCAATCAGGGCATTGTTTTCAGTTATAAACTTGCTAGCATCGACCTGAAGTGCTTTGCCATCAGCCGTTTCTAAAATAATTTCTAGTTCTGTTTCGGTACGGTTGAGCTTGACTGCTGTGACTTGAATCGCCGCACTTGGCTCCTGTGCTAACAGATCGGCAGCGCGGGTTGAAAATTTCGCCTGCGCCTCTATTTGAAAATCATTCGTTATTTCTTGGATTTCACTGGCTAAGACAGGTTGCCTAAAGGGCCACCCTAAGACACAGGTAAAAGTCAGAAACTTTAATAGTTGAGAACATTTCACAATTTAACCTCACACAAATCGGAAAATAAGCAAATTCTTGATGCGGCGCGATCGCCCTATTCGCATCACTCGGACATCGGCCAAGAGTTTGACTGAATGCAATGGCTGAGAGGGGTCATTTCACGGTAAAAACGCCAAAATATTTGGCTGGCTTGGAGGAAGGAACGTTGCTAGAGCTAGAAGGGTTGGGCTGGCAGGCGGCGATCGCACCACTCAATATCAACAGAAATCTAAGTAGAACTTGTTTCATGTTATTGATCTGAGAACATTTGTTAACAATAACTAGGGCTAAAATGTAACTGAAAACGATCCAATTACAGTTAAAGGATCGCCTGGATAAATTCCGGCATCAGAATTCCGAACTGATTCAATAAAGTAAGCATTGGAAATATTTTTGAGATTGATGCCAAAGCGATATCTGTCACGGCGATAGAAGAGTGCTGCATTGCCAGTTAAATAGCTGCCCACTTGAAAGCTGTTGGCTAGGTTGCCCGTTCGATCGCCGACGTAGTTAAAGCCAATTCCAAACCCAACCCCTTTCAAGACTCCGGTTTGGATTTCGTAGGTTGTCCACAGGCTGGCTGAATTTTTAGGAATCCCAAACAATGGATTGCCAATAATCGTCGGATCAATGTCGTTCGTGACCTTGGCATCAATGTAAGCGTAAGATCCAATCAGCTTCCAGCCAGGCAGTATTTCACCGGAAATATCAAATTCAACCCCCTTGCTATTTTGCTCGCCGACAGCGATTGAAAAGAGTGGAAAGTCAGGATCGGTAACGGCAACATTTTGCTTGCGAATGTCAAAGTAGGTTAGGGTTGCTAAAAGCTTCTGATTCAAGAGTTCAGTTTTGATGCCAACTTCAAAGCCTGATCCTCGTTCTGGTTCCAGAAGCGAGCCTCTAGCTGTAGTAACTGTATTGGGATTAAAGGATTGAGAGTAGTTGGCAAAGAGCGACAATTCTTTAATTGGGTTATAAAGCAGACCAATGCGAGGGGTAAATGCATTATTTGTTTGGGAGGATTCGCCCCCAGCCGTGAATTCAGTTTCGACATTGTTGATGGTTTGGCTGGAGAGATCGTAGCGTAACCCAGCCACCAGAACTAAGTTATCTAGCAGATAAATCTGATCCTGGAGGTATAGTCCCAAACGCTTTGCGGTCGTAAGCGTATCGTTAAAGGGTAGTAAATCCGATCGATTGGGTTTGGCTGCCAGATTGTAATCTGGATCAAAGATATTGATCAAAGAAGGCCCACCAAATATAGAAACAATTTGCTCATCACTCTGATTCAGGTCGATCCCCGCCAAAAGCGTGTGCTTAACTGAGCCTGTTTTGAAATTCCCAACTAAGTTTGTGTAGAGAGCATAAGAGTTGGCTGAATTGTCTTGGTCAGCATAAAAGCGGGTGACAGTTTCGCCCTCAACGGTAAATGGTAAGGCGACAACACTGTAGTTAGAGGTATTGTGGATGTATCGGAATCCATTGCGCAATTTCCAGTCATCACTAAGGCGACGCTCAAAGCTGTAGCCAAGGCTTAAATAATTGGTGGCGATGGTGTCATTTGGGTCGTTGATCACTCGATCGCGGGGAACCGGGGCAACCCCATTCTTAAAGGACGAAATCCCAAAATCAGCCGGACTATTGTCATTGATATATTCCAAAGAGAGTTTCAAGTCGGTGCGATCGTCAATTTTCCAGGTCAAAGCTGGGGCAACTGAAAATCGGTTGGTCGCCGTGTCAAAGTCTCGAAAACTTTCTTCATGCTTGTATAAGGCATTCAGCCGATAAAGCAGATTGCCGTTCGCCGTTAAAGGCCCAGACACATCAATCCGAGGTCGGACTAGCGATCGACTACCGCCTTGCAATTCCGCTTCGTAAAACGGTTCAGCTAGGGGTTGCTTAGAGACAAGATTAATGATTCCGCCAGGTTCTGACTGCCCGTACAGGATAGAAGATGGCCCCTTGAGGACTTCAATTTGCTGGAGGTTAGCCACCTCTGGAATTGCCTGAAAACTGCCATAAATCCGAAAGCCATCTCTCAGGGTTGGGGCAGAATTGGAAAAGTTACCCCCAAAGCCTCGAATACTGAAGGCTGCCTCACGACCGCTATTACTGCCAAAATAAGACACACTGCTGACATTACTGAGGGCTTCCTGGATCTCAGTTACCTGCTGGTCGCGGATTAATGCTTGAGGAATGACTTGAACAGAAAAAGGCGTTTCCATAATCGGCGTATCCGTGCCAGTTGCAGTAGAAGCATTCGGCACAGAGTAGCCATCCTGTCCTGCGCCTGTGACGACAATTTCTTCTTCAGCCGCTTCTGAATCGGGATTGAGGCTATAGGAAAATGCGCCTGTCTTCAGGACGACATCCGTTTTGGGTAGCGTCTGATCACCAACAACGCTAATGCGAATGTAAGTTGGATTTTGTTGCTCAACGGTAATTTTGGCAATATCTGGAGCAGGATTTTCGGCTTGAAAGGCTTGTCCGTCCGGCAAGGCCAGCACTGCATTGTCAATATCCGCAATCAGAGCGTTACCCTCAGTTGCAAATTTGCTGGCATCGATTTGTAATTCTTTGCCATCAGCCGTTTCTAAAATAATCTCTAGTTCTGTCTCGGTGCGATTGAGCTTAACTGCCGTGATTTGAATCAGGGCAGCCCGATCGGCTTCTTCAGTTTGAGCAACCCAGTCTTTGACCGTAGTCGCCGGAGAGTCAAAATCTTTTATATTTCCGATCACAGGCTGGGATGATCCCTTGGCTATTCCAGATCCATTGATCGATTCTGATCCAGCAGAGCGATCGCTGTCTAGTTGCTCAAGCGTTTGCTGCTTGCCTACCGCATCTGCGAGAGGGCTAATTTCTGCTGCATTGGCCAATTCAGACGTGATTATAGATAAAACCGCCGCGATCGCATTGGCAAGAACAAATCGATAATAATTCACAACAACTCCTCTTCCTCAGACTCTAATGAATAAACTGCACACAGCCACATATCATCTACTTGACAGGAAACTGAACGGATTATGGATAAGAACCCAAGATTCCAGGAGAGTGAATATAATAGACACAGGTCATAGAATCATTGCCCTGTAAAGATAGTTGGTAAAGCATGACGAATATAAAACCTACAGAAACAACTCAAAGCGCTCAGATCCTGAGCGAACATGATCAACCTGTGATTGATCAGCACCCATTGGCAAAGGCGATGGGTAAGTTTGAAGGTGAATTATGGGAAGCAACGCTTGCAGAAGTCCAGCAGTTTCGTGACCAAGATCGAAAAGAGCTAGAGGCTACTTTGAAGACCACTGATGATGAGTAGGTCAAATAAAATTTGTGTACATACTGGATACAGGCTTTAAGGAACTCTTGAAAGCTCTGCAATTCTTTCAAGTTCTGCCTTACACTATTCAATCGGAACATATTTATCAATCTCTCGCTACTAAAGTAAAACGAATTGGAACGCAAGATTGTCGAATTGCAGCAACCGCTTGCTTCAAAGGCTATATTCTTGTGACAATAAATGTGGTTGATTTCAAGCGGATTGGAATTGCACCTGTAGAGGACTGGACAAGATAGTCCTAGATTGCTAGCTAGAGAACTACTTCATCGGAAATTGATCATGTTCTTTTGAACGCTCACCAAGTTCCAGGTTGTCTCTGCCTTTAACGACTACACCCAATTTCACCTGCTTGACGCGCCGTCGAAAGCGCCACATCACAAACCCTGTAATTAAAAGAATGGTGGGTGCAAGACCAACAAATAGATAGAGAATCCGAGTCGGGATATCGCCGAAGGTGCCATAGTGCAATGGGGTAAAAGAGTTAAGAACGCGATCGCCCAGTTTAGCTACCCGACTATCTTGGATCTCTAGAACTTTGCCACTGTACCGATCGACTCTCACATGGCTATTAAAGTCCTCTGAATCTTGCGGCACCTTTTTATAAAATTCAAATACCTGGTCTGGCTTTGTCGGTAGAGTAATAAACGTTGTAATGGCATCTGGTAGAGCCAGTTCCGACTGACGCAAGGCCTCATTCAACGTCAGCGACGACTTACCCTCTACAACTGTAGACTTCATGTCTGGTGGCTTAGGAGTGAAGGTTGCGGTATAAATTACGGCAGTGGACTGGTCGTAAAAATTCCAGCAGAAGCCAGTAAAGGCGGTAAAAGCTAGAAATATGGCGGCAACAATCCCTGCCACTTTATGAATGTCGTAGTTACGGCGCTTCGGATGAGCCTTCCACTTGACTTTGAAACCAGAAATTAGTTTTCTCCAGCCTGGCCAGAGCAAAATTCCGGTTATGCTCAAAATGAATAACAATAGGGCGGCGATACCAGCAATGATGGTGCCGATATCCCCGCTCAGTAAGGCATAGTGCAAATTTAAGACGCGGCTAAAGAAGGCGGTTTCTCGCTGGCGATCGCCGATCACCGTGCCTGTATAGGGGTTAACAAATACCTCCCACTGAGTTTGATCAGGGCGATTCAGCCGAACCGTATAAAATTTGTGATCAGGCAGCATTTGCACCTGACCCACCTTCCAGTCAGGATGTTCAGCGTAGGTTGCCTTGACGGTATCCACTAGCTGATCCACTGGCACCACTTGTGTTTGAGGCGTAACGGTTCCAAAGCGCTGCTGGATCATCTGAGCATCTATTTCAGGCATGAAAACGAGCAAGCTGCCCGTTAGACCAATCACAACTAGCACAAGTCCAACCGCTAAACCAAGATAGCGATGTAGATTAAAGGCTAAGTTGCGCCACTTTAGATGCTGCATAACCCGTAAACTCCTAATTCAAAGCTCCGAAACGTGAATGGAAGATATCAAAATTCAATTGAGACAGAACCGATGACGGTAAAGGGGTCGCCAACATAGATCGACTCCCGAAACGCGGCGGATTTGAAGTATTCCACATTAAATAAATTCTGGAAGTTCAGCCCAATTTTGAACTTGTCTCTGCGGTAGTACAGAGCGGCATCAGTCCGCAGGTAGCTCGGTAAAATAAAGGAGTTACCCGTATCGCCAAACCGATCGCCAACGTATAGAAACCCCAAGCCAAAACCGATTCCCTTGGCCGGCCCTGCTTGGATCTGATAAGTAGACCATAAACTAGCGCTATGCTTGGGCACATTGGCTAATCGATTCCCGACCGTAAAAAAGTTATCCTGAGTGATTTCAGCATTTGTGTAGGCATAGGCTGCAATGATATTCCAGCCCTGGATCGGTTCTCCGATAATATCTAATTCAATTCCCTGACTTTGCGCTTCCCCGACCGCAAGACTGAAGTCTGGATTGTTGGGATCTGTGGTTGAAATGTTGGTTTTATTGATCTGGTAAGCGGCCAGGGTTGTGAAAAGTTTCTTGTCCAAAAATTCCCCTTTCACCCCTACTTCATACTGGGTTCCAACTGAAGGCTCCAAGGCTGAACCATCTACTTGAGTAGAAAAAATATCTGGATTGAAGGATTGGCTGAAGCTGGTATACAGTGAAATTGGTTCAATGGGCTGATAAACAATGCCAACACGGGGACTGAAGCGCTGGGCAGAATCTTCTGTAGTCGTATCCGATAGCCGATCAAGGGAGGTGCGACGGTACAGGTCAAGTCGTCCACCGACCAGAAGCTTCAAATTCTCCAAAATCTCAACTTGGTCTTGCAGGTAAAGCCCTAGGCGATTTTGGGCCCGGCTGCCATCCCGGCCAAAGTCGGTCATGTCACTAACGCTCACTGCTGGCAGGGGATCAGTGACACCTGTAAAAATATTGGTAAAAAAGCCAGGATTGTCGGGCAGTCGGCGCTGATTTCCTGCCGTTGTTTCGCGGTTCAAATCTAACCCGACGAGCAATGTATGCTCCACGAAACCTGTTTTGAATTTTCCGATCAGGTCTGTATTGACAGAAAAATTCTGGTAGTTATCCTGATTCGATAAAAACTTCCGTTCAAAAGTGCCATCATCCTCAATGAACCAGTTCCCTAATCGAAAATCAAAGGTGTCTGAAGAAAGGTAGCGAAAGCTGTTCCGCAACTTCCAGTCTTGATTGAAGCGATGCTCAAACCGATAGCCGACCTTAAATTCTTCGACGGTGCGGCGATTAGTGGCATCTGAGAGGACGCGATCGCGGGGGAGATCAGCCACTGCATTACCAATCGCCACCGTACCCTCATCAAAGGGACGCAAATCGTTAAGATAGCTAAACTCCAGCGTCAAATCCGTTTTGTCACTAATCTTCCAGCTTAGGGTTGGAGCTGTAAATACTCGGTTGGTATCGGTCTGAAAATCCCGAAATCCATTGTTGTACTCATACAGGGCATTGAACCGATACAAAATCGTTTTGTCGGAATTTAAGGGGCCCGATAGGTCAATACTGGGGCGAATAAATGCATAGCTGCCAACGGATAAATCAACTTCATAGAAAGGTTCAGCCAGAGGCTTCTTTGTGACCAGATTTACAACTCCACCCGGTTCTAGGCTGCCATAAAGGACTGAGGCCGGGCCTTTGAGGACTTCAATCCGCTCCAGGTTATTTGTTTCTCGATTGCTGAATTGACTTTGCCGAATCCCATCCTGGAGAAAAACATCCGTCTGAAACCCGCGAATATTAATCCGATCAATCTGTCCGCCAAAGGTATCATCTTGCTGTACGCCGCTGACATTTTGCACTGCATCATTCAGTCTTCGCACCTGCTGATCTTTAAGCACCTGCTCTGGAATCACTTGAATCGATTGAGGAATATCCCGCAGGGGAGTATCAGTTTTGGTGGCGGTAGTGGCATCAGGCACAAAGTAGTTTTCTGCTCCTTGTCCGGTTACAACAATTTCTGCTTCTGACCCCTCTAGATCTGGGTTGAGGCTATAGGAAAATGCCCCCGTCTTCAGGACGACAGCAGTTTTAGGTAAGGTCTTGTCACCGCTGACCGTGATCCGGATGTTGTTCGGACTCTGCTGCTCGACGCTAACTTTGGCAATGTCGGGTGCCGGGTTGTCGGCTTGAAAAGATTGACCGTCTGGGAGCGCCAGCACTGCATTCGGAATCTCGGCAATTAAGGCATTGCCCTCGCTAGTAAACTTGCTGGCATCGATCGGAAGCGCTTTGCCATCAGCCGTCTCCAAGACGATTTCTAGTTCTGTCTCGGTGCGGTTGAGCTTGACTGCGGTAATTTGAGCAGCCCGGTCAGCTTCCTCCGTCTGAGCCAGCCAGTCTTTAACGGTGGTCGCAGGCGAAGAAAAATCTTGTAACTCGATGATCTCAGGCTGAGTTGATTGTTGATCTACTCCAAGGACAGTCATTGACTTTGGGGCAAAAGCGCGATCGCCAACTTGGGCTGGCTGCTGTTGAACAACGACCTGTCCAAGCGGGCTAATTTCTGCTGCATCAGCAAGCTGAGACGTAACCACCGATAAAATCGCCGCGATCGCGTTGGCTACACCACACTGAAAATAATTCACAATAAATTCTCTCACACTAATCCCACATATTGCTCTCAGCTAGAGGCTTAATACCTCAAATGGCAGTCAAGTCTTACCTGCTTGCCACAACTTAAAATGAGTAAAGATCATAATCTTTCTCAATTAGGATTAAAAGTAAGAGGTTGTGGGCGCAAAGTCAACTCCCCTGTCTTGAGTTTTATCAAGGGTTGCTAAAATCTTCGCGTCAGGCTTATTTGCCAGCGATCGCCGTCAAGGTGTCTTGGGGGGTTAGTCCCAGGCAGGCGGCTAATTCTTCCAAGGCAATTAGCTCTTGCCCGCTCGCCGCCAGTTGCTCTGTGGCAGGAACGGGTTCTTTAGCTGGATCAGAGCTACGGGCAACTTTTGCTGACTGGCGGGCCTGAATATACGCAACGTAGAGCTTGACTACTTCGACTCGTTTTTGACGCTTTGTATTGGCCAAGCCAGCCGAGAGAGCGGGCAATTGCTGGATGGCGCTGAGCACACGTAGCGGCTCAAAGCTAACTGTCAGGTAGAAGCCACTTTCGTTGAAGTTGGTAGCCTCTTCCACGGAATTGGAACGACTAAAACTTTGCGATGGGCCAAATTCCAGGGAAATGATATCTTGAAAAGCGCTCACTCCCAAAGCAGCTTTGGCGGTTTTTACTTCGATGGAGTTGGTCTGAGCAATTTGAACTAGGCGGTCAATGGTTGCTATATCCTTCTGGGTAACTACAGTTTGGAGCGTTTCCGGCTTTGCCCTCTCTGGACAGCCCACAACAACACCGAATAGAATTAAGCTGATTAGCATGAACCGCTGTTGCTTCTGACGCAAGAATAATTGCTCCCCACTGCTCCAATCCCCTCTGCTGCTAATCATCGTCCTCAATTTCTGATCGCTTTCCTGAACCCTACCACTTGTATACTATTCTCTGCTGGCAATATTGTCCTACCCCAAAGCCAGTCATGGACAAAATCAGCGGCGCTCAGTCAACCATGATATCGCCGTGCTTTGACCGTAAAGACTTAGAATGAGGGCGTAGCTCCAGGAAGACGCATGGTTTCCACTTCAGAATCAAAGCGACTCATTCCACCGTTAGAAAATGGCGATCGCCTTTCCCGGTTTGAATTTGAGCGCCGCTATGAAGCAATGCCCTATCTGAAGAAGGCTGAATTAGTTGAAGGAGTGGTTTACATGGCAGCAGCATTACGCCTGAGAAATCATGGCGAACCCCATGCCAATCTTGTTATCTGGCTCGGCAACTACAAGGTTGCTACACCGGGAGCAGTATTGGCAGACAATACAACAGTGCGGCTTGACCTTGATAATGAACCTCAGCCTGATGTTGCGCTGTTTCTTGACCCTGGTGTGGGTGGACAAGTACGAATTTCGGAAGATGACTATATTGAGGGCGCACCGGAACTCATTGCAGAAGTTGCTGCCAGCAGTGCTGCCTATGATTTAGGCGACAAGAAAAAGGCGTACCGCCGTAACGGAGTCCGAGAGTATATCGTTTGGCAAATGTTTGAAAATAAGTTGGATTGGTTCGTTTCAGAAAATGATGGGTATGTGAATTTGACACCCGATACAGCCGGAATTATTCGCAGTCGGATCTTTCCGGGATTGTGGCTAGCAGAAGCAGAGTTGCTGGCTGGCAACATGCAACAGGTGCTAGCGGTATTACAAACAGGACTAAATTCAGCAGAGCATTTGGCTTTTGTCCAGAATTTGAGCGATAAGTTGCAGCAGTCAGAATAGGCGATTCCCTCCAGAACAGCAAAGCGGAACGCCCACGCCTGGACTTTTTCTCTAAAAGTTCACAGAAACAGTTCCCAAAACTGTAAAGGGTTCACCCACCTGAATGCCAACCCCTTGATATTCGTAATAGGTTTTGTCAAATAGATTTTTAAAGATCCCAACCAATTGCCCGAATAGCAGTGAGATCACCCCCATTCACTGCATCACCTGTTTGCGCTGAACCTGTGCCACCTATGGCTTACGACGATGCTGCCACATTACAAAACCAGTGATGAACAGAGTCAACGGAGCCAGTCCGACGAAGAAGTAAAGGATGCGAGTGGGTAAGCCCCAGAAGGTGCCGTAGTGTAAAATTTCAGCACCACCATACGCCCACCAAGTCGCTCCTGCTGACTGCCGTCCGTCGATCACTCGCAAGACTTTCCCAGTATACTGATCGAGTTCTATCCAACTGCTACCATACTGACCAGGCTCTTGAGGATACTTTTTTCTCACATTAAGTGTGTCCTGTGGGATGTTATGTGGAAAAATGACATAGGTAATTTGTGCATCAGGCAAGACTGCTTCTGCTTTTCGCAATAAATCTCCGGGCGAGAGGGGTTGCTTGTCAGGAAGGAGGATAGAAGCGACTGTAGGCGGTTGGGAGGTGAAGGTCAGTGAGTAAACGATGGCATTGCTAAAATCACTTAGATTCCAATTGATTCCTGTAATGGCCAATAGAATAAGAAATAGCCCCGTCACAATCCCAGCAACTTTGTGAATGTCAAAATTAAGTCGTTTGGGATGAGCGTTCCACTTGATCTTGAAGCCTGCCAACAGATTTCTCCAACCGGGCCACAGCAAAACTCCGGTGATGCTGAGAATTACCATTAGGCACGCAATGATACCTACTAAGGCATACCCAAATTTTCCTGCCAAAAGTCTACTGTGTAAATCGACTACGAACTGACCTATCTTGTCCCCATTCTCTCTTGTGCCTATGATTGCGCCTGTGTAAGGGTTGACCAGCACTTCGAGCATTTTGTGGTCAGGTTTTTCTAGCCGCACATAATACGGAGGGTATAATTCTGGTAGAGTTGATTCAACATCAGATATTTTGAACGCTGACTGCTCAGCATAAGCAGCCTGAACGGTTTCAACCGCCGTTGCCAGTGAAATCGTTTGTTCTTGCGGAGTTATTTTGCCAAACTGCTGTTCAACCTGAAACTGATTGGAGGTCTGCTTAAAAATTAATAAACTTCCGGTTAAGCCAATAACTACAATAATTAGCCCAAGTGCTAAGCCCAAGTAGCGGTGTAGAGAAAAAATTAGCTTGCGGAGCTTTTTTAAATTCATGGCTAGTGCTTTGTTCCATCAAAACTCTACAGATACTTTTCCTAGAACCGTCAAGGGAGGTTGAGGTACGATGAAAAATCCATTGCTGTTGTAGTAGTCAATATTGGTTAAATTGTTCACGTTCAGTTGCAACTTCCAGTTATCTCGCTTGTAGAAAATCCCGGTATCGACGCGGAAGTAGCTGGGTAGCCTTAAACCGTCGTTGGGAAGGTTTGCTTCTCTGTCACCGCTAACGTAATAAAGACCTAAATTAAATCCCAACCCTTTGAGTGTTCCTCGTTGAATCTCGTAGGTATTAAACAGACCCAATTGATGTCTAGGAATCTGTGTTAAGCGATCGCCAACCAGCAGAGGATCGGTGTCCTTACTGACAAAGGCATCGGTATAGGCGTAGGAGGCAACAACATTCCAACCGTTTACTGGGCGACCGACTAGGTTAAATTCCATCCCCCGGCTTTTCTGTTCTCCAGTTTGAATGCTGAAATCAGGATCATTGGGGTCAGTCACCAGGACATTCTCTTTCCGAATTTGAAAAGCAGCCAGCGTCGCTGCCAGTCGCTTGGACAGCAAGTCTGCTTTGATGCCAACCTCAAACTGCTCCCCTTTTTCTGGCTCAAAGGCTTCCCCGGTAGCACTGGTTCCAAAGAGATTAGGATTGAATGAAGTAGCATAGCTGAAATAGAGAGAGACTGGCTCAATGGGTTGATAGACAATACCTGCACGGGGACTAAAGGCAAAATCGGTCGAGTCAGTCGGAACGCTATCATTCAGGAAATCACGGCGAATTGTTCGGATCAGATCGAATCGTCCTCCTACTAAAAGCTTAAGGTTACTCAACAGAGTAATCTGATCTTGAAAATAAATACCCAAGGCATCTGAAAGAGACTCCTCATCCGCCTCAAGGCTAAAGACCCCCGGTTCAGCTCCATAGACCGGGTTGAACAAATCAATGGGGGCAATTTCTGCTCCTGAAGACCGAATCGTATTTTTTTGGCGATAAAGCTCCACACCCAGTAACACCTGATGCGCGACAAATCCAGTTCGGAATTTACCTACCACCTCATTTTGCAGCGTCAGATTTTGCGAAGTGTTATTCTCTTTAACTGCTGCGCGGTCAATTGTGCGGCGGTCTTCCTGGAGGAAAAACGGTGTAATTTCAGATTTATCAAAATTGCTGATTACAGCAGCAAATCCATGTCGCAGTTTCCAATTCTCGCTGAACTGGTGTTCCAACACATAGCTAGCACGTCCAGTCTCAGCCGTAGCATCATTAAAATCGGGTTCGCCTAAGTTGCGGCTGATGGGAACCTGGAAGATTTCAGGCCCTGTCGGTGCAAACCCCCGGTCAAATGCGTAATTGAATTTTTGATACTCAGCAATGAAGGTTAGCTTCGTGTTTTTGCCAATTTGCCATGAGAGCGCTGGAGCAACAAAAATATTCTCTGAGTTAACAAAATCTCGGAAACTGCCTGCATTTTCGTAAGCCAGATTAAGCCGATATGCAACCGTTTTTTGAGAGTTCAGTGGCCCAGAAATATCGAGTGTAGGGCTGTAAAAGTCAAAGCTACCAATGGTCAGTGAGGGAGCATAATAAGGCTGTGTCAGGGGCTGCTTACTGACAATATTGACGATTCCTCCCGGCTCATTCTGGCCATAGAGCACGGAAGCCGGCCCCTTGAGAAACTCAATTCGCTCAATGCTGGCAACATTAAACAATCCCACATTAGCGTCACTCCGAAAGCCATCTCGATAGGTGGCGAGGAAACT
Organism: Aphanocapsa sp. GSE-SYN-MK-11-07L; assembly: GCA_019359715.1. GTDB lineage: Bacteria > Cyanobacteriota > Cyanobacteriia > Thermosynechococcales > Thermosynechococcaceae > JAHHGS01. Next base: position 6,225 of record JAHHGS010000002.1, on the reverse strand, counting down.
ATTGAAGCCCCGAATGAAAAACTCTGCGGCTGGCAGCCCCCCTTGGGTAACATCAACCTGCACTCCGGGTACATTATCAGCAGCTTGGTCTACCCGCCTGACCTGTCGGTCTTCTAGCAGTTGTCGGGGAATCACTTGAATTGAAGCTGGAATGTCCCGTAGGGGGGTGTCAGTTTTGGTGGCAGTTGTTGCATCGGTCACAAAGTAGCCGTCCTGTCCTGCCCCTGTTACGACGATTTCCTCCTCAGCCCCCTCTGGATCTGGGTTGAGGCTATAGGAAAATGCTCCGGTCTTCAGCACCACATCCGTGGTTGGTAAGGTGTTGTTCCCGACAACACTAATGCGGATGCTGGTTGGACTTTGTTGCTCAACGGTGATTTTGGTAATGTCTGAACTGGGGTTTTCAGCTTGAAAGGCTTGCCCGTCAGGAAGTGTCAGCACTGCATTGGGAATCTCTGCAATCAGAGTATTGCCTTCTGAGGTGAACTTGCTAGCATCAACTTCAAGCGCCCGACCGTCAGCCGTTTCTAGCACAATTTCTAGTTCTGTCGGTCTGGGGTTGAGCTTGACTCCAGTAATTTGGCTTGGAGCAGCAGTTTGGGCCAATTTGGACGGTTGGGCCACCAAATCAGCAGCGCGGATCGAAACGGGTGGGCGATCGCCGACCGATTCAATCTGCTCCATCTCTGCTCGTACAGGCAGTTCCAGCATCCCCAAACCAGCCACAGCTAGCCCCAAGCGAATGCTCCAAACCACAACAAATTTCATTTCTGTCCTCACACCAATTAAGTCTTTGAGATTAATTCTCAAATGAGAGCCGTGAAGATAATACAGAATTGCCTGACCGTAAATCTACTCCAATCAGCCCAGACGACTCCAAGCGGACTGGTGAAGTCACCCAATGCACTCGATCGCAAACTGCACAGGGATTAGAATTAAGCAAAGATCGAGTCCCAGTGGAACCAGCCTCTATGCTCTCCCCCGAACTCAAAGCCGCCTTACCAACGAGCGAAGAGCTGTCCTGTTCTGACGATACGCCTGTGGATAATGAACAGAACAAGAGCGACAAGCCCGCCTAGCCGCCGTATCTCGCTTGCAACAACTGAATCCGACGGTTGAACAGATTGCTGAGGCGCTAAGTTTGTCGGTTGCAGCAGTGCAAGCAGAACTGGACTCAAAGTAGCTTTTGCCCAGCTCGACAGGCGCTGGGAGTGATGCCATATTTGCGCTTAAAGGCGCTGGAAAATTTGGCGGCATTGGCATAGCCGACTGTATTTGCCACGTTTGCGATTGTGAGAGTGTTGTTTCGCAGCAAATCTACAGCCACTTGCATCCGATGCTCGAACATACAGCCAAAAACAGTAGTGCCAAATAGGGCCCGAAACCCCTGTTTGAGTCGATTGTGGTTCATTCCCACTTGCCGGGCCAGCTCCAAAATTGAAGGGGGGTTTTCAAGCTGGCTCAGTAACAGCTTGCGGGCCCGATGCAATTGTTCAATTTGAGTGGGACTGAGGTACGGTATGGGCAGGTCAGGGGCATCATCTTGAAACTGCTGGAGCCGGAGGGCAATTAGCTCTAGAACTTTTGCTTCTAGGTAAAGCCGCCGCACTGCACCCTCAAACGGACAGGTGAGAATTTGATGGACGATCGCCTGCATGGTTGCGGTTGTCTTGGCAATCTGCCAATATTGGTCAATCTGATTCGATTGCAGCACTCGTGCCAATTCAAGGGGGAGCTGGTCGTATTGGGCGTTGATCAGAGTGGCAAAAAACTCAAACTCCATGTGGATATCAAGCTTCAAGACGCGATCGCCCGCTTTCCAGGCAAAAAAACCTTCCGGTGTCTGATCGCAAATATAGGCTTGCAAAAAGTTTTGTCCCTGGGCCACGCCCTCAGTGCGGTTATCTCCCCAGACACTAAAACTCAACTCCAGACAGTTCTCTGGGGGAGTTGCCGCGTTCTCAACCACCAAATCCTGATCCAAAATATAGTCATCGATTTGGAGATCAAGCCCTGAGCAGAGGTCGATATATTGGCGGTAGCCTTGGCTGAGTTGCCTAGGATCGTTCAAATAGCCCGTCCATGTGTCTGAGTTGGGTTTGTCGGGTTGCTGCAAGAATTCCTGGTAGAGTTCGGTTTCAGACAAGAATAGGGTCATTGCAAGAGGTATAGAATTTATTGAAATATATTCTCATATTTATTGCTGCTGTTGTGGCTTTTATTTTCTGCTCATGGTTCTTCAGCGGCGATCAATTAGATGAACATTCGTCTTGATTTTGGAAGCCCATTTACTATCGTTGATTATCAATTGACAAATCGAGAGCTAAAACTGCACCGAAACTGTTCCTAAAACTGTAAATGGCGCACCAGGGTAAATCAGAGCGGTATTCTGAGAAGATTCAAAATACGGCGTACTAAAGAGATTTTTGAAATTGAGTCCAATGCGCCACCGATCACGTTTGTAGAAAATAGAAGCATCAGTCCGCACATAGGAAGGAAGGACGAAATCGTTGGGCAGTTCAGCTTGGCGATCGCCAGCGTAAAATATCCCTAAGCCAAACCCTAGACCTTTGGGCAAACCTTTTTGGAGTTCATAGGTTGTCCAGAAACTGACCCCGTGCTTAGGGGCATTAACCAGCGTATCGCCGACTGGCAGAGCATTGTCTTGAGTTACTTCTGTATTATTTAGAAAAGCAGAGGCAATGATATTCCAACCCGGTAAAATTTCACCAGTAATGTCAAACTCAAGTCCCCGACTGCGGGCTTCTCCAACCGGAATCGAGAAATCGGGGTTGTCGGGATCGGGGGTCAAAATATTAGTTTTGGTGATTTGATAAGCCGCTAGCGTGGCTGAAAACCTACCTAATTCAGCCTTTACCCCAACTTCATACTGTGTGCCTCGCGTTGGTTTAATTAGCTCACCCGTAGCCGTTGTGGAATTATTGGGTACAAAAGAAGTGCTAAAGCTGGCATAGAGCGAAATCGGCTCAATGGGCTGATAGACGATTCCCACACGGGGCGAAAATGCCTGGTTATTAAACTCATCATTGCCAACAAAAGGTGGATCTGGGGGGAACTCCTCATTAAAGCTGCTTTTGGCATTAGAAAAATCATAGCGCCCTCCCACAAGGAGTTTTAGATTAGGGAGTAGCGTAATCTGATCCTGTAGATACACCCCCACGGTGTTAGAAGTAGAGTCAGAGCTAAAAAAGCTAACTGATGGTGGAATTGGCGCTCCGTAAGTTGGATTGATCACATCAATAAAGAATCCTGTGTCTGAATCAGAATCATTCTGTTTAAACTGACTTTGTGCCAGTTCGACCCCAAATAGTAGCTGATGCTGGATCGGCCCGGTATTAAACTTAAAGACCAAATCCGTTTGCCAGGACAGGGTATCTTCAATAGAAGGCTGGTTGTCTACACGATAGAGTCGATCAATTTGATTCGTGGTTGGGTCGAAGTCAAAGAGCCGAACTGATTCCTGGCGAGTGCGCTTCAAAGAAGCTCCAAAAGCACTTTTGAGGCTAATATTCTCATTAAACTGATACTCAATCGCCGCATTAAGGTTATGAGTTGTACTGCGAATAAAGTTGTCAGGTTCCCCTAAAAAGCGACTCCTAGGGAGACGAAAAGTGATGGGGTCAATGGGTAAGCCATCATCAAAGGTTTGGTCGGAGGATAAAAACTCATAGCCGACGGTTAACTTTGTTGCTTCACTAAACTGATAGCTGAGGGTCGGTGCGACAGAAAACTGTTCTCCCTTCACAAAATCCCTAAAGCTGCCCGTGTTCTGATAAGCAGCCGTCAAGCGGTATAGCAAATTTTTATCTGCCGTGAGGGGGCCAGAGATATCAATAGACGGTTCATAGAAGCTGAAATTTCCGGCTGTGAATGATGCCGAATAGAAGGGGGTATCCAAGGGCTGCTTGGTGACAAAGTTAACAATCCCTCCTGGTTCAAACTGACCATAAAGCACTGAGGCAGGCCCCTTTAGCACCTCAATGCGTTCAATATTATTGGGTGCAATTTCTGAGGCTCCTACCCTGAAGCCATTTCTTAAGGTGGCAGACTCATTGCTAAAACCTCGGATGTTAAACCGGGTATCGGTATCATCGCTATAGTCCCGCTGCGGCGTAACGCCAGAGACATTTCGCAGCGCATCAGAAATCCGCGTCACCCCCTGATCTTGAATGACTTCTTTAGGAACCACCTGAATTGAAGCCGGAATATCGCGCAGAGGTGTATCGGTTTTAGTGGCCGTAGTCGCATCTGGCACAAAGTAGCCATCCTGTCCTTGCCCGGTGACAACAATTTCTTCTTCAGCCCCCTCTGACTCTGGGTTGAGGCTGTAGGAAAATGCGCCTGTTTTCAGTACAACAGGGATTTGGGGTAAGGCTTGACTACCAATAACGCTGATCCGAACACTGTTTGGGGTTTGTTGCTCAACCGTAATTTTGGCTATATCTGGAGTGGGGGTTTCGGCTTGAAATGTTTGGCTGTTGGGCAGTGCCAGCACCGCATTCGGAATATCGGCAATTAGAGCAGTCCCCTCGCTTCTAAATTGACTAGCGTCAATCTGGAGTGACTGACCTTCAGGTGTTTCTAGGACAATTTCCAGTTCTGTTGCAGTGCGGTTAAGTTTGACTCCAGTGACTGCGATCGCAGCGGCAGGGCTAGATTCTTGAGCCAATAAATCTGCTGCACTGGTCGAACTAGGTTCAATCTCATTCACCGCCGGAATTTGGGTGATCGGGGTGGCATTGGCTTGTTCAGCTACGGTATCCACACAAGTATTAGTTGTACCGTTGAGCGCTCTAGATCCCCCTAAATCCCCCTTAAAAAGGGGGACTTTGAATCCCTTGGGGTACATTCCCCGTCCGCAAGCGGCGGGGATATTCATTTCTAAAGCCCCCTTTTTAAGGGGGTTTGGGGGATCGAATGCTAGGTCTCCAGTGCTTCCAGAGATATGTGTATACGGTAGGACTTGTGCAGGAGATCTAACAGCTTGCTTTTTGGCTTCGGAATACGGGGAGATCAACTCTGCTCTAGCCGCTTCGGGGGTGATCGCCAGCACCATCACAGACAAAACAACCCAGCTACTCAAATTCCGATTTTTTCCCATCGTTCCTCACACGCAAACAAAGCCAGAGACTGGGTGTTAGTAGCTCCAGTCTCGACTAGAAAAATAATAAAAATTCTCAACTACTTTACCCTCATCCTGCTGGTTTAAACTGGCTGAATGTTCGCCAAAGGAACTTTTTTTGTTCTCCAGACAAACTTTCTAGACTCGATGACTGCGAGGATTGACCCCAAATTTCTTGCGAAAGGCGGTGTAAAATGCGCTACGACTGCTGTAGCCAACGGCTTCAGCCACTTCAGCAATTCTCAGCCGGCCTTCGATTAAAAGCTGTTTAGCCTGCTCCATTCGATAGTCAGATAAACAGCCAAATGCCGTTGTACCAAACACCTCGCGAAAACCCTGCATCAGTTTTCGCCGATTTAAACCGACTTGTCGCGCTAATTCCTGTAGGGACGGTGGATCGTCTGAATGACCCAACAGAATATGCTTGGCTTGGTGAATGCGATCGATGTCGTCAGGGCTAAGTCCTATATGGGGCAAACCCTTTTGCTGATCAGCCTGCCATTCAGACAGTTGCAGGGCCAACAACTCTAATGTTTTGGCTTCCAGATACATCCGCTTCACCATGCCCGTGAAGGGGCAGTGCAAAATTTGATGCAGAATTGACTGCATTGCCATCGTATTCGGCTCTAGAGACTGGTGAAAGCGTCGCAGATCAGTGCTATTAATTAAATTCTTGAGGGTGGGCGGCAATGAGTCAAAGTCAGTCCAAAAGGTGCTCAAATACTCCAGATCTATCTGAATACGAATCATCTGAAGTCGTTGCTCAGCAGGGTGAATTTCGACTTCGCGGATGTCGGGCAAGCAAAATAGATAGTTTTGTCCGGCTTGTTCTGTGTAGTCTGCTGCAATTTCCGGCACATTAGGTGTGATTACAGGTTGCAATCCAGACAGATAAAACTTGGAGGTGAGAAACATCGAATCATCGTGTTCACAGGGAGTTGCTACATCTTGATGAGGCTTTGTTGCATAATTCACTAAAGAAGAAAGGTTGGCTTATCGCAGGGTGTTGTTAGCAAGCGACGGGATAACTCTCCGGCTTCGCGATCTGAATCATTCGGTTGAGTGCAGCACATTTGATGAAT
>JAHHGS010000001.1 GCA_019359715.1 Aphanocapsa sp. GSE-SYN-MK-11-07L | reverse complement strand
CCTTCAGCAGGCGGTCTTTGACGTGCTCAATGCGATCGCACAGGAAACCATTGCTTCGCTCACAGGCTATTCTTTTATTCTCAATGCTCTTTCTATTTAGTGCAAGATTAGTAAGAATTGGTATAAGATTCAAAATTGGAATTTTATCGCAACCTTGATTGGCAAAACCCTGAGAATGACTAATGAGTCAGCGAGATTGCTCTAGGGAGATGAAAAGTCACTCAGATTGTTGATAGCGGACTGAAATTTAAAGGAGCGATCGCTGATAATGGTGAGTCGATGCTCTAAATCAAGTTGAGAATTATCATGGGTCGCGCCAAGAAAGTTGTGCTGGCATATTCCGGTGGAGTGGATACCTCCGTTTGCATTCCTTACCTGAAGGAAGAGTGGGGGGTCGAAGAAGTAATTACCCTAGCGGCGGATTTGGGTCAGGGAGATGAACTGGAGCCAATCCGGGCCAAAGCGCTCGATTCAGGCGCTAGCGTTTCTCTGGTGGCTGATGCCAAAGCTGCCTTTATCAATGACTATGCCTTTCCTTCCATTCAGGCGAATGCCCTCTACGAAAATCGCTATCCGCTCTCGACAGCCCTGGCTCGGCCCCTAATTGCCAAACTGCTGGTCGATGCAGCCGCAGAATACGGAGCTGATGCCGTTGCCCACGGCTGTACAGGCAAGGGCAACGACCAAGTCCGGTTTGATGTTGCGATCGCCGCCTTAAACCCTGACTTAAAAGTGCTGGCTCCGGCTCGTGAATGGGGGATGAGCCGGGAACAAACGATCGCCTACGGGGAAAAATTTGGCATTCCGTCTCCAGTCAAAAAATCTTCGCCCTACAGTATTGACCGGAATCTGCTTGGGCGCAGCATTGAGGCTGGCCCGCTCGAAGACCCTTGGACAGAGCCGCTGGAAGAAATTTATTTAATGACCAAGCCGATCGCCGACACGCCCAACTCACCGGAATACGTAGAAATCGGCTTTGAGCAAGGAATCCCGATCACACTTGATGGTCAAACCTTAGGTTCGGTTGACCTGGTTGATCGGCTGAATCAGCGGGTGGGCAACCACGGAATTGGCCGGATTGACATGGTAGAAAATCGGCTGGTCGGCATCAAATCGCGGGAAATTTATGAGGCTCCTGCCTTATTAGTCTTAATTTATGCCCACCGCGACTTGGAAAGCTTGACGCTAACCGGCGATGTCAGCCAGTACAAGCGAGGGATTGAAGAAACCTACAGCAAGCTGGTTTACAACGGGCTTTGGTATAGCCCGCTCAAGCAGGCGCTGGATGCTTTTGTTCAACAAACTCAAGCGCGAGTCACAGGCACAGTCCGCGTCAAGCTCTTTAAGGGCAGTGCAACAATTGTCGGGCGCAAGTCGGCCAATTCTCTCTATACGCCTGACTTGGCCACTTACGGGGCTGAAGATCAGTTTGACCACAAAGCGGCCGAAGGCTTCATCTACGTCTGGGGTCTGCCTACGCGAGTGTGGTCGCAGCAGGTTAAATCCAGCACTTGAGTTGCTAAATTATCCAATCAAGGCGCGATCTGGGTAGAAGTTGGGCCTTGATTGCAACCCAGTGCGACAAGCGATGAAGGGGTGAGTTGGCTTTGGGGGGCTGGCAACATCTCACCCCGAAAGTCTAAAAGCTGCACCAAAATCAGGTATGCGAAACTGAGGAGGAGGGCGATCGCCCCCGTTAAAATCGCCACGACTTTAGAACGATCTAAATTTTTCATTGCCTGGGTCCTTGCACTCTCGCAGGGTCAAATAGGTTGGCTGGCGGCTGAGGCTGAGCGCTATTCTTGTTTTTGTCTGAAGCTTTAATTACCTGCATCTGTTTCTCTAAGTCTTTGCCGGATGAAACTAGCTTACTCAAACCATTCACCAGTCTGACTAAATTCGCCCTGAAAGTGGCATCCCCCGTCACCTGCTCAAGATCAGTCGTAATTTTTTGGGCATTCATAAACGTGACTCTGGCCGAATCGAGGGTTTGAGCTAAGCCAAACACCGTAATTGGGTTGTTGAGGGTGGCAGAAAAGTCACGCAGATTGGCTGAAGCTTTGGCCCCATTTTCAGCCAGCGCTTCTAGATTATTGAGCAGTTCACCTTTTTCCAGACGACTCATGAACGGACTCAGATTGTTGATTGCCAGCTTGAGTTCTTGACCGGCTTGATCCAAATTGTTGAGGGTAGATGTCACCGTGCCGCGATTGACCTTGATTAAGTCAGTCACTTCGTCGGCTGCTTTGGTGACAGAATTAGCCGCGACAGAAAAGCTGCCAATTTGCTTGCGGGCATCGGTCGTGAGCTGGTTCACCCCCTTGGCAGCGGTTGAAACATCTTTGAGGGTTTGGTTGGCATTGCCAACAATATTCGAGCCTTGCAGCAGTTCAGCCAACTGAGTTGTCGATTTGATTAACTGGTCTAAACCAGCCCCGGCTTTGCCTTGCACCCGATCGCCATCACACAAAATTAGCTTCGGCTGGCAGTCTGGCTGAAAGGGAGTCAGCCCTGCCGCTGTGATTCCCACCGGCAACGTCGCAGGCGGCCGAAAATCGAGAAACACCTGCCCAATAAAACCGGCTTGGGTTGTCTCAGCGATCGCATTTTTGGGAATCAGCAGCTCACCAGAATTGACGGTGGCCACCATCGTTACCCCTTTACTGGCGGTTTTAACCGCCGTCACATTCCCGACCCTCACGCCGCGATAGCGAACGGGACTGCCGACTTCCACCCCGCCCGCATCCGGTAGCTCGACTTCTAGGGTGTAAGGTCGAGCGCCCGGATTGATTCCTCTCAGCCAGAGAATTAAGCCGGCAAATAGCCCAACCCCAGCAATTACTAGTAGCCCAATAGATCCTTCTCGCAGTGTGCGCGATCGCATATCTCCTTACCCCATTACTGTTCAGAATCCATGCCCCAGGACTTCAATTGGCCCATCAACCTGTCCACTCAAAAATTGGCGCATATAGGGATCATCGGTCATCTGCATGTCGGTCAAAGTCCCTTGCCATCGTACCTTGCCCTGATACAGAAAGACTAGACGTTTGGCCGTCCGCCGGATTGTCGTGTCTTGATGGGTAACAACGGCATAGGTGCTACAGCCAGAGGTGCGCTGTAGCTCCCCAATCAGGTCTTCAATCACCGTCGAGGCGATCGGGTCTAGCCCCGCAGTCGGTTCATCGTAAAGCAAAATTTGCGGATTGTCGGCTTGGTCGTAGGGATTGTCTAAAATCGCTCTGGCAAAGCTGACCCGTTTTCGCATTCCGCCTGACAGTTCCGCTGGATAGAGGTCGCCAGTCCCCGGTAGACCGACCAACTCCAATTTTTCTGCGACTAATTCACGAATTTGCCGGCGCGGGAGCTTGGAGTTCTGATACAGAAAAAAGCCAACATTTTCTTCGACTGAAAGCGAGTCAAATAGCGCCGCCTGCTGAAAGACCATGCTCATCCGAATTGGATCACTGGCATCATCAATTAACCCTCGCCGTCGCTGCCCTTTGATGTAAACTTCGCCAGCGTCGGGGGCCAGCAAACCGGCAATAATTCGCAAAATGGTTGACTTACCTGTCCCGGACGGGCCAATGATTGCTAGGGCATCACCGGGGTAAATTGCCAGGTCAGCTCCCTCTAAAACCACCTTGCCGCCAAAAGACTTGTAGATGCCTCGCAGTTCAATCAATGGTTGGCTAAACTCGGCGGCGGAGAGGCTGGTTGAGTTCTCGGTCATAATATTTGGACTTAAGCTGAGGCAGGGGGGCGATGCTTGCTAGTGTATTAGATAGATATTTACGCGTTAGTCAGATTTAGTTCATCTTGATCCCTCGCCTGATTGCTCCGATATAGCTATTTGCCTTCTATAACTTGCCGACTGGCTCATTTATGACTTCTTTGCGCCAAGCGCTTTTAGCTCTGAAAGCTATTTCGGTGGGTCGCCTCTCTAATCGGGTGGGGCAGGGGGTTAAATGGCTAGCCCCGGGGCTGTTTGTCAAGCGCTGGCTGTTGATGAGCGTGATTGGAGTGCTGCTGGTCAGTTTAGGCTTGGCGATCTCAATTAGGCTGACCCCCATCTTTTTCCTCACCCAATCCATTTGGGCCCTGCTGCAAATTATCACCCGCGTCATACCCAACTATATCAGTGGGCCACTGGTGATTTTATTTGGGGCGCTGTTGGTCTGGTGGGGGCAAACCCGCACAATTGGCTCGATCACAGAAGTCTTAATGCCAGATGGCGATGAAGAACTGGTGGATCGGCTATTGGCCCATCGGCGCTTAAACCGGGGCCCCCGAATTGTGGCGATCGGCGGTGGAACCGGGCTCTCAACCTTGCTGCGGGGACTGAAAGAATACAGCGCTAATATTACTGCGATCGTGACTGTAGCGGATGATGGCGGTTCATCGGGGCGACTGCGACGCGAAATTGGCGTCTTGCCGCCGGGAGATGTCCGCAACTGCTTAGCTGCCCTAGCGGACGAAGAAAAACTGATTACAGAACTGTTTCAGTACCGCTTTCAGGCCGGAGACGGGCTGACCGGACACAGTTTTGGCAACTTGTTTTTGACCGCCATGAGCGAAGTCACGGGCGATTTAGAGCAGGCGATCGCTGCCAGTTCGCAAGTCTTGGCGGTGCGGGGTCAGGTCTTACCCGCTACCCTCAGCGATGTCCGGCTGTGGGCAGACCTAGCGGATGGCAGACGGATTGAGGGTGAATCAAAAATTACTGAAGCCGAGGGCAAAATTGTCAGAATTGGCTGCACTCCCGCTAGACCGCCTGCTCTACCCAGGGCCCTGAAGGCGATCAAAGAAGCCGACTATATTATTTTTGGCCCGGGCAGCTTGTACACCAGCATTATTCCGAATCTGCTGGTGCCAGAAATTGTGGCGGCGATCGCTCAGAAAGATGTCCCCCGTGTCTATGTCTGCAACGTAATGACCCAGCGGGGTGAAACCGATGGGTTTAGTGTCTCCGATCATGTGCGGGCGATCGATACGGTCTGTGGCGGGCAGCGGATTTTTGATACCGTGCTGGTTCAAAAAAAGCACCCGTCAGAAGAATCTCTGCAACACTATGCTGGCGGTAAGGCCTACCCTGTGCCAATTGATCGCGACGTACTGTCTCGAATGGGCTGCCGAGTTATTTTGGCCAACGTGATGGACGAAGATCCAGAAACTCACTTGGTTCGGCACAATTCTCAAAAGCTGGCCCGGATCTTGCTGCGCTGGTATGAGCGCGTACAAAACCTTTAGCTACCCGGCTCACATTTCGGCTTAAGATATTCACAGACGCGCCTGATCCCCAGCCCTCGGACAGGGCGATATTTACTGATTTTTAATGGCATTCACTATGACGACTGGCTATGTTGCTCTTGTCCTGCACGCTCACTTGCCCTTTGTGCGGCACCCAGAAAGTGACTATGTGCTGGAAGAGGAATGGTTATATGAAGCCATTACCGAAACCTATGTGCCGCTGATTCAGGTTTTTGAGGGGCTAAAGCGGGACGGGATTGACTTTAAGCTCACCATGAGCATGACGCCGCCCTTGGTGTCAATGCTGCAAGACCCCCTGCTGCAACAGCGCTACGACGATCACTTGGCTCAACTGGAAGAGCTAATTGAGCTGGAAGTCGATCGCAACATTCACAACGGGCATCTGCGCTATCTGGCGGAACACTACGCCAAAGAATTTAATGCCGTCCGGGAAGTTTGGGAGCGCTACGATCGCAATCTCGTGACTGCCTTTAAGCAGTTTTTAGACAGCAATAACCTAGAGATTATTACCTGCGGCGCCACCCACGGCTATTTGCCGCTGATGAAAACCTACCCGCAGGCCGTCTGGGCCCAAATTCAGGTGGCCTGTGAGCACTACGAGCAAACCTTTGGCCGCCCACCCAAAGGGATTTGGCTACCGGAGTGCGCTTACTACGAAGGATTAGAGCGGCTGCTGGCGGACGCTGGGCTGCGCTATTTTCTGACCGATGGGCATGGCATTCTCTACGCCCGCCCCCGCCCTCGATTTGGCAGCTATGCGCCTATTTTTACGGAAACAGGGGTGGCGGTCTTCGCTCGCGATCATGAATCGTCTCAGCAGGTCTGGTCATCTGAGGTGGGTTATCCCGGTGCGGCTGAGTATCGCGAGTTTTACAAAGACCTGGGTTGGGAAGCTGACTATGAGTACATTAAGCCCTACATTATGCCGAATGGGCAGCGCAAAAATACGGGCATCAAATACCACAAAATTACCGGGCGCGGTTTGGGGCTGTCAGACAAAGCTCTCTATGACCCTTACTGGGCCAAAGAAAAGGCAGCAGAGCACGCCAGCAACTTTATGTTCAATCGTGAACAGCAGGTGAATCACCTGAATGGGATTATGCAGCGCCCGCCCATTATTGTTTCACCCTACGATGCGGAGCTGTTTGGTCATTGGTGGTACGAAGGCCCGTGGTTCATCGACTACCTGTTCCGCAAGTCTTGGTACGACCAGCAAACCTTCGAGATGACCCACCTGGCCGATTACCTGCGATCGCACCCGACCCAACAGGTCTGCCGTCCCTCCCAGTCAAGCTGGGGCTTTAAGGGCTTTCATGAATACTGGCTCAACGATACCAATGCTTGGATCTATCCGCACTTGCACAAAGGGGCGGAACGGATGATTGAATTGGCCGCCAAAGAACCCTGGGATGGGTTGAGCTGGCGGGCATTAAATCAGGCAGCCCGTGAGCTATTGTTGGCTCAATCTTCTGACTGGGCGTTTATTATGCGAACCGGCACGATGGTGCCCTACGCAGTCCGGCGCACCCGATCGCACCTGATGCGCTTCCACAAGCTCTACGACGAAATTCATGCTGGTAAAATCGATGCCGGTTGGTTAGAAAAAGTTGGCGAGATCGATAATATCTTTCCTGAGATTAACTACCGCGTTTATCGTCCGCTTTAAAGCCTCTGCGGTCGTCTTACTTCGTCATGTTTTTGGGTCAGAGGGCGGCTTGACAGCAGCTTGTAAAATACTCAGTGAATTTTGTCTCTTCCCACCCAGTATGAAATTGTGAGTTGTCTTAGAATCATGAATTAAATAAGGCCGAGAATTATCATACTTGGGTCAAAGACTTCAACAGCGTCGTGTTGGGTATATACTCGTCCGTCCCGATACAGTTGCCCAATTAGTTCTCTTTTTTTGTGTCCATGCTTAACACCGGATTGCCCACGGCTTGATCGGTGGATTTCAGTTGGTCTATGTTTTCAAATTGCTCGTTGCGTTGTGGGTGCGCTCCGATCGCCAATCGCTTTTGCGCTTTCCGTTTGCGATAGTTGTGTTTTTCCAGCAGTTGGTCTACCACCGTCACACTCACGTTCATCCCTTCTGCATTTAACAACCTGGCAATCTCTTGCCGAGTCAGATTTGTCCACTTGTCAGTCTAACTTCTTTGCTTCTTTTCTCCGGCTTTATTTAATCCATGATCCTAAGCGAGTCATAATCCATTTAGGCGATCGCTAATCTGCTAATTTTTTTGCCGCAACAGGGGATTAATAAACTCATTTAAGCCTTCTCCGACCAGCGATAGACCGACCACCAGCAGCGTCATTGCAAAGCCAGGAAAGAAGGTTGTCCACCAAATACCCACTGATAAGCCATCTAAGGCCTGCCGCAGGTCTTGCCCCCATTCCGGCACAGATTCCGGTAAGCCCAAACCCAAAAACCCCAATCCAGCCAGGGTCAAAATCGCGTCAGCCGCATTGAGGGTAAACAGGACTGGCACACTCTGAATCACATTAAAAAACAGGTAGCGCGTCAGCACCCGCCAGGTTGATGCGCCTAACGCTTGAGCGGCTTCAATGAAGAGTTCGGTTTTAACGCTAACCGTGTGGTTGCGAACAACTCGGTAGTATTGGGGTATGTAAGCAATGCTAAGGGCGATCGCCGCATTAAACACCCCCCGACCGACCACAAAGGCCACCGTGACCGACAGCAACAGCCCTGGCAGCGTATAAATTGTGTCCATTAAAAACAGCAGCGCTTTGTCGAGTCGCCCACCCAAATAGCCGCTCACCATGCCCAGAGGCACCCCCAACAGTAAACTCAGCAAGGTTGCCACCACCACAACCTGAAGTGCTGCCTGAGTGCCAAACAAGGTGCGTGCGAACACATCATAACCAAGGCGGGTAGTGCCAAACCAATGCTGAGCGGAAGGGGGCTGATGAATCGGATTGGCCAGAAACTCAGTCGGATCTTGCACCCAGCCCCAAGTTTGCAAGAGTGGGGCCAGCCCTGCCGTCAAAATGTAAATCCCGGTCAGGAGAACTCCCAGCAGCATTAAAGTCGAAGATAAGTTGGCTAACTGGGGCAAGCGAAGCTTGAAAGTGGTCATGGTCAAAACAAATCCAGCAGCGAAATGAGACTAGATTATCAGGACTGGTCGCAAACATCGAACCATCAAGGGTTTGCTACTAGGGGCTAGAGATTATTCGCTAACTTTGCAATGCGTTCAGGACATTAAACTATTGCATAAAGCTCATGTCTAAGCGTTTTTTGTATTTTCAGTCACATTTTTTTCTGAATTGTCCCCTTAGCTTGTCGTTAGTCAATCGCCTTGATTAATTTTTTTAATGATTAATAATTCACTAAGAATAAGGTAATTTTCCTTTCTTTAAACTTAAGATAACTACTCTTTAACCATAGATTTACCGTCGTATCTATGTTTCAATGTTATCTGTGAATAGGTGTGTTCCGCTTGGCTGTATTCAATGTGACGCTTGCAGCGATGTAAGCCATGTCAATTAACCTGAGGAGTGAGTGAAGTGTCTCGAATATTTAGTCAATTTTTGCTGGTTAGCCCAGCCGCTTTTGTGGTGTCAGGGCTACTTGCCTCCGGCGCAATCGCTGGTGAAACCGCCCCCCAAACAATTCCCGTTCAAGCAAGCCCTCAACTGACAGTGCCGCAGGTGCAGCCCCTCAAGAGTGCGCCCTCAGTTTCGCAGCTAGAGGCAGATCCTCTCAGTGGAGCTCCAGCCCCGACCGCAAATCCATCAAAATCGATGGCGCAGGTGACTTCGGTCAGCCAGTTGTCAGATGTGCAGCCGACCGATTGGGCCTTTCAAGCCGTGCAGTCTCTGGTGGAAAAGTATGGCTGTATTGTCGGTTATCCTGACAGCACCTTCCGCGGCAATCGGGCAGCCACCCGCTATGAGTTAGCAGCAGCACTGAATGCCTGTTTAGATGTGATCAGCGATCGCTTCGCCACCAAAGAAGATTTGCAGGCGGTCAGAAAACTGATGGAAGAGTTCGCGGCTGAACTGGCCACCCTGCGCGGTCGGATTGATGGCTTAGAAGCCAGAACCGCTGAGCTAGAAGCAATTCAGTTCTCGACGACCACCAAATTACGCGGGGTCGCAGTCGTCTCCTTTTCAGATAGCTTGACAGGCAATAACGTTATTACGGGCGATTCAATTGACGACAATCCGATTGTCAGCTATCGGGTGCGGCTGAATTTGGACACCAGCTTCACCGGTAAGGACTTGTTGAGAACGCGTCTGCAAGCCGGGAACGTGCCCAACTATGGGGATGGCGCTATCACCGGCACCAATATGTCTCGTCTCGCCTACGATGTGCCCGGTAATCCTGGAGATACAGCGAACATAGTTTCCCTAGACAAGCTGTTCTATCGATTCCCAATCTTTGAAAAGGGCACCTTGCAGGTTGATGCCCTGCGGATGGAGTTTAACGACAACGTTTACAACTTTAACCCGCTGTTTGAATCTGGCGATCGCGGTGCTGTTTCTCGGTTCGGGCGATTTAACCCGATTTATCGGGTTGGGGGTGATGCTGGTGTCACCTTTAACTATCCGCTGCTTCAAAAAGACAAAAAAAATGTGCTGACCTTTAGCGCCGCCTACTCTGGCGGGGCCACCCAAACCCCCGGTCAAGTTTGCGATAGCGAAGCTTCTACCGGCAACGCTAGCTGTTTTAGTGCGGCTAATCCGATTGCTAACTTTCCTGGTGGCAGCGGACTTTTCAGCGGCCCCTACGCTGCCTTGGCTCAGTTAGAGTTTCAGCCAATCAAAGACCTGCGCTTGGGCTTAACCTACGTGCGCTCGTTTGGGCTGGATCCTTCCGGTTCGGTTGGAAGTAGATTGGCGGCCAATCCTTTTGGCAGTGGTGCGCTCAGCAGTTTTCGCAATGTCTCAGCCGATAACTTTGGCTTCCAATTTACCTATAAGCTAATTCCTCAATTTACGGTTTCAGGCTGGGCTGGCTATAGCAGCGTGGACGGTGTGCAAGGAACCGTAGACGGGCGGAATGCTAGCTTAATCAACTGGGGTTTAACTTTAGGCGCACCCGACCTGTGGCGCAAAGGCGACTTGGCTGGTTTAATTGTCGGCACACCGCCAACGGTGATTGGTAATAGCGCTGGCAATATCAGAACAGATGCCACACTGCCCTTCCTGGTGGAAGCGCAATATCGGTTTGCGGTCACTGACAACATCTCTGTCACGCCGGCTGTGATCACGATTATTAACCCCTTAAACAGTATTGGCGGCTCGGAGGACGCGATTGTCCTCGGTGTGGTTAGAACCACTTTCACCTTCTAAGCAGGACTAATTGTTAATCATTAGCTTACAGTTGCCAGAATCTTCGGGTTCTGGCAATTTTTTGTCTTCTCTGACAAGATTCATCAGGAAATTCAATTCCTGAATTTTAATCACGCATTTGAGAGGGCGATCGCGCTTTTTGGCTAGAATTAAAATCCGGTTACAACCAATCCAAAAATTATGAGCCAGGGGACACTGTTCGATAAAGTTTGGGATTTACATACGGTTGGCAGTCTCACGTCTGGACAAGCTCAGCTATTTATTGGGCTGCACCTGATCCATGAAGTTACGAGTCCCCAGGCTTTTTCGATGCTGGCCGATCGCAACCTGCCAGTCTTGTACCCAAACCGGACGATCGCCACTGTCGATCATATTGTCCCCACCGATAACCAAGCTCGCCCGTTTGCAGATGGGCTGGCAGAAGAAATGATGCAGGTACTGGAGCAAAGCTGCCAAAAACACGGGATTCGCTTTTTCAACATTGGTTGCGGTAGCCAGGGAATTGTGCATGTGATTGCGCCCGAACAGGGACTCACCCAGCCCGGCATGACGATCGCCTGCGGAGACAGTCATACTTCAACTCACGGCGCCTTCGGGGCGATCGCCTTCGGAATTGGCACCAGCCAAGTCCGGGATGTGTTGGCCTCCCAAACCCTGGCCCTATCTAAGCTAAAAGTCCGCAAAATTGAAGTTAATGGCGCGCTCAGACCCGGCGTTTACGCTAAAGACGTAATTTTGCACATCATTCGCAGCTTGGGCGTCAAGGGGGGAGTTGGCTATGCCTACGAGTATGCTGGCACAACCTTCGAGCAGATGAGGATGGAAGAACGGATGACCGTCTGCAATATGGCGATCGAAGGCGGGGCCCGCTGCGGCTACATTAACCCTGATCACGTCACCTTTGACTATTTAAAGGGGCGAGACTTTGCCCCCCAGGCTGCTGATTGGGAGCAAGCTGTCAACTGGTGGACTAGCCTTCGCAGTGACGCAGATGCCGTCTATGATGATGTAATTGTGTTTGATGCGGCAGAAATTGCCCCGACTGTCACCTGGGGAATCACGCCAGGGCAAGGGATTGCGATCGATCAAGTCGTACCCACTCCAGAGTCATTGCCGGACAGCGAACGGGCGATCGCCGAGGAAGCATACCAGTACATGGATTTAATCCCTGGTCAGAAGCTCCAGGGCACCAAAGTTGACGTTTGCTTTATTGGCAGTTGCACCAACGGGCGAATCAGCGACCTCCGAGAAGCTGCCAAATTTGCTCAAGGCAGACATGTCGCAGCCGGTATTAAAGCCTTTGTTGTACCGGGTTCGGAGCGAGTCAAACAGCAAGCCGAAGCTGAAGGTCTGGATCAAATTTTTCTAACCGCCGGATTTGAGTGGCGAGAACCGGGTTGCTCCATGTGTCTGGCCATGAATCCTGACAAACTGGCAGGGCGACAACTGAGTGCCTCTTCTTCTAACCGCAACTTCAAGGGACGGCAGGGGTCAGCCTCTGGGCGAACGCTGCTGATGAGTCCGGCGATGGTGGTGGCCGCCGCCGTGACTGGGCAGGTGACTGATGTGCGTGAGTTGTTAAATTAACGCCAAACCATCACCTATTTTTTAGTTTTTTTATCTGAGTAAACACGGCGATAAATCTGATGAACAGCGAAATTCAAACCATTTCAGGGCGGGGAATTCCTTTGATCGGCAATGATATTGATACCGATCGGATCATTCCAGCCCGGTTTCTGCGCTGCGTCACTTTTGACGGTTTAGGCGCTCAGGTGTTTGCCGACGATCGGACTGCCCTGAACGGGCAGCATCCTTTTGACTTGCCGCAATATCAGGGGGCAAACATTTTGGTTGTGAATGGTAACTTTGGCTGTGGTTCCAGCCGAGAACACGCGCCGCAGGCGATCGCCAAGTGGGGAATTCGCGCGATCGTGGGGGAAAGCTTTGCTGAAATCTTTTTTGGGAACTGTGTGGCGATCGGAATTCCTTGCCTGGCGGCCACGGCTGATGGGGTTGAACAGCTTCAATCTCGCTTGATCGCTGATCCTCAGTCTTCTGTCCAGATTAATCTGAAGACGATGCAAGTTGACTGCGGAGACTTTCTAGTTCCAATCAGAATGGAAGCAGGAATTCGGCAAATGATGCTGTCTGGTACGTGGGATGCCTGTGGGCAATTATTATCCAATAAGAAACAAATTCAAACGACGGTGGCTAAACTTCCTTACTTAGCTTGGGCAGTCTAGAGATATCGCTACAGTTTATGAATTGCTTGGCAATTAAAACCCTGCTGTTTCGAGTGTTCCAAAAAATTTTCAAGGCGAACAGAAAAAAGGGTTCCTTTTGGAAGAACCCTTTTTTGAGCCAAGTTAGACTGTAGATTGAACTTGAAATAGAGCAATAGCTTTCTGCTCTCAGATTTAAGCTTTAGTGATCATGAACAGCAGCCTAGACACTGCTATGGATTTAGTTGGAAGTTTGCTGATTGTTATGAGTTTTGAGCACCAAAACCCCTGCGCCATGAGCGCCGCCCGTCGCAGAAACTGGTTTTGCTGGTTTTGCTAGGCTAACCGAAGCGCTGAAGGCAACGATACAGAAGCTAGCTAAGATGCTATTGATGACAAGCTTGGAAGTAGTCATAAAATCCTCTCTCCAAAAACATGATCAGACTCTAAGTTGGCTGACTGAAGCTTGAGTGATGCAGACCTTAAATTCAGCTAAATATCTCAAAAGTAAAAATATTACTGAATCAAAGCCAACCTGAAAAATTTAGTCTTTTCAAGCAGACAAGCACTGAAAACCTTACTCAGTCAGAGATTTGTACTTTGGGGGATATTAGGTGTCCCTAAAAGTAGATCACAGCAACACCAACCACAATTATATTGTCGATCATTGCGCTGATCTTTCATCACACTTTTGACAGAAAATCTGCCATCGTCCCTATCCAGTGAATTCTGAATGGATGGGACACATTTATTGCTCCTCTTGAGTGGCAGAAGTTTTTTCTGCCCCTGCTGGGTTTGAACTCAGGCTTTGCTCAGTCAGCAAATTACCATTGGCTTCATTGCCAAACTGGACAAGCTGTTGGGGAGTTCCAACAGCGATGCCTCTATCCTGCATTGCCAGCACTAGCCGACGACGAAATTCGCGGGCGACGAGCCATTGCTGCAACGGTTGGGTTTTAAGCCAAATCCGAAATAACAATCCAGCATGATTGATATCATCAATTCCTAAAACCTGGGGCGGTTCGATCAATTTGGTCTGCCAGTCAGGATCCTGATACATTTCTTCAGACAACTCCTGTAAGACCTGAAGAGCCTGATCTGGCTTGGTTTCATAGGCGATCGATATGGCTAGATCAACTCGTGACCAGTCTTTAGAAAGGTTTTGGACAATTCTGATTTCACTATTCGGAACGGTAATCAGTCTGCCTTCACTATTCCGAATTTGAGTAATCCGCAGATTCATGTTTTCCACTAGACCAGAGACTCCTCCGACTTCAATCACATCCCCTAATGCATACTGATCCTCTGACAAAATCAAAAAGCCGTTGATCATGTCTTTAATCACACTCTGGGCGGCGAAGGAAATCGCTAACCCCACCACCCCAGCCCCAGCCAATAAGGGGAGAAGATTAACCCCCACTACTGACAGACCAATCAGCAATCCAACTGCAATCCAAAGCGCGGCTGAGACGCTTTTAAGCACTCGCGATAGGGTAGATACTCGTAAAGAGAGGCGCTGAGGAGTTTGGGCGATCGCCAATTCGTTTCTTTGAATAATCTCAAAAAAGCGATCAATCGCCAGATCACAGATCCGAATCAGCAGATAAATTCCTAAGCCAAGTCCGAGTAACCGGAGCGGGGCTGATAAAACCAGCGGGCGCAACCAGCGAATTTGCGGGAATAAACCCAGGATGAATACTAGCCCCCCGCCCCAAACTACAATTTGTCCCATCAGCAGCAGTCGCTGTTTGATGTCGCTTAAATTACGTTGCAGCCTCTTCTTGAGCTGTAAATGAACGTTTAAGACGGTGCTTGGACTGCTAGGGTCAGATTCTATATCTAGGCGTTGCACAGTTTCGGTCTCAAGCTGTTTACGCTGGCGTCGGAAATGTTTTTGGGCAGCCGCGATCGCAGCGCTAGTCAATCCCATCGCCACCAAAATTCCACCTGTCACTGCTGCCTGCTTGAGCAGAAATTCTGGCTGTCGTTCCTGTTGAGCTGTAATTAAAGCCGCTTTAATCATTTCTGTCAGTTGATTCGCCCAAATTTTTGGCTCTGTGGCTTGGAGCTGAGCATCTAGATTGGTGACTGTCATTAAGTATTGACCGTTGACTGTAACGATCGGTGAGTTACTGTCCGAGTCAATTACAGACATCACGCTTAAGGTGTTGGGGTTGAAATTACTGTTGGCAATTCGGCTCAGGGTTTTCTCAATCTGCTCCATCCGCTGCTCAACTGAACTGTTACTATTTGATTTGCCAGCGCTATCAGTCATCCGAGGAGCCGCGATCGCAAACAGGACGTTGCCGTCTAAACGCACTCTGCCGATTTCAATTTGGCCATTAAAGGCGTTCAAATAGCGCTCAAACTGCTGATTCAGGTTTAGAGCAGGCAGCGGTGGAGACTGGGCCCAAACCATTGTTGAGAGCGCTAAGGTCAGGATAAATGCGATCGCGCCCCTAAGACTAAAATTAAGCAGCGCTCTGATAACCGATCGATTAGGGCTGAAATGTTTTTGCCTGCTCATCTGGGCCCCGCGTATCGTGCAATCAAATGGTAGTGGTTTTAGGACGACCACTAAAATTCCTACCGAGATCAGCGACCGAGAAAGTCAGCGGTCTCTGAATCTGCCGATCGGAAGGTCTGGTCAAACCCAGGTGCGGCTCAATAAATTTCAGCCTGTCTTTGGATAGAACTTGCCAGCAGGAATTGTAATGCTTCTGATTGATGTTCATAACCGTTATTTTTGCTCAAATGGACAACGAACATCTTGAGTTGAAACCAATGCGAACAATCAATATTGGCTTAAATGACCAACAAAGACAAGGCGTGATTGAACTCCTGAATCGTGACTTAGCCGATGCTTATTTGCTCTTGGTCAAAACCAAAAAGTACCATTGGGATGTTGTTGGGCCTCAGTTTCGGACGCTGCATCAACTCTGGGAAGAGCAGTACACCAGTCTGACCGAGAACATTGATGCCTTGGCTGAAAGGGTTCGCTCTTTAGGTGGCTATCCAGTTGGCACAATGTCGGGTTTTCTCGAACTTGCGTCGCTGCAAGAGCATGCCGGGGACGTGCCAATGGCGACCGGCATGGTCGAGCGCCTGGTCACAGACCACGAGCAAATTATTCGTAATTTGCGGGAACACATTGATCTGTGTAGTGAAGATTTCCATGATGAAGGCACGGCTGATTTTCTAACCGGACTGATGGAGCAGCACGAGGAAATGGCTTGGATGCTGCGATCGTTTATTGAAGGAGAAGCGCTTGCCTCTGACAATGCTCAGCCTCAACTCTCAGCCAAGTCCAAAGTAGGCGTATAGGCTAGCCGCGCTTAGCCTAGCAATCGCTTTCACAAAACATTCGAGGATTCTAAACCATGTCTGATCAATATCAAGCCGAGCGAACAGTAACCGCTGTTTTTGAGCAAGAAAGCCAAGTTGATACTGCCATTCGCCGCCTGTTAGACCGGGGAGTGTCCAGAGACCATATCTCGGTGATGGGGCGCAACTTTCAGTCAGACACTCGAATTGCCGGATTTATCTCCAAGCGAGACGTGATTTTAGGTGGGCTGCGCAGTGGGGCTATTTTTGGCTCTTTGTTTGGTTCTTTCTTGAGCCTGCTGTCGGGAGTTGGGGTGCTGTTTATTCCCTTCGTTGGCCCGGTTGTCGCGGCTGGCCCAATTGGCGCAGTCTTGCTGGGTGCTGCAAGTGGCGCGATCGCTGGTAGTGCTGGGGCAGGCCTAGTCTCAGTTTTTATGGCAATGGGAATGCCGGAAGACCAGGCAACCCTCTACCAAACTCGACTTCAGGCAGGCGAATTTGTCGTCATGGTGGAAGTACCTGCCGATCGAACGGGTGAGTATCAACTCTTACTGGAAAGTGTTGGTGGCAAAGACATTCACACCGATGCTGCTGCTCTGCCCCACCCCTGCTCTGGAGAATGCAGCGGCCCAGAAGACCTTTCGCCCGAAATTCGGGCCCACCTTTCGCCAGAAGCTCAAACTGTGTTTATCAGCCGCTACAACGCAATCTTGACTGAAGTGAATGATCCTGCCAAAGCTGAGCAAGCCGCTTGGGAAACAATTCAGAAACAGTTTGATGAAGACGAAACTGGCGTCTGGTCAAAAGCCAAGGTAGTAGCATAGACGCCTTGACTCTCCCCAATTCGCGTTAAGCGGCTTATCTTATGTAAGGTAAGCCGCTTAAAAATGGAGCTAAAGAGCAGAAGATGTCGTTCAGCCAAACAGAAAGGCAGGCAATGCTAAGCCTAAAGGGCGTGGGTTCAACAGTCATTGATCGGCTAGATCAGATTGGTTTCTCCTCCCTTGCCGACTTGCAGGAGCAGGATGCCGCCAGGATTACGAAGCAAATTTCGGACATGATCGGTTCAACCTGTTGGCACAATAGCCCACAAGCCCGTTCAGCGATTCAAGCTGTGATTGAATTGGCCAATCGCCGACACAAATTTGAATCCCCGCGCCCTTGAACCAATCACAGTCATAATGGCAAAGATTTACTCTGCCTAGATTAGGGCAGTACCAATTAGGGCGGTTGGTTTGGTTATCTTAAATCCTGACTTAAAACCACTACGATTGCTTCAGACTGTTTGGAGGAATCGCCTAGAGGACTTGATGAGTGTAGGCGTGCTGCTTGACATTATCATCGGTGCTGACGATCCGCTCAGAGTTGAGCACCCGCTTCCGCTCGGTTGAATAGTTAAAATCTTTGCGGACTGAGCCTAAGGGAATATGGGTTTGAGCCACCGGGCGGGTAGCATAACTGCGGGCAGTGGCGATCGCCCGGTCGGCAAATTCATCGCAAAACTGAGTCACAGCCGGAAATTCCGGTGGCACCTTTAATTCATCTCCTTCCACTACCGCCCCAACTGTCGTGGCGATCGCCATTTCATAGGAGGTGGGAATCCCTTTAATAATTGCCTCTAAAGCCGCCGAAGGAATCGGTTCAATTAACTGGACAGGCTGCAACTTCCCTTCCTGCTTGACAAAACAAGTTGCTAAGCCCAAGACAATATAAGCCTCAGCAGTAATATCGTTGGCAGTTGAGAAAGCGGCGATCGTCATAGTTTTTTCCAGTTGATCAGACTTTTTAAAAGGCTTAGCCTGCTGTACCTCTCCATCTTAAACCTGGCTTGCGCCCAGCGATGGCAGGATTTAAGTCAAAATTTCTGAGCGAAGACGTACTCAGCCCCATAGGTTTCCGATTCCT
The DNA here is from genome assembly GCA_019359715.1 of Aphanocapsa sp. GSE-SYN-MK-11-07L. Classification (GTDB taxonomy): domain Bacteria; phylum Cyanobacteriota; class Cyanobacteriia; order Thermosynechococcales; family Thermosynechococcaceae; genus JAHHGS01. The sequence goes on along the minus strand of JAHHGS010000001.1, from coordinate 4,382 downwards.
AGGGAGTCTTAGCTTTTTGAGCCGGAGGGTTGGCTGGCTTGAGCCAGACAATTCGCCGCTGATTGGTGGCGATCAAATTGCCTTCTTCTTGAGCAATCCGCTGAAACTGTTTCGGATCAGCGTTGAGTTTATACGTGGCTTGTAAATCATGAACTCGCTGTTTTGTCTGTTTGACCTCGGTGTCCAGCGACTGAAGCTTGGCGTGGTCTGAAAGCGACTGCGGTACGAGTTGGGCTAAGCCCGCGATCGCCATTCCGCCCAGCAAAAAGTTCACCCCTAGCATGATCGTAGATTCAACCGCATGCGATCGATTGCTAGCTTGACGAGGGGTTTGAGCAGGATTAGACGGACGGCTACCGACAGACAACGGCTCAGCAACAGGACTAGTCATGACTTTGATTTACACTCAACGAACGAAAATAGTTTAGAGGAAGGGCTTTTAAAAAGCAAACTACCCAGAGATTAAACTACTTAGGCGATCGATTTATGCTTAAACTGTCACCAAAACTGGAGCAAAGTTCTAACGAAACGTCTGGACGGCAAGAGTTCAAGCTTGGATCTTGCCCACTTACTGCCCAGACAAATGGGCTTAAGACTTGTATAGTTCTGCGGATAGACGGAACGCCAAAATCCCAGGAATCAAAGCGATCACTAGGGCTACAAAGACTTGGGTGTCTGTTAAAGACATAGGGACGAAACTCCTGTTTGATGGGCTTATCGTTCACTAATGTCGGATAATTTTGTCCTTTGGGGAATGGTTTGTAACATGATGCAATATTTTCTGCGTAAATCTCCCACGACACTGGTGGAGTATCCGCCATCTATTTGGAAAGATTAGGCTCGACAACATTTGGGAAGCTGGCAAAATTGCGGCGTACCCAATCCATCCCAACTTCGTTGTTGAGTTTGATTTTCTGGGGCGAATCTGGGTAAATTTTGCCCAGAATATTGGCATCTTGTTCGACCACAACCTGGCCAAACTTGAGATAGGTGCCGCCCAACAGCTTAAACAGAGGATGCTTAGGCTGACCAAACAGCAGAATGTAAGTCCGGGTTCGATTCTCAGCCTCTGGGACAAAAATGTGGCACTGGGCAGCTTTGCCTAGAGGCATCTCACCATGAAAAATCACGATCGCTGGAAAGTGGTTTTCTAGGTGAGCTTTGATAGTTTTGGGCAGCAAGAGCAAATCTGGTTTTTTGAGCTTTTCGAGCCAACTGGAGGGGGCAGTCGGCATATCGTAAAAAGCATGGGACTGGTGCCCATGATCAATGAATTGGTGAAATTCTACATCGGTGATCTTAAACAAGTCTCGGTGGGTGCCGTTTTGATGGTTGTAGTCGTGCATATTCAGCAACATGCTGAGCAGATCCGTCTCGACGCTGGTGTCAGCGGTATGCCCAACTAAGTAGTAGCTATTGGCAATCTGATTCAGCCCATCTGGAATCGGGACTTTCGGTTTATAGCCGCCGTAAGACCAAATGAACTCTCCTTGCGTAATTAGCTCTAAGGGATTCAGTTGAGGCAAAGTTTTCTGGCCTGATCCTGGTAAAGTCGTGCAGCCTGATCGATCAAACTGCAAGGCGTGAAAAGGGCAAACCACAGTGCTGTCGCCATCACTGTTTGTCTCGCACCAGCCCTCTGAGAGCATTGCCCCCATGTGAGGGCAGGCGTTGGGCAGAGCGTGGACAGCTTCAGACTGATCTTTCCAGATCACATAATCCTTGCCATACAAAGAAATCTTCTGGGGTTGATTGACGCTCAGCATTGACTTGTGCGCCAATAGCCAAGGCGCACCGGGAAGCATAGGCTGCATGGCATTCTCCGCTAAAGATAAAATTGTGAAAAATCCGTCGTGTCTCTAAAATATGACAGAACATTCATGTTCGTCAAGCATCCAATCGGCAAATCCGCTCCGCCGTCAACCTAAACAGCAGCGGAGCAAGCAGCGAATTGAAAAAATTTTGGATGCGGCGGCGGCCGTGTTTGATCAAGTCGGCTACGAAGCGGCAACAACTCATTTGATTGCCGCTAAAGCAGAAACCGCGATCGGTTCGCTGTACCAGTTTTTTCCTGATAAAGCGGCGATTTTTAAGGCGATGGAGTTACGCCACCTTGAGCGGGTGAGAGCCTTCTGGACAACAGCAAACACGCCAGCCATTGTTCACTTGCCCCTCCAGCAAATGATTCACGCGATCGCCAGTGCCGTAGCAGAACTGTTTGAGCAACCCGTCTCGCGGGTGGTGTTTGTCCAGTTTTTTGTCTCGCGGCAAATTTTCCAGGCGATCGATGAAAGTCTGACCCAGGAAGCGATTAACTTTATGGCTAGTATTCTGAGGCAGCGCAACCCAGCCATCAGTAAAGCCCAAGCGAGTCTGCTCGCAGAGGTTTGTGTGCACAGCAGCAATGCTGTCATGTTGTCAGCCCTGCGCAGTCCAGACCTACAGCACCGTCAACGATTAAACCAACAGATTGAAGCCTTACTGATGTCATATTTAGAACCGCACGTCGGCGATCGTCTGGGGGCAGATGTAATGAAAGTAATGAAATGTCCCCATTGTCAATCGGACTTACTCTCTAAGAATGGGTATCGCCGGGGCAAACAGTGCTATCGCTGCAAGAACTGCGGCAAGCAATTTGTGGATAAGGCAAAGCCAGCTAACAGGTGATGCGGTTGATTGCTTAAATGCTAAGGCAGGATTTCGCACTCTTGTTATTATCGCTCCTACTCCTCAACTGCCTGCTTTGAGCAGCTACCCTCCAGGTATAATCCTGAACAGATATGCCTGAGCGGCCAATATTTTTTCATTTGCTTAACTCAAGCGATCAGGGTGAATCTAGGACAGACCAACATAGGAGCAAGGGATGAAAGCACAGGTGTTTCGTGGCGTTAATCAACTTAGCTACGAAGAGCTACCCATCCCAGAGATTGGGCAGGATGAGGTGTTGGTGCAGGTAAAAGTGGTCGGCCTTTGTCAGTCGGATATTAAAAAAATTCGCTATCCGCTCTATGAGCCACCCAGAATCTTCGGGCACGAAACGGCGGGCACGATCGCCGCTACTGGCAGCGAGGTCAAAGATTGGCAAGTTGGCGATCGCGTCGTGGTGCTGCATCACATCCCCTGTATGCACTGTGCCTACTGCCTAAACGAGAATTTTTCGATGTGCGATGTCTACAAAAACATCACGACCACGGCCGGGTTTACTCCCAGCGGCGGCGGCTTTTCTGAGTATGTTAAGGTGCCGGGTCACATTGTCCGCAATGGTGGCTTAATCAAAATTCCTGACGCAATTAGCTTTGAGCAAGCCAGCTTTGTCGAGCCGACCAATTGCTGTCTGAAGGCGGTCAAAAAAGCGGCGATCGCCCCTGGCCAGACGGTGCTGATTACCGGCGCCGGCCCGATTGGGCTGATGTTTATCATGCTGGTGAACTACTTTGGCGGCCGGGCGATCGCGACAGATTTGCTGCCGACTCGAATTGCTAAAGCCTTGCAGGTTGGCGCAGAAGCGGCCTTTGATGCCCGTGAGCCAGATTTAGCCCAGAAAATTCACGCCCTCAGCGGCGGCATGGGGGTGGATGTCAGTATCTTGGCAGTCCCCAGCGATCGGGCTTTTTTCCAAGCCCTAGACTGCACCCGTAAGGGAGGCAAAATCCTTTTCTTTGCCGAATTCCCGGACACCGTCGAAATTCCGATTAATCCGAATATTCTCTATCAGCGTGAGATTGATCTAATGGGTAGCTATAGCTCTTCCTATCGGGTTCAAGCCCTGGCAGCGGATATTGTCTTCAATCAGCGAATTGATGTTGATGCCTTGATTAGCGATCGCTATTCTCTGCAAGACCTCAGCGCCGCCGTCGAGCAAGCGATCGCTCCTGGCCCAGAAACCTACAAAATCCTAATTTATCCTGGAGCATAGCCGCAGGCTTTCAGATCAATCCTTCCTGGTCAAACCAGCAATTAAGTAACCATATTTATTTATGGGCAGACGTTGCCAGATAGGTGCACTAATTCGCCCGTCCGCAAAAACAGCCAGCTCATTCATGAAAGTACTGGCATACATGGCGGATTAGTCCTATCAAAGATCTGTCAGAGATCGCCCCTCAACTCCAATAGATGCGTTATGCCAAAACTTGATGAGCATGAATCATATAAATCTTTGTAAGACAAGCATTACAGGTATCTAATTCAGTGCAGTGCTGACGAGAACTGGTATTAGGGGGCGGACAAACCAGATTTTTCCTGAGCGGAGGGTTGTACTAGTAGAGCGAGTAATTAATTATGCAACATAATGTCTGCCCAGTTTTTGGTCTGCATCTTGACGAGTAAAGCTCCAGTCAATCAGGTTCTTTTGTCGATTTCTGCGTCTGTTCCAAGCCTTGACA